>JALYGF010000021.1 GCA_030777325.1 Actinomycetota bacterium | reverse complement strand
GTGGTCGAGGATGCGGCTCAAGTGGTCTCCGAAGCGGCCCATGCCAAGGGTCTGGAGCTGGCCTGTCTGATCCCGGCGGACGTCCCGTGCGCCTTTCGCGGAGATCCCAACCGCCTTCGTCAGGTGTTGCTCAACCTGCTCAGCAACGCCGTCAAGTTCACCGACGAGGGCGAGGTGGTGGTCGGGGTGACCGTGGTGAACAAGGACGAGGACCACGCCGAGGTGCGGGTCGAGGTGTCCGACACGGGCATTGGCATACCCGCTGCGGACCGGGACCGGTTGTTCGAGGCCTTCTCCCAAGCGGACACCAGCACCACCCGCCGCTTCGGTGGCACCGGCTTGGGCCTCGCCATCTGCTCGCGCCTGGTGCAGCTGATGGGCGGGACCATGGGCGTGGAAAGCCGGCCCGGCCGGGGGAGCACATTCTGGTTCACCGCTCGCCTCGAGCTGGCATCGGCTCAGAGCTGCGAACCCGTGCCGAACCCACGGTGGCACCTGGAGGGCCTACGGGTCCTCGTCGTGGACGACAACGCCACAAACAGGGCCATCCTCGAGCAGATGCTGACGGCATGGTCGATGGTGGTGACCACCGCTCCGGGTGGCCCGCAGGCCATGGACCTACTCCAGGAAGCCAAGAGCACCGAGCGTGCCTTCGAGGTCGCCATCCTCGATTACCACATGCCCGGCATGGACGGGTTGGACGTCGCCCTGGCCATCTCCGAGGACCCCGACCTCGCCGAGCTGCGCCTGGTACTCCTCTCCTCTTCCGTCGAGCTGGCGCAGCGCCCCTCGGCGGAGCTCAGGATCGCCGCCCACCTCACAAAGCCGGTCCGCCAGTCCCAGCTCTACGACGCCCTGGCTCTGGTGATGGGTGACGAGACACCGACTGCCGCCGCGCCCCTGACCCCGCAGCGCCTGAGCGAAGCCCGGTCCCGCCGCCGTGCCCGCCTCCTCCTCGCCGAGGACAACGAGGTCAACCAGAAGGTGGCGGCCCGCACGCTGGAGAAAATGGGTTTCAGTGTCGACATCGCCGGCACCGGTGCGGAGGCGGTGCGGGCCGTGGCCGACCGTTCCTATGCCGCCATCCTCATGGACTGCCACATGCCGGAGATGGACGGCTACGTGGCCACCGCCGAGATCCGACGCCGGGAGGGCGAGGAAGGGCACACCCCGATCATCGCCCTTACCGCCTCGGCCATGGCCGGCGACCGTGAGCGCTGCCTCGACGCGGGGATGGACGACTACCTGTCCAAGCCCTTGCGCCAACGCGACCTGGCCATGGCTCTGTCGCGATGGGTGAGCGGCGATGCCGCTGCCGATTTGGCTCAGCCGCCCGAGGATGCGGGTGACTCCTCGAACGGCGCCGAACCCACCATTCTCGATCCTGGACACCTGGCCGAGCTGCGCACCCTGGCCGAGCGGTCCGGCCTCGACCTGATGAGCGAGCTGGTCGAGGTGTTCCATCGGGACACGCCCGTGCGCCTCGACCGCCTGAAGAACGCGCTGCATGAAGGTGACGCGTCCACCCTGCGGGAGGTGGCCCACACGCTCAAGGGCACGGCCAGCGGCGTGGGAGCGACCGACGCCACAGCGGTTTGCGCCCGCTTGGAGGCGGCGGCTCGCAACGGAGACATGCAGGCGGCGGGCGTTCTCGTGGCCGAGGCCGAGGCCGAGCTCGAACGGGTAGGCGGGGCCCTGGAGTCCCTCGCCTTGTCCGGTGGGGCGTCGTCGTGAACGGCCCGACGCCTGCCTCGATTCTGGTGGCCGAGGACGACGCCCAGCACGCCCTGCTGATCCGAGCCGCACTGAAGGCAGCCGGGTTGGTCAATCCCATCCTCGTCTTCGACGAGGGAGAGCAGGCTCTGGCCTACCTCGAGGGCGAGGGCTTCTACGCCGACAGGGGGCTCTACCCATTCCCGGTGCTGGGCCTGTTCGACCTCCACCTCCCCGACATGTCGGGACTCGAGGTCCTAAGGAGGATGCGTGAGACGTCCGGCATGAGCCACGTGCCGGCCGTGGTCCTGACCGCGTCGGAGGATCCGGTCGACATCGACCGCGCCTTCTCGGCTGGTGCCAACTCCTATCTCATCAAGCCAGTTGGCTTCGACGCCCTGCTCGAAGTGGTGCGCAACCTCGGCCTGCACTGGGTGCTCACGAGCGACCTGACGGCGGAGTCTGCATGACGCCTTCAGCGACGGCATTTAAAGCGTTCAGACGATCGGTGGTGGCTGTCGCCTTGTCTCTCGCCCTCTTCGCCACCTGGCTTCTGGCCGGCCCCGGCACGCCATGGGTGGACCGGGTGGTGAGCGACCTCTCCTTCGTGGTCTTCCCGGTGGCTGCCGGCTGGTCCTGCCTGCGAGCTGCCCACCGAGGAGGACCAGGGGCTCGGGCATGGCGCTTCATGGCCGCCGCCGTCTTCACCTGGGCCTTCGGGGGAGCGGTCTGGTGCTTCTACGAGCTGGTTCTGCGCCGGTACTCGCCGTTCCCAACACTGGCCGAGGTCGGCTACCTCGGCTACTCAGTGCCGGCGGTCATCGCTCTGTTCGCCTTCCCGGGAGGCTCGTCCCGCATCGTGTCTCGATTCCGAACCGTGCTGGACGGGCTTGCCATCGCGTCGGCGGTGCTCCTCGTGAGCTGGTTGGGCGTTCTGGGCCCGCTGTACCGGGCCGAAGGAGGGGACCCGTTCGCTCGACTGGTCGGGCTGGCCTATCCCGTCGTCGACGTGGTCATGGTCGCGCTGGTCCTCTGCCTCGGCATGAGGCGGCGGGCCGGCGCCCGTCTCCCCTGGCTGGTCATGGGCGGCGGCCTGCTCGTCCTTGCCGTGTCGGACAGCGTCTATGCATCCCAGGTCGCGGGCGCCGGCTACACACCGGGCACCATTCTCGACCTCGGCTGGGCCGCCGCCTTCCTCTTGGTGGCGCTGGCGACCCGGGCGCCCACGACTGTGGACGACGACGCCGCGGAAATGCCCGAGAACCGGCTCACCCTGTTGCAGGAGGCCATCCCTTACGTCCCTTTGGTGGTCGCCTTGGTGATGGCGGCCAGACGGGCGGTCGGCTGGCACGATCCGTTCCTCTTGTTGAACGCGGTCGCTGTCCTAGCCCTCTTCGGACTCCGACAGCTGGTCATCCTGGTCGAGAGCATCTCGCTCACCAACGATCTTGAGACAACGGTGGAGCGGCGCACCAACGAGCTGGTGAAGCAGGAGCACTGGTTCGGATCTCTGGTGGAGCACTCGTCCGACGTGGTGATGGCGGTGGGCACGAACGGGAGCATTCGCTACCGCAGCCCGTCGACCCGGACCGTCCTCGGACACCCGGCTGAGGAGGTTTACGACGACTTCAGCGAGCTGGTGCACCCCGATGACCATGTCCGTGTCCTCACTCATATGGCCAAGGCGGGCACAGAGCCTTCGGCCGCCACGTCCTTCGAGGTGCGTCTCTGCCACCGCGACGGCTCGTGGCGGGACATGGACTGCGTGGCCACCAGCCTGGCCGGTTCCTTCGAGGGTGGTGGAGTGGTCCTCAACATGCGTGACGTCACCGAGCGCAAACGCCTGGCCGAAGAGCTGCGCCGCAAAGCCTTCTACGACGACCTGACCGGCCTGGCCAACCGAGCCCTCTTTCACGATCGCCTGGACAAGGCGCTCGAGGTGGCGCGGCGCCGGGGAGCGCCGCCGGCGGTCCTGATCGTCGACCTCGACGGCTTCAAGGAGGTCAACGACACGCTGGGCCACGGGGCCGGCGACCAGTTGCTGCTCCAGGTGGCGGAGCGAATTCGTGGCTGCCTGCGGCCCGGCGACACCGCGGCCCGAGTGGGCGGCGACGAATTCGCCCTGCTGTTGGAGGACACGAGCCGCTCCGGGGCCGAGAGCGTGGCTGAACGGATCGTCGTGGCGTGCCGGGCTCCAGTCGCCCTGGAGGGCCGGGAGGTCATGGCCTACGCCAGCACCGGCGTCGCCGTCTGGGTCGCGGAGATGGCGGACGACGACGCCGTCATGCAGTGTGCCGACGCCGCCATGTACTGGGCCAAGGCCAATGGAGGCAACCATGCCCAGACCTACGACGCGGCCATGCACGCCTGCGTGCGAGGCCGTCTCGAGCTGGCGGCTGACCTCCGGGGCTGCGTCGAGCGCGACGAGCTGGAACTGCACTACCAGCCCATCGTTGCGACCGACTCCGGGACGGTCATGGGCTTGGAGGCGCTGGTGCGATGGCGGCACCCCCGACACGGCCTCATCCCGCCGGACCGCTTCATCCCGGTGGCAGAGCAGACGGGCGTCATCATGTCCCTCGGCCGGTGGGTCCTGGAGACCGCATGCCGCCAGGCCCTCGAGTGGCAGCGTCACCATCCGAGCGATCCGCCTCTCTACGTCAGCGTCAACCTCTCGGCCCGGCAGATCCGCCAGTCGGGACTGGTCACAGAAGTGTCACGCATCCTGCTGGACTCAGGGCTCGACCCGGGTTGCCTGGTCCTCGAGATCACCGAGACCGCGCTGGTCAGCGACTTCGATGCGAGCATCGACAACCTTCACCGGCTCAAGGGCCTCGGCGTCAAGCTGAGCATCGACGACTTCGGCACGGGCTACTCCTCGCTCACCTACCTTCGCCGGCTGCCCGTGGACGTGGTGAAGATCGACCGATCCTTCGTCGCCGGCATCACGACCTCACCGGACGAGTGGTCGCTGGCCGTTGCCATCGTGAAGATGGTCAAGGCCCTCTCGCTGACGACGGTGGCGGAGGGTGTGGAGAGCGCGGCCCAGCTCGCACACCTGAGGGCTCTCGGATGCGCCTTCGCCCAGGGGTACTACTTCGCCAGGCCGCAGCCTTCGGCCGCAGTGGGCGAGATGCTGACGGGTGCATCCGCCCTCGATCCCTCACGCCCGAAGGCTGTAACGGCCTAGCCACGGTCGCTTGCGCAGCCACTTCCGGCGGGCGTCGTTGGCTGCCAACGTCCATGCCTCATGCATCACCGCCGTCCTCGGCTCCGACCCTCGTCGTAGAAGGCGAGCGGTGGCGGCGAGGAGCCGTCCCGGGGTAAGGACCCTGGAAGGGGCCAGCCGGTGGCTCAGGATCTCGAACCAGGGATCGAGGCCGTTGGGTCGGGACGCGAAGTCACGGACCATCTCCAGGAAGGGCCGGGGCACGGGGCCGGCTGCGCCCATGTCGCTGCAGAACCAGTGCATCTCGAAGGCGTCGTCGTCCCTCCAGCGCCACCACTGGGCCAAGGCGGCATCGAGGGAGCACGCCCCACCTAGTCCTTGCACGATGGCCTCGGCCAGGGTCTCCCCCTGCCGCAGTGCATCCGATATCCCCTGGCCCGGGGTTGGGTCCTTGAAGTGGCCGGCGTCGCCCACCAGGGCCCACCCAGGGCCGGCGGACTCACGGAAGTAGCCGGGGTAGCCGGCCGTTCCCCGGGGCCGGCCGATGCGCCTTGCTCCGCCGACGATTGCGCTGACCATGGGTGAAGCCGCAAGGTCGGCGTCGAAGCTGGATTCGAGGTGGGTGGTGAAGGAAGACAGGCGCCCCAGCGGAGGCAGCGTCATGGCGATGTACATACCGCTGTCGGTCGGCGCTCCGATGACCAGCTCGTCGTCCCAGCGCTCGAACGTGATGGCGGCGGGCGGCTCCCATTTGGCCCCCTCGAAATAGGCCCAGTAGCCGAAGCGCTGGTTGGCCACCACGTGGTAACTGCGAGCGCCCACCAGGCGGGCGACCGTCGAGCCGGCACCATCGGCGCCCACCACTAGTGGGGCGCGAAGCTCCACTTGGCGGCCGTCGCCCGTCAGGGCATGGACGCCGCACACCCTTCCGTCGCGCTCCACCAGCCCAGTTACACGCACGGAGGTGCGCACCCGGACTCCGGCCTCCCGGGCCCGCTCGACCAGGATTGTGTCCAGCACAGGCCGCCGCACGCACAACGCAGGCCCGGCGTCACTCGGACGGCGGGGAAGGCGTTGCGACACCGTGATGTCCTCCACCCGCATCGATACGGACTCGATCCACGGCGCTCCCGTCGCCAGGAGACGCTCGGTCACCCCCAGGCGGTCGAGGGCGGCGACGCCCTCGGCCTGGAAGAGGTGGGTGGAGATGGTGTCGCTCGGGAACTCGGCCCGGTCGACCACGCAGACGCCGAGCCCGGAGCGGGCCAGGTGGGTGGCGAGCGGCGAACCGGCACAGCGGCCCCCTACGACGACGACGTCGAACTCCTCGACGTCTCCGGCGGGCATTACTGGCCAGGTGAGACCGGAGCCGGAGCGCAGTCCGCTCGCCGGCGGGCGCCGTGGTGGCGGACGGAGAGAACCACGCCAGGGCCCGGCTCAACTGCATCTACCACCTGCTCAGCCTGGTTCCGTACGGGGAACCGCAGACAACCGAGCTCGTGCTGCCTCCTAGACAGGACGACGCCAGCTACGTGCGGCCGCCGGTCGAGGAGCAGAGCTTCGTGCCCGAGGTCTATTGAGCTGCCACCACAGGCTGGCGCAGAGGACCAACGCCTCCACCACGATGCGGCCCGAGAGCTTGGAGGCGCCGCGGGTGCGGTCGTGGAAGGTGATGGGGACCTCGACCACCTTGGCACCGGCACGCATCACCCGCGCCGCCATCTCGATCTGAAAGCCGTAGCCCTCGGAGCGCACTCCGGACAGGTCTGCTCTCTTCAGTGCCTCCAACCGGTAGGCACGGAAGCCCGAGGTGAGATCGCCCACATGGGTGCCGAGGGCGGCGGTGGCGACGCGGTTGCCCAGGCTCGAGAGCGCCCGACGATATGCGGCCCATCGGGGGATGGACCCGCCGGGGACGTAGCGGGAGCCGATGGCGAGGTCGGCACCGGCGTCGAGCTCCGCGAGCAGCGCGACGAGTGCCCGGGGATCATGGGAGCGGTCCGAGTCCATCTCGACGACGGCCCTGTAGCCGCGCTCCACGGCGACGGCGAAGCCCGTCAGGTAGGCGGTGCCGAGACCGGCCTTCTCCGGCCGCCGCAGCACCTCGATCCTGCCGAGGCGGGCGGCCGCCTGTTCGGCCACGGCGGCGGTGTCGTCCGTCCCGGCGTCGTCGACAACCAGGACATCCGCCACCGGGACGGCATCACGCAGGGCCTCGAGGACCCAGACGATGTTCTCCGCTTCGTCGTGGGTGGGCAGGACCACCAGAGGACGCATCGAGGGAGGGGCCGTCGCCACGGACGCCATCCCCTGCACGACGCCGGGGCTCACCATTGCATCGCTGATCATGGCATGCCCCCGCACCGACCTGGGACTGGGACCACCGCCCTGCCATCGCAGCTCTGCACATGACCTTGTCGATCAACGGGGGCTGTTGTCACAGCCCCGGCGCGGCAAGGTCAGAGTCGACGGCGGCCGCGGTAGTAGCGAGGGCCGCCGATACCGCCCAGCAGCAGGAGGACGACCAGGACGATGAGGATGATCATCAGCAGTGACATGCCTGAGCTGTGCCCCCGAGGAGGCAACCGGAAACCCGCTTGCTGCTTCGCACCGGTCGCGCCGGACCGGGCAGACTGACTCGATGGAACACTCGAGCGCCACCCCTCAGGTGGCCGTGACCGCCGCCGAGCTGACCGAGCTCGTGCTGGCCGACGGCCCCTTCCTCTCCGTGTACCTCACCACCGAAGCCGGGATCGACAACGCCGCTCAGCGATCCGAGCAGCGCTGGAGCTCCCTGCGCTCGACGTTGGCGGGGGAGGGCGCCCCCGAGGACGTCCTGGGAATGGTCGACCCCCTCGTTGCCGATGCTCACCTGATGGGTCAGTGCCTGGCGGTGTTCGCCACTCCAGGAGGTCTCCTCCACGCCGAGCACCATCCCGACCCACCCCCCCAGGACGTGGGCCGGTGGACGCCGCTTCCCCTGCTGACCCCGGTGCTGCGGTGGCGCCAGTCGTCGCCGCCCCACGTTGCCGTCCTAGTCGACAGGCGTGGCGCCGACCTGTTCGGGCTGCGGGCCGCTGCCCCCAACATCCAGCGACAGGCTCAGGGCGGAAGGGACCTCGTGGGTTCGTCGGCACCCCATGGTGAGTCACAGCGCCGCAACCACCACCGGGTGGAGAGTCTGTGGGAACAGAACGCAAAGGCGGTGAGTGACGAGGTGGTGCGCCTCGTCCAAGAGGTGGACGCCAGGCTCGTCGTTGCGACCGGCGACGTCCGCGCTCTGGAGCTGCTCCAGGAGGAGTTGCCCAAGGAAGTGCTGGAGAAGATGGAGATCGTCGATGGCGGGCGGTCCCCGGACGGTTCGATCGACGACGTGGTCGCCGCCGTCGACCGGCTGGTGGAAGTCGCCGTGGCACATGACACCGACGCCGTGCTGGCCAAGTTCCGGGAGGAGGCGGGCCAGGACGATCGGGCCTCGGACGGCCCTGCTCGCACCTTTGAGGCGCTGGCAATGGCGCAGGTGGAGACACTCCTGGTTCACGACGACCCCGCCGACGACCGCCACGCCTGGTTCGGGCCCGAACCCACCCACGCGGCCCTCAGCGAGGACACCATCCAGGCCATGGGCGTCGACGAGCACCAGCGCGCCCGTCTGGTGGACGTGGCGGTGCGGGCGGCCCTCGGCACCGGGGCAGGCGTGCGCGTCATCCCCGGCCAGACGGGGGCCGATGGCCCGAGCGAAGGCCTCGGCGCCCTCCTGCGCTGGTCCAGCGGGGCGACCGAATCATGACCAGGTCGGCGATCGTCACCGCATCCGACTCGGGCATTGGCAAGGTCACTGCCGTGGCGCTGGCCCAGGCCGGTTGCGACGTGGGCGTCACCTGGCACGAGGACGAGGAGGGCGCCACCGGAACGGTTGAGGAGATCGAGGGGTTGGGCCGGCGGGCCGAGCTCCGCCGTCTCGACCTCACCCAGCTGCCCGATGCGGCGGACGTGATCGACGAGTTGGCCGACGCCCTTGGCGGCCTGGACGTGCTCGTCAACAACGCCGGCACCGGATCCTCCTCCCCCTTCCTGGAGCAGGGCTTCGACGAGTGGCGCCATGTCCTCGACGTGAACTTGAACGGCGCCTTCCTCTGCTCCCAGCGGGCGGCCCGGCGCATGGTGGGCGGCGGGCGGGGAGGTCGCATAGTGAACGTCACCTCGGTGCACGAGCACGTGCCGCTCGCAGGAGCGTCGGCGTACTGCGCCTCCAAAGGGGGGCTGGGTCTGCTCACCAAGGTGATGGCTCTGGAGCTGGCCGAGCACGGCATCACCGTCAACGCCGTCGCCCCCGGCGAGATCGCCACCCCGATGACCGGTCAGCCCGACGAGGATCCCAGAGGGAAGGACCGGTCCGGGATCCCGATGGGCCGGCCGGGGGACGCCCGCGAGATCGCCCAGGCCATCGTTCACCTGGCCAGCTCAGAGGCCTCCTACACCACGGGCGCCTCCTACGTCGTCGACGGGGGCCTGCTGCTGATGGCGGCCATGGCCAACCGGATGGGCTGACCGCCGCCTCCGGCCTCCGCCTGGCCTCCTGAGCTCCTAGAGGCCCACCAGCTCCTTCTCCATCTCCTCGATCTCGTGCTCCTGGCCCCGCCTGATCTCGGCGGCCAGCTTCTTGACCTCCTTGTTCTCTCCCTTGTGCTCCGCCTCCTCTGCCATGGTTATGGCGCCCTTGTGATGCTCGATCATGCTCTTCAGGAAGAGCTTGTCGAACTCGACCCCCTTGGTCTCCTCCAGCTCCTTGAGCTCCGGCTCGGAGAGCATGCCCGGGTGCACGGCCTTGGCCCCTCCGTGGGCATCATGGCCACCGGCTTCCTCCTTCTTGACGCCCCACTCGTGTAGCAGCGTCTCCATGGTCTTGAGTTCTTCTTCCTGCTTGGTGGTGATGGTGGAGGCGATGGTCTTCACGTCGGGGCTGTTGGCGTGCTTGGCGGCCAGTTCGGACATGTGGATGGCCTGCTCGTGATGGGGGATCATGCCCTGCACGAACTCGACGTCGGCCTCGTTGTGCTTCTTGGCCTCCTCCTTGCTCCCGCACGCGGTCACGGTCAGACCCAGCACGGCCAGCACGGCGACGAGACGCTTCATCCGGTTTGTCCTCCTTGTCGAGCCATGGGAATGAATATACCCTCCCGGGGTAAAGTTGTCATGAGGAGAAGCACGAGGAAGAGGTTCGGATGCAGGGCTACACAGCGCAGAGTGACGACTACCTGAAGCGGCTCCGCCGCATCGAGGGCCAAGTCCGAGGCCTGCAGCGGCTGATCGACGAGGACACCTACTGCATCGACGTCCTGACCCAAATCGCCGCCGTCAACAAGGCGCTTCACAGCGTGGCGGTCGGCCTCCTCCACGAGCACCTGGAGCACTGCGTCAGCGAAGCGGCGGCCAAGGGCGGCGCAGAGGCCACCGCCAAGGTCAGCGAGGCCACGGCGGCCGTGGAGCGACTGCTGAAGTCCTGAACCCGTGCGGTCGAAACAGCCGCCGATCGAATCAGGCGTCCTCGGCGAGCACGATCAGCGAGTCGTCGGGGCTGAGCGTAACGGACCGCGACTTGGGCGGGTTGAGGAATACGCCGAAGGCCTCTTCCTCGGCGTGGGCGAGGGAGGCGATCCGGTACCCCAGGACGATCTCCTCCCGCCTCCTCCCTGACTCGACCAGCGACGAGAACCGAACGGTTTCCCCCTTCTCCAGGTAGGTGTTCGCGGGCCGCAGGTAGATCTCCGCGCCCTCGGCATCGAAGAGGTCGGCGAACAGGCCGAGCAGGCCCACGTTCTCCGACAGCTGCACCAGGAGGAGGCTGCTCAGTCGCTCGCTGACCACGAAATGGTCGGCTGTGGTCTGCGGCGCCAGGCGGACATCGCGCACGTCGAGAAGCTCGGTGATCACGTGGACCGGCCGATCGAGCGTGCTCGCCGTCTGCAGGGTCTGCAGCAGTGTCATCAGGGCCCTCGCGTCGGCCTGGGCCTCCGTGACGCCATGCCGGTAGCAGAGGATCATCACGTTGCCGTAATCGTCCTCACGAAGGAGCCGGTCGACGTCATCGTGATCCTTGCCGGCGTCCTCGAAGTGAGCAGACAGGTTGGTGAGGTCCTGGTGGATGCCGATGGTCCCATCGCCCACCAGGTTCGGATCCAGCGCAACCTTGACCTTGGACCCTGGCGAGACGTAGCGATCCAGCTCTCGGATGATGAGCGGACCGAGCTCGTTCCAGCCCAGGACGAGGATGCGCTCGGGCTCGGACTCCGCGCGGGCCGCCACGTGGGCGGGCGCGGCAGGCTCTACGACCGAGAAGCCGGTGAAGGTGATCTTGTCGTCGTCCGCGGCGATGGCGATGACCTGGTCGCCGGGGCGGAGGACCGTGTCCATCGGCGGCTTCACCTGGACTCGACCATCCGCGAAGCGCACGCCCATCACGGCGGAGGACTCGAAGGCGTTCAGGCAGTCACCGAACTCCGCTCCGACCAGCGCCGTCTCCTCATGGAAGTAGATCTCGTCGCCATCGAAGTCGAGCAGCTCCTGGTAGACGACGCTGAGGCCCGGCTGGCGCGAGATCTGCGCAGTGACGTGGGCGATGACCTCGGCGGGCTGGATGACGACCACCTGGTTGCCAGTCGCGGCCCGCAGCGCGTCGGCGTTGCGTCGGTGCGCGATCTCGGCCACCACGGGCACGTCCCTGGGAACGAGCTCGTTGCCCACCAGCGCCAGCACGGTCTTTATCACCTGGGCGTCCTGGTCGACCTCGGCCGGACCGAGGGCGATGACCGACTTGGCGTACTGGGGATTGGCGATGGCCAGGTCGGCATGCTCGAAGGGCACGCCTGTCCGACAGAGGATGCGGACGTTGGCCGGTTCCCCGACCCGGGAGCGGATCTGTTCGTCCATTTCACTCTTGTCAACGGGTGCCAGGACGACGATCGACGCCGATCGCTGGTTGGCGTTCGCCAGGAGAAGCTCCGACAGGATGGGGAAGATCTTCGGCGACCAGCCCAAGACCAACGTGTGGCCCGTCTCCAGCACCAGGCTCTTTCCCCGCTGGAGCTCCTCCACCTTGGCGCTGATGGCGCTGGCCAGGAGGCCGATGAGCGAGCTAACGATCAGGATCCCGCCCAAGGTGGTGACCAGGGAGATGACCCTGAAAGGCCACCCCACGTCGGCCCCCATGGTTCCCGGGTCCAGCGTGCGCAACATGTTGAGCCACAGCGACTCGATGAAGCCGACGCCCTCACCCTCCGGACCTATGCCCGCAACCGTGGCCACCGTGGTCGTGAGGAGGATGAGGGCCAGTGTGGCCGCGCCCAGCCAGGCCACCATCCCAGTGGCGCCGCGGGAGAACAGGTTGTCGAGGCGGTACCGCAGGCGCTGCCGAATCGTGTACGGAACCCGGCCCGTTGCGCCCATGGGTGAGAATCTAAGGCCATGAGCCGAGCCACCACGCCAGGAGGTTCCAACGGCGGCGGTGCTGCGAGCTCGGGCCGGGTTGCTCGACGTTGGATCGACGCCGTGATGCAGGAGGGCGACTGGGCGACCGCCTGGCTGCTCAGCGACGCCCCCTTCCGCCTGGCCCAGGTCCAGGCCTGGATCTGGCCTCAGCGCGGTGAGCCGGAGCTGGTGAGTGAGAGCCTCGACGACGTGGCCGCCTCCATGTGCGAGGAGGGCCCTGCTCATCCGCTCTGGGAGGATTTCGCCGCCGTGGTCCTCGAGACCTACCACCGGACCTGGCAGGAGTTCGACCTGAGCCGGTGGGCCGTGGCAGCAAGGTCGCGGCCCATGGGCCCGGGATACGAGGTGGTGGTCTATACCCGGGAGGAGGGGGCGATCGTCCCGGACGGTGAGACCCTCTACGTCGCCCGGCCGTTCCTCATGCACCGCACGGCAGGGACATGGCTGGTGGCCCATGCCGGCAGCAACAAGCTGCCGGTCCCGGGCTGGCCGCCGGAGTTCCCCGAAGCCTCGTGGGAGGGCTGAGCCGGGACGGAGCCCGGACTCGTCCCTAGCGCAGCACGATGGCGTCGGCCTCCACGTCGACCTTCACGTTGCCGCCCTCCTGGTAATGGCCCTCAAGCAGAGCGAGGGCGAGCTTGTCGGACACTTCGCGCTGGATGACCCGCTTCAGAGGCCGGGCACCGTACACGGGGTCGTAGCCCCGCTCCGCCAGCCAGTCCAGGGCGTCGTCGGTGACCTCCAGGGTGAGGCGCCGCTCCGCCAGGCGCCGGCGCAGGTGCTCGAGCTGGATGGTCACGATGCGGGCGATGTCGTCCCGGGTGAATGGCCGGAAGCGGATGATCTCGTCTATGCGGTTGACGAACTCGGGCTTGAAGAAGTCCGCCGGCTCGCCCTGCAGGTTCGACGTCATGACCAGCACGACGTTGGTGAAGTCCACCGTGCGGCCCTGGCCGTCGGTGAGACGGCCGTCGTCGAGCACTTGGAGCAGCACGTTGAACACGTCGGGGTGGGCCTTCTCGATCTCGTCGAGCAGCACCACGGCATAGGGCCGGCGCCGCACGGTCTCGGTGAGCTGGCCACCCTCGTCGTAGCCGACGTACCCGGGTGGGGCGCCGACCAGACGGGCGACGGTATGGCGCTCCTGGTACTCGCCCATGTCGATGCGGACCATGGCCCGCTCGTCGTCGAACAGGAACCCGGCCAGGGCCCTTGCCAGCTCGGTCTTGCCCACGCCCGTGGGCCCGAGGAACAGGAACGAGCCGATGGGCCGGTTGGGGTCGGACAGGCCGGCGCGGCTACGGCGGATCGCCGAAGCAACGGCATGGACGGCGGCTTCCTGGCCCACGACCCGCTCGTGGAGGACGTCCTCCATGCGCACGAGCTTGTGGACCTCGCCCTCCATGAGCCGGGAGACAGGGATGCCGGTGGCCTTGGAGACGACCTCGGCCACGTCCTCCTCGTCGACCTCCTCCTTCAGCATCTTCTGGGTGGCCTGCAGCTCGGCCAGGCGGGAGGAGGCCTCGGCCACGTCGCGCTCGAGGTGGGGCAGCTCGCCGTAGCGGATCTCCGCCGCCTTGGTCAGGTCACCCTCACGCTCGAAGCGCTCGGCGTCCTCACGGCGGGACTCGAGCTGCTCCTTCAGCGACTGGATGTGGGCGATGGCCTCCTTCTCGCCCAGCCAGTGCGCCTTCATCGACGACGACTGCTCGCGAAGGTCGGCCAGCTCCCGGTCGAGGGCTTCGAGCCGCTCCTTGGACGCCTCGTCGGTCTCCTTGGAGAGGGCCACCCGTTCGATCTCGAGCTGGCGCATCCGCCGCTCCACCACGTCGATCTCCGTGGGCATGGAATCGATCTCGATGCGTAGTCGGCTGGCGGCCTCGTCCACGAGGTCGATGGCCTTGTCGGGAAGGAACCGGGCAGTGATGTATCGGTCGGAGAGGACGGCCGCGGCCACTAGGGCGGCATCTTGGATGCGGACGCCGTGGTGGACCTCGTAGCGCTCCTTCAGGCCGCGCAGGATGGCGACCGTGTCCTCCACCGTGGGCTGGCCCACGAGCACCTGCTGGAAGCGGCGCTCGAGAGCCGGGTCCTTTTCGATGTGCTTGCGGAACTCGTCGAGCGTGGTGGCGCCGATCATGCGCAGCTCGCCCCGCGCCAGCATGGGCTTGATCATGTTGCCGGCGTCCATCGCCCCTTCGGCGTTGCCGGCGCCGACCACTGTGTGCAGCTCGTCAATGAAGGTGACGACCTCGCCTTCGGAGTCGGCGATCTCCTTCAGGACTGCCTTCAGGCGCTCCTCGAACTCACCTCTGTACTTGGCACCCGCCACCATTGACGACAGGTCCAGTGCGACGAGGCGCTTCTCCCGGAGGCTCTCCGGGACGTCGCCTTCCACGATGCGCCGGGCCAGGCCCTCGACGATGGCGGTCTTGCCCACTCCGGGTTCGCCGATGAGCACGGGATTGTTCTTGGTTCGACGGGAGAGGACCTGGATGACCCGGCGGATCTCCTCGTCACGACCGATCACCGGATCCAGCTTTCCGGCCCTGGCGGCCTCGGTGAGGTCCCGGCCGAAGCGCTGGAGGGCCTGGTAGGACTCCTCGGGGTTCTGTGAGGTGACCCGGTGGCTGCCCCGCACCTCCCGGAGGGCGGCCAGCAGCTGCTCCCGGCCCACACCCAGACGGTCGGCCAGGGCCAGCAGGAGGTGCTCGGTGGACAGGTACTCGTCACCCAGCTCGCCTCGGGCCGCGTCGGCCGCACCCATGGCGTCGCGGAGGGCCCTGCCGACCTGGGGGTCGGCGCCGTAGGCCTTGGGCAGGCGGTCGAGGGCTTCCTCCACACGGTTGCGCGCAGCGAGCGGGGCCACCCCCACCTTCTCGAGGACCGGAAGCACCACGCCCTCCTCCTGGCCCACCAGTGCGGCCAGGAGGTGGTCGGGGGTCACCTCGGGATGGTTGCGGGCGCGCGCCGTCTCCAGCGCGGCCTGGAACGCCTCCTGTGTTCTGATCGTCCACCGGTCCGGGCTGAATGCCGCGCTCACCTAGTTCCTCTCCTCCTTCTCCGGCCTAGCTGCACTTCGGGGCGGAATAAACTTGAGTGTTCACTTGTCAACTACCTTGCCTTCATGTACATTCCCCGGTCGAAGGGACCGGGACAGAAAGGAGCAAGCCATGTTGATGCGATTCGACCCCTTCCGGGAGCTGGACCGCCTGAGCGGGCAGGCCAGCGGAGCGAACCGCCAGATGCCAGCGGTCCTTCCCATGGACGCCTATCGCCGCGGCGAGAACTTCGTAGTCCACCTCGACCTCCCGGGAACCGACCCGAACTCGGTGGAGCTCACCGTCGAGCGCAATGTCCTCACCATCAAGGCCGAGCGCTCGTGGACAAGGGGCCAGGAGGACGAGGTCCTGATCTCCGAGCGGCCGCAGGGCGTGTTCACCCGCCAGCTGTTCCTGGGCGAGAGCCTCGACACCGACGCCATCGAGGCCAGCTACGACCAGGGTGTGCTCACGCTCACCATCCCGGTGGCGGAGCAGGCCAAGCCCCGCCGCGTGGCCATCTCGAGCGAGGCCAGCGGCTCCAACGGCCGCACCGCCGTGGAGGCCAACTCCTCCGTGGCCTGATTTCCCTTCCGAGCAGAGCACGGGCGGCGAGCTGGACACCGTCGGCGCCGACCGGCCCAGCCGGGTCGGCGCCGATGCTCGTCCGGTACCTTGTGGTGATGAAGGCGACCATGCTGTTGTGCGACGCGGCCCAAGTGGCCGATGGCAAGCTCTACATCCTCGGCGGTGGATGGAGCATCACCGGCCCCGACGCCACTCCTTCGGCTGTCGCCATCAAGGTGGAGGTCGACTGGCACGAGGCCACCGAGGCCCATCACTGGGAGCTCTTCCTGGTCGACGCCGACGGCCAGCCGGTCGGGATCGACACCCCCGACGGCACCCAGCTCATCGAGGTCCGGGGTGACTTCGAGGTGGGCCAGCCCGAGGGCATACCGGTGGGCAGCCCTGTCGACCTTCCCCTGGCCATCAACATCGGGCCGGTGCCGCTGCCTCCCGGCGGCCGGTACACCTGGCGCCTCACCATCGACGGTGAGACCGACGCCTCGTGGATGCTCGGCTTCACCACCCGCTCGGCGGACGTGGCCGGCGCTTGAGCCGTAGTCCGCTCCTCGGGCGGGCCTACCGGCGCTTCCCCGGTATGTGGGCGAACAGTGGCGGTGGGCGGGACCCCGGTGCCCTGTCCGACGACCATGGCGCGTGGGGCGCCATGGTCAGGCCGGCCAGCTCCACGAGCACGCGGTCGTAGTTCACACGCCACCCGGCGAAGTCCCGCCAAGCCTGGTCACGGTCCGCCTTCAGGGCTACGCCCACCCTCTCCAGGCGAACGCACACCTCGTCGTACTCCTCACGGGAGATGGAGATGGGATCGTCCGGGGCGGGGTCGGGATCGTGGGAGATGCGGAAGAAGTCGGCGATGCGGCGCAGAGCCACGTAGCCGGCGCGCACGCACAGCTCCGCCTCGGGGTCCCGCGCCGCGTCCATGGTGGACGCCCGCAGCGATGCGGCGTCTAGCACGGCACCGGCAGCCGTGATCCAGGACCGTTCGGGCCGGGGCGAGCGGAAGAAGCTGAGGGCGGGGAGGGACGTGTGGCTCTCCTCGAGGTCGGCGAACCACGTCTCCCAGTCCTTCCACACCTGTGTCAGGCCGCCGTCCCAGTTGATGCGGTGGTAGCGCTCGATCATGTTCGGGCCCGAGGCAGGCGTCCCGGCCCGGACCTCGAGCAGGGCCACCGCAACCTCCCGGCGGTTGAAGGTGGTGTACTGGCTCGGGAGGTAGGTGATCAGCAGGGCGAGGAGGCCGACGCCGCACGCCGCCTCGGTGAAGCTCAACACGTGCTCTGGCAGAGCCGACGCCGGGTGGGAGCCAAGGGTGAGCAGCGAGGAGCCGGAGAGTGTGAAGGCGCCCCGCAACGACATCGATCCCAGGCCCCAGTACATGGCCGTGTAGCCGGAGAGGGCCATGGTGAGCCACATGACGGGTAGCAGGACCAGCCCCAGTGGCGCGAAGTACGCCATGGCCCGGTCGCGCCGCTCGTAGTTCTTCGAACGGCCGCCCAGGACCTTCAGCAGCTGGCGGACGCCGGAGAAGACGAACCGGGCGATTATGGCGGGCAGGGCTCTCGGTACCACCATGGTGCGGATGGCCGACGCCAAGGCGCCCACGACCAGGGCCAGACCGGCGGCGAACACCAGTGCATGGGCGGCGACCGCGCTCGAGCTCACCCGTTCTCAGGTGGCGGCGGCGTCGGTCCGCACGAACCTGGTGGCGATGGTTATGAGGAGATGGACCACGCCGAGGGCGATGAAGAAGGCGGTGGCCTTGCCGTCCTCGGAGAAGCCGAACAGGAACGAAGCGGCGATCAGGAACACGGCGAGCACGAGGTCGAGAACCACGTGGGCGGACACCGGGAGCTCGTCGATGAGGCCGGTGGGACCCTTGCTCACCGCGGCCACCACCAGGATGACGACGCCGACCCCGACCGACAGCGTGGTCGCCCTGGTGGCCTCGAAGTCGAACACATAGGGCGCGGCGATGAGAAGGACACCGGCGAGATACTCGATGATCCCGTGGACGGCGGCGGGGATGGGGCCCTTGTTCAGCATGTGTGGAACATAGACCACGCCCTTCAGCCGGCCAGGGACGCGGCCTCCGCCAGGTGCTGTGCCAGCTCCGTCCGGGACGAGTGGGCGTTGAGGCCGCTGGTCGACGGCATCACGTAGGCCGGGCGGCCGCCGAAGGGCTCGGGTTGGAGTCCCGTACGGGCATGCCGATCGACGGCCGCCCGCCACCCCGCCAGTCCCACGAAGCACACCGCCCGGGGCTCGAGCCAACGGACGAGGCGTTCCACCCGAGCCGCCCCGTCCCGATACTCCTCGGCGCTGAGCATGTCGGCTCGGGGCGTGGCCCGCTTGACCAGATCGGTCATCCCCACCCCGTGAGCTTCCAAGGCATGCACCGGGTCGTGGGGACGGGTGAGGATGCCCGCCTCCACCGCAGCGGGCCAGAAGCGGTTGCCCGGCCGGGCGTAGCCCACCCCTCGGTCGGCGGCGTACTGGCTGGGGTTGAGCCCGCAGACCAGCAGTCTCATGGCCGCCCCCACCGTGTCCGGAAGGGACCGGATGCGCGTAGCAGTGGCCACCAGGCGCCCCGCCCGCCCGCCGAAACGGTCCAGGTGGTCCACGCTGAAGCCGCCCCCCACGATCACGTCGGCGAGGGCCTCGGGTTCCCAGCCGGCTTCCTCGCTGCCTGTCGGCACTCGGAGCACGAGCGCTTCGCCGGGCTCGCCCCGCCAGTGAAGGTGCGCCAGCTCCAGCGGGAGATCGGTACGGTGCAGCCCCTCCCACCAAAGGTTCATCTCTGCGCTCGTCGAGCTAAGGGTTCCTGGGCTTGGTGGTCGTGGTGGTGGTGGTGCTCGTCGCGGGCGCGGTGGAGGTGGTGGTCGGCTTGGGCTTGGCCGTTGGCGGGGGAGGCGGGGGTGGCGGGGGTTGTACGGCGGGGGCCGTCACCGGCGGCTGAGGCGGGGCGACGACGGGCGGTGGCACGGTGTCTTCGGGGGGCGGCGCAGGGGGCGGCGGCGGTTCCGGTACACGGAGCGAGAGCGAGTCGGGTGAGGCGGTGAAGATGTCCTCGATGGGCAGCGGGGCAACGGCCTCGCGCATGTAGTCGGCCCAGATTTGGGCCGGGAACGAGCCCCCGGACACCCTCCGACCGTGGACGCTCAGCATGGGCACGACCTGATCGGGCTGTCCTACCCACACCGCCGTGGAGAGCTGGGGGACGAAACCGACGAACCAGGCGTCTCCGTAGTTCTGGGTGGTGCCGGTCTTGCCCGCCGCCGGACGGTCGATGGCGGCCGCGGTCCCCGTGCCGTCGCGCACGACGCTCAGGAGGGCGGCGTTCAACACCCCGGCCTCGTTGGCGCTGAAGGCCCCCTTTGTGACCTGCCGGCGGCTGTAGACCTCCACCCCCGAGCGGTCGACGATCCTCACGATGGCGTAGGGCTCGGCGTAGGTGCCCTTGGCGGCGAATGCGGCGAACGCCGCCGCCTGCTCCAAGGGCGTCACGCCCCTGCGGAGCCCACCGAGGCCGACGGCGGGCCGCGAGCCCACGTTCTGGTCCACGTCTTCGACCCCGAGCGTCTCCGCGGTGCGGGCGACGTTCGAGGGCCCCGCCTCCAAGGTGAGTTGGGCGAACACGGTGTTGATGGAGTGAGTCATGGCGTTGTCGACGGTTGACGCCCCGGTCCCGCCACCCTCGTAGTTGTCGACGGAGTACCTCTCGCCCTGGTATTCGAGCATCTTGGGCGAGGATGCATCGAAGGTGGTTCTCGGGTCGATGCCGGCCCGCAGCGCGGCCAGGTACACGAAGGGCTTGAAGGACGACCCTGGTTGGCGGCGGCCCTGGCTGGCGAGGTCGAACCTGCGGTTCTGGTCCCGCCCGCCGAAGAGGAGGCGTATGGCGCCCTCGCCCGGCTGGACGGTGGCCATCGCCACCTCGGGGTCCCCCGGAGCGGCGAGGTTCGCGGCCACGGCCCGAGTGGCAGCGTCGAAGGCCTTGGCGTCGAGGGTGGTCTCGATCCGGTACCCGCCGGTGAACAGCTGCCGGGAGCGCGCCTCTCTGGATCCCCCCAGGGCGTCGATGCCCGCCGCTTCGCGCTTCACGAAGTCCACGAAGTGGGGAGCCTTGACCGGGGCGGGCGGCTCGGGTGGTGCCAGGAGGAGCGGCTCGGCCAGGGACTGCTCGAGCTGGGAGGAGTCGAGCCACCCGTTGCGCCGCATCTGTCGGAGGACCTGGTCCCGACGCTCCTGGACGGGGAGGGGATTGCCGCGAGGGTCGAGGTTCTCGGGAGCTTTGATCTTGCCCGCGAGGAGGGCCGCCTCGGCCGGCGTGAGCTGTGCCGGCGCCTTGGCGAAGAAGGTGCGGGAGGCCACGGCGATGCCGTAGGCCCCGTCGCCGAAGTACACCTGGTTCATGTAACGCTCCAGAAGCTCGTCCTTCGAGTACCTCTCCTCGAGACGAGCTGCGTACTGCACCTCTCGCAGCTTGCGCATCACCGTGCGCTGCGAACCCGTGTAGTTGAGCTTGGCGAGCTGCTGGGTGATGGTGCTCCCACCCTGCTGCTCCCCCTGGCCGCTGCGCACCACGGCCCTGAACACCGCTGACGGATCGACCCCGGCGTGGTCGTAGAAGTTGGCGTCCTCAGCGGCGAGCACGGCTCGAGGCACATGGTCGGGAAGTGCGGAGAGGTTGACCTGCTGTCGCCGCTGAGCACCCTCGAGATCTGCCAGCACCGAACCGTCGGCGGCGACGATCGTGGAACCTTGCGGAAGGCTCTTGAAGTCGGCGACGTTGGGCGCCATCGGTGTGAGAGCTACCAGGACGACCCTGCTCGTGGCCAGTGCAACGGCGCGGCGCAGCGGGGCCACGACGGCGACGACGGCCACGACCGCCAGTGCCCCGAGCGTCAACCGTCCCCATGGCAGTCGCCGGGAGCGCCCTCGTCGTACCAGAGCCTTGCGCCGCGCGGCGGCGAGCACAGTGTCACCATCGACGCCATCGCCCACTGCGGCGTTGTGCCACGGTCCGCCTATCCTCAAACCCGCCGGGTCCCTCGGGCGCTGAGTCGACTGCAGCCGCAGCCCGGCTCAGCGCCGGAAACCCTTGCAAACAAAGGGATTTTCGTGGACGAGGGGCGAACCGGTCGTGTGTTTCCGACAATAGGAACGGAAATGCTTGACCTGGGGTGGGGATTCCTCTTTGATTGCACTGGTTTTCAAGCGCGGGAGGTTGCGGTGAACAAGGCGGATCTCGTAGAGGCGGTGAGGAGTGCAGCCGATCTCACCAGAGGCGAGGCGGAGTCGGCAGTGGACGCAGTGGTCTCCGGGGTGGTGTCGGCGGTGTCCTCCGGCGAGCGTGTAACGGTTGCAGGGTTCGGCAGCTTCAACCCCTCGTCTCGTGCGGCCCGCACCGGACGTAACCCCCAGACGGGGGAGCCGGTGAAGATCGCCGCCTCCACAGGAGTTCGCTTCGCGCCGTCCACCGCCTTCAAGCAGGCGCTCAACCCCAGAGCGGCCAAGAAGTCGGCGGCCAAGAAGGCTGCCGGTGGGAAGAAAGCCGCCGCCAAGACTAGCGCCAAGAAGAGCGCGGCCGCCAAGACTCTGGCCAAGAAGTCCTCGTCCGCGCCGCGCAAGAAGCAAGCGGCCAAGACGCTCGCCAAGAAGGCAGCCAAGTCCACCAAGAAGCGCTAAACGAAAGGCGGTAAGGCATGAGTCCCCCGGCGAAGAAGGGTCCTTCCAAGAAGGCCTCGGCCAAGAAGGCTCCTTCCAAGAAGGCCACGTCTCGGGCGGGCAAGACCCTCGCCAAGAAGACGAGCAAGGCCGCCTCGAAGAAGGCAGCGGCCAAGACGCTGGGCAGGAAGGGAGCAGCGGCCCCCGTGAAGAAGGCGTCGACGAAGAAGGCGGCGGGCAAGAAGACGGCTTCTCGGGCGGCCAAGACTCTGGCCAGGAAGACCACCAAGAGCGCTTCGAAGAAGGCGGCAGGCAGGACCCTGGGCCGCAAGTCACAGGCGGCCAGGAGAGGCTGACGAACGGCGGGCGCAGCCGCGCCTGCATCACAGCTCTGGGATCAGCTTGAAGGCCTCGGCCAACTCCAGTCCGGCGAGGGCGCCGTTCTCCTGGAGACGGGCGAGCACCCGGTCGGTGAAGGCCTTCACCTCGGCGTCGGCATCGGCGCCCTCTGCGCTTCCGGGGTTGATGTGCATAGTGGAGCGGAACTGGCTCCTGTGCTCCATGAGCGCTGCGACCTTGTGCTCGAAGAACCCTTCGACGTTCTCCACGTGGTCCGGCTCGTCGGCCTCCCAGAGCAGCAGCGCCGTAGGCCGGTGGGGCTCGGCCCCGTGCTCGGGAAAGAAGTGGGGGTCCCGCGCCGCCACGATGGCGTCGGTGACCAAGAAGCCGGCGTGGCGATGATCGGGATGGAGCCGGTAGCGCCGCCACGGGTCATGACCGAGCACGACGTCGGGTCGAAGCCGGCGGATCCAGTAGGCGACCTGGGAGCGTTGCCGCGTCCCGGACGCGAGCTCGCCGTCGGGCCATCCGAGGAAGACCACGTCACCTTTGCCTCCCAGGGCGCGCGACGCCGATCGCTGCTCCTCCTGGCGGACTGCCACCAGCCGAGCCTTGTCCTCGGCGGGATCCCATGAGCCCTTGGAGCCGTCGGTGCAGACCAGGTGATGGATGGCGCAGCCGGCAGCCGCCCACTTGGCCAACGTTGCACCACAGCCGAACTCCACGTCGTCGGGATGGGCGCCGACCGCGAGGGCAAGCTTCGGGATGGGCAGGTCGGTGCTATGCATCGGGTCAGGGTCGCCGGTCGGCGATGTCCCGTTCGGCGACGCGTTCGACGACAAAGGCCCTGCCCGCGACTGCATAGTCGAGGTCGTCGGGGACGTCGACGTCCCACGCCAGGAGCGGCGCCCGCAGGATCCGTAGTGGTAGGCCGAGCCGCAGTGCCTCGGCGCGGTGGCGCGCCAGAGAGCCGGGACCGTAGGAGAAGCCGAAGTCGGCGGTGCTCGGCACGCACGTCACGTTGGTGCCGTCGTCGTGGCGGTCGGGCACGAGGGTCACGCCGGAGAACCCGGCCACCGAGCCGAGGTCGGCCGCCAACGGCAGGTCGGCGTGAGCCACGACCACCTGCGTCGCGCCTTGGGCAGCCAGCGTGGTCACGCCTTCGTGCACCGCCCCGTTGAGGCCCCGCCCGGGCGCCCACACCACCGATGCCCCGTGGGCTCTGGCCCAGTCCGCCACCTCTTCGTCGTCGCAAACCACGCTGACGGGAAGGTCCCCGGCGGCTCGCACCACGTGCTCGGCCATGGTCCGGACGAGTCGCATGCGAGCCGCGGGGTCGAGGGCCGGCGCCAGGCGCAACTTGGCCTCGGCGAAGGACTTGACCGGGACGAGGACGGCGACGGTCAACCGGGGCGGCGGGCCATGCCGTGGCACGCCGGGAACGAGGTGGGCACGGCGGCGGAGTCTACGAGTGGTCCCGGGGGGTGGGTCTATCGTGAGTGCCGAATGGTTCAGAGGGTGGCGGTGATCGGGGCTGGGTCCTGGGGGACCACCGTCGCCGCCATCTCCTCGCTTCGGGCCCGTACCGTCCTGTGGGCCAGGAGCAAGAAGCTGGCCGACGAGATCGACCTTGAGCACCGCAACGGCGATTACCTGGCCAACCACCGCTTGCCCGAAGCCCTTCACGCCACCGCGTCATTGGACGAGGCCCTCGACGGCTCGGAGCTGGTGCTGATGGCCGTTCCGTCGCACGGGTTCCGCCGTGTGCTCACCGAGGCCAGGCCCGCCATCACCGCCGGGACGCCCATCATCAGCCTGGCCAAGGGGGTGGAGCAGGGATCGCTGAAGCGCATGACCGAGGTGATCAGCGAGGTCGCGCCCGGCTGCCCCGCCGGCGTGGTGACGGGACCGAACTTCGCCCAGGAGATCTCGGCGGGCCTGCCTGCCGCCACCGTCGTGGCGCTGAAGGAGGAATCCGTCGCCGCCGAGGTGCAGGAGCTCCTCTGCACCGAGTTCCTGCGGGTCTACACCAATCCCGACGTCGTGGGATGTGAGGTGGCCGGAGCCATCAAGAACGTCATCGCCATCGCCGCCGGCATGGCCGACGGCATGCACCTGGGCGACAACGCCAGGGCGGCGCTCATCACCCGTGGCCTGCACGAGATGGCGCGCCTCGGTGTCGTGCTCGGCGGGCAACCACTCACATTCTCGGGTCTGACCGGTCTGGGTGACCTGGTTGCCACCTGCGTTTCGGGCCACAGCCGGAACCGGTACGTGGGAGAGGAGCTTGGAAAGGGGCGGGACATCGACGAGATCGTCCCCGAGATGATCATGGTGGCCGAGGGTGTCAACAGCTCCCCGGCCGTGCTCGAGCTGGCCGGCCGGGTGGGTGTGGAGATGCCCATCGCCGAGCAGGTGGTGGCCGTGCTCCACCACGGCAGGTCGGCGGCGGAAGCCGTCTCCTCGCTGATGCGGCGCGAGGCCAAGCCCGAGCTGGAGGGGCTCACGTCCCAGGACGGATCGTCCGGCCCGGTATCGTCAGAGCGATGAAGGTCGTCTTCGCGACCGACGAGCGCACGGCCGTAACCGACGTCATCGTCGAGACCCTCCGCCAGCGCGGCTGCGAGGTCAGCACCGTGGCTGAGGGTGAGCAGTGGGCCGACGTGGGCCGCGCCGTGGGAGAAGCGGTCGCCGAGGGCCGAGCTGACCGCGGGGTGGTCTGCTGCTGGACCGGCACCGGCGTCTCCATGGCCGCCAACAAGGTGGCCGGCGCCCGCGCCGCCCTGTGCACCGACGCGGAGACGGCCCGGGGAGCGCGCCGTTGGAACGATGCCAACGTCCTCGCCGTAGGGCTACGCCTAACCGCTCCCGAGTTGGCCAAGGAGATGCTCGACGCCTTCCTCAGCACCGAGGCCGACGACGCCGAACGCGAACAGGTATCCCGCCTCACCTGAGCTAGCTTCGCTTCCCATGTCGGACGTGGTAACGGACCTCAAGCTCACGGAATGGACGGCGTGCGGCGGCTGCGCCGCCAAATGGGGACCGGCTCCCCTCAACGCCTTGGTGCGGTCCCTGGCCGAGTCGACATCGGAGCTCCTCGTGGGCCTGGCGCCCTTCGACGACGCTGCGGTGTACCGGCTCAGCGACGACGTGGCCTTCGTCTCCACCACCGACTTCTTTCCTCCGCTCGTGGACGACCCTGCCGACTTCGGGGCCATCGCCGCCGCCAACGCCTGCAGCGACGTGTTCGCCATGGGCGCTCGGGTGGTGCTGGCCCTCAACATCGCCGCCTTCCCCCAGGACCTTCCCGTCGCCGCCGTGGAGGCCATCCTGGGCGCCGCCTTCGAGGTGGTCGCCGAAGCCGGCGGCGTGGTCGGAGGCGGCCACACCATCCGCTCCGAGGAGCCCATCTTCGGCTTGGCCGTGCAGGGCGTGGTGCACCCGGACAAGGTCTGGACCAAGGCCGGGGCTCGCCCCGGCGACAGCCTCGTGCTGTCCAAGCCCCTCGGCACCGGCATCATCCTGGCGGGTGGCCAAGAGGGTCAGAAGGCGGAGGCCATCGTGGGCATGCGCTCCCTCAACCGGGCCGCGGCAGAGG
This sequence comes from Actinomycetota bacterium, assembly GCA_030777325.1. Lineage (GTDB taxonomy): Bacteria > Actinomycetota > Acidimicrobiia > Acidimicrobiales > YB1-3. The sequence continues at coordinate 34 of JALYGF010000021.1, read as the reverse complement.
CGCTCTCGGCGCTGGGCGAGGGCGCCGCCCACGC
>JALYGF010000020.1 GCA_030777325.1 Actinomycetota bacterium | reverse complement strand
GGGGGACGGCGTCGGGCCGCGACTCGAGGACGACGGGCGTGGTGGTCACGGCGCGGCGGGCGCCAGGAACCCCGTGAGGGGCGAGGAGGCGGCGGCCGCCCCCGAGACGGCGGGCAACCCCGCCAGGTAGCCGGTCCGCCCGGCCACGACGGCTTGGCGGAAGGCGGCCGCCATGGCCACCGGGTCGCCGGCGGTGCCGATGGCGGTGTTGACGAGCACGGCGTCGGCGCCCAGCTCCATGGCCTCGGCGGCCTGGCTCGGAGCGCCGATCCCGGCGTCCACCACGACGGGCACCAGCGATTGGTCCACGATGATCTCGAGGGCACCCTTGGTGCGCAGGCCCTGGTTGGACCCGATCCACGAGCCGAGGGGCATGACGGTGGCGCAGCCCACCTCCTCGAGGCGCTTGCACAGCACGGGGTCGGCGTTCACGTAGGGCAGGACGGTGAAGCCCTCGGCGCACAGGACCTCGGCCGCCTTCAGCGTCTCCACCGGGTCGGGCAGCAGGTAGCGGGGGTCGGGCGTGACCTCGAGCTTGATCCAGTCGGGGAGCTCGGCCGCCCGAGCCAGGCGGGCCAGGCGGATGGCCTCGTCGGCGTCCACTGCGCCGCTCGTGTTGGTCAGCAGCAGAACGCCGGCGGGCAGGCTGTCGAGGATGTCCTCCGCCGCGCTGGGGTCCACCCTGCGCAGCGCCACCGTCACCATCTCCGTGCCGCACCTGGCGATGGTGTCACTGAGGGAGGCGTTGGAGGGGAACTTGCCGGTACCGAGGAACAGTCGGGAGCCGAACTCCCTGCCGCCTATGACGAGGGGGTCGGCGACCAGTGGGCCATGGACCAGCGGGTCCTGAAGGGTCGGGTCGACTGCCATGGTGCGCCTCCTCGGCCCGCGTTGTCGGACCGGTCGCCTCGGTGAGGGTCGCGAGCTCCTCTCGCCTCTCAGCCCGGATCGCCGAGCTCCCCTGCGCTTCGTCGTTAGCCTACCGCCCGGATGATCCGGCCCGTGACCCGCTCGCAGCCCCGCCCGGAGAGAATCGAACCGTGAGCACCCGCAAGCTCATCATCGCCGCCCTGATCACGGGCCTGGCCATTCTCGTCGCCTTCGCCGTCCAGGTGACGATGCTCGCCCGCTGACAGCTCCCGGCTGGACGGGCAGGACCGATCGGTAGGCTGGGCCCGGATCGGGCGCAGCACCAACGAGGAGGTGGTTCCCGCGGCACAGCAATTCGACGTCGTCGTGCTCGGCGGCGGCCCCGGTGGTTATGCCGCGGCGCTGTACGCGGCCTCGGCGGGACTCTCCGTCGCCGTGGTGGAGAAGGACAAGGTGGGCGGCACCTGCCTGCACCGGGGCTGCATCCCGGCCAAGGAGTTCCTCGAGACGGCGTCGGTGTACCGCACCGTCGCCGGCGCCAAGGAGTTCGGAGTCCAGGCCGAGCAGCCGGTCCTCGACTTCTCGATAAGCCAGGCGCGCAAGCAGAAGGTCGTCGACCAGCTCCAAAAGGGCCTGGAGACCCTGATGAAACGCCGGCGCATCACCACCTTCATCGGTACCGGCCAGCTGGGCCCCGACCGCACGGTGACCGTAAGCGACGGGAGCGAGCTGCAGGGTACCCATGTGGTGCTGGCCACCGGCTCGGTGCCTCGCACCATTCCCGGCTTCGAGGTCGACGGCCGCTTCGTGATGTCGTCCGACGAGCTGCTGGCTCGCCAGGAGCTGCCCGCCAGCGCCGTGGTCATCGGCGGCGGCGCCATCGGCTGTGAGTTCGCGTCCATGATGAGCGACCTCGGGGTCCAGGTGACCCTCCTCGAGGCGCTGCCCAAGCTGCTTCCCGGCTGCGACAACGACATCGTGAACGTGGTGGCCCGCTCCTTCGCCAAGCGGGGGATCGACGTGAGGACCGGCGTGACGGTGAATGGCCACAAGCCGAGCGCCGACGCCACCACGGTGCTGTTCGGCGAGGGCGAGCAGGTCACCGCCGACGCCGTTGTGGTCTCGGTGGGACGCCGGCCGCTGTCCGACGGCCTCCTGGCCGAGGGCACCGCGGTGGAGATCGACGACCGGGGCTTCGTGGGCATAGACGAGCGGTGCCGTACCGCCGAGCCCGGTGTGTATGCCGTGGGCGACCTGGTGGCCACGCCCCAGCTGGCTCACGTGGGCTTTGCCGAGGCCCTCGTGGCGGTGAAGGACATGCTCGGGGAGTCACCGGTGCCGGTGGACCACGCGTCGGTGCCGTGGTGCATCTACTGCCACCCCGAGGTCGCCTTCGCCGGCTTGTCGGAGGAGGCAGCCAAGGAGGCCGGCTACGACCTGGTGGTCAAGAAGGACCCCTACGGTGGGAACGGCCGGGCCCTCATCGTGGGCGAGCCCGCGGGAATGGTGAAGGTGATCGCCGAGAAGGGCCCGGACGGCAAGGCGGGTCGCATCCTCGGGGTGCACATGGTGGGGCCCTGGGTCACTGAGCAGCTGGGCCAGGCCTACCTGGCCGTCAACTGGGAGGCGACACCGGAGGAGGTGGCCCAGTATATCCAGCCTCATCCGACCCTGTCCGAGGTGTTCGGTGAGACGGTGCTGGCCATGACCGGGCGGAGCCTGCACGCATGAGCGCCGGAGGACGGGAGCGATGACCGACATCACCATGCCGCAGTTGGGGGAGACCGTCACCGAGGGCACCATCACCCGCTGGGCCAAGGAGGTGGGCGAGCGGGTGGACGAGGACGAGGTGCTCTTCGAGGTCTCCACCGACAAGGTGGACTCCGAGGTGCCCTCTCCCACGGGCGGCTACCTGACGGAGATCCTGGTGCAGGAAGGCGAGACGGTCGACGTGGGCACCAGGTTGGCGGTGCTCAGCGCTTCGGCCCCCGGTGAGGCGGCCCCCCGTGAGGCCGCCCCCGGCGAGGCGGCGACGGGCGGTGAAGCCGATGGCGACGCGGATGGCGGCGACGTGTCGGACTCCGACCGCCCGTCCGGCGGCGCCGCGGTCCAAGCCGAGGACGAGGCACCCGAGATGGCGGCCAAGGCCCAGGAGGCGGGTGCCAGCGAGATGGAGGCCACCGCCGAGGCCGTGAAGACCGAAGTGGCTCGGGGTGAGGCCGAGGCCGCTCGGGCGCCCGAGCCGGCGGCCCCGCCCACCGGTGGTGTGGGCACGGCCGGCACCCGGCCCGCACCGGACGGCTCCCCTGCCGCCGACCAGCCGGGGCCGGGGCCTTCGGTCGGGAAGGGCAAGCTCCTCTCGCCCGTGGTCCGGCGCCTCATCGGTGACCACGGCGTCGACGTGGACGAGATCTCGGGAACCGGGGCCGGTGGCCGCGTCACCCGTGACGACGTCCTGGCCTTCGTCGAGAGCCGGGGCAGGGAGGCCGCGGCCGCGCCTTCGTCGAAGACCGAGCCCGTCACCGGGCCTGCGGAGGAGACCCCGGCCCGCCGCGGCCCCGCTCCTGATCCTCTCCCCGTGGGCCGCCCCGGTGAGCGAGAGGTGAAGGTGCCCTTCTCCAATATTCGCCGCCGCACGGCCGAGCACATGCGCCACTCCATCGAGACCTCGGCCCACACCCTGGTCGTGATGGAGGTCGACTACCACAACGTGGACAAGGTGCGGGTCCCCGCCAAGGAGCGCTTCAAGGCCGAGGAGGGCGTGGGCCTCACGTACCTGGCCTTCATAGCCCGGGCCGTGGTGGACGCCGTGAGGGACTACCCGAACGTCAACTCGTCGGTCGGCGACGGCGAGCTGGTGGTCCACCGGTACGTGAACCTGGGCATCGCCGTGGACCTCGACTTCGAGGGCCTCATCGTACCCGTGGTCCGCGATGCCGAGGGGAAGCGTCTTCGGGTGCTCGCCCGCGAGATCGCCGGGCTGGCCAAGCGCGCCCGGTCCAAGAAGCTAAGCGCCGACGAGATCTCGGGCGGCACGTTCACCATCACCAACGCCGGTGGCTACGGCACTCTGATCACCGCCCCCATCATCAGCCAACCCCAGGTGGCCATCCTCTCCACCGACGGCGTCAAGCCCAGGCCGGTCGCCGTCGCCCTCCCCGACGGCGGTTACGGCGTTGCCGTGCACCCGGTGGGCAACGTGGCCCTGGCCTTCGACCATCGCGCCTTCGACGGCGCGTACGCCGCCGCCTTCGCTGCTCGCCTGAAGGAGGTTCTGGAGACGAGGGACTGGGGCCAGGAGCTCACTTGAGCCAACGTCCCCCCCTCAGGGTGCGGTGGTTGGGGAGAGTCCGCTTCGGTGACGCCCACGCCCTCCAGCGCGCCCTGCACACGGGCTCGGCCGGCGACCACCTGTTGCTCCTCGAACATCCCCCCGTGTACACGCTCGGCGTGCGGGGCCGCCTGGAACATGTGCTGGCGCCTCCGGAGGAGCTGGGGGTCGAGCTGGTGTGGACCGACCGTGGCGGCGACGTCACCTATCACGGCCCCGGACAGCTGGTGGGCTATCCGATCCTCTCCGTACCTGTCGCGCCGGGAGCCACGCCCGGCCACGTGCATGCCGTCGAGCAGGTGGTGATCGACGCCCTCGCCGACCTGGGCTTGGCCGGTGCGTCCCGGCTCGACGGCTACCCGGGCGTGTGGGTGGGGGGGCGCAAGATATGCGCCGTGGGCGTCCGCCTCACCCGGGGACGGTCGATGCACGGCTTCGCCCTCAACGTGGATCCCGACCTGTCGATGTTCTCCCGCATCGTGCCCTGTGGCATCCCCGACCGCGACGTCACCTCGCTGGCTGCCGAGGGCGTGGTAGCGACCATGAGGGAGGTGGTCGACGATGTTGCTCAGCGGGCCGCCGAGCGGTGGGGCACGGGGGGTGTGGATCGCCAGGACGTGGCCTGGCGCGTGCGAAGCGAGGACATCTCCGCCTTCACCATGGGTGCCGCCTCCGGGGCCGCGCCCGTGCGCCTCGTCGGGCGGCTGGCCCAAGCGGGGGTGGCCTCCGGTGACGGCTTGGCGGTGGATTCCAGGAAGCCCGAGTGGCTGCGGGTCAAGACGGACATGGGCCCGCGGTTCCGGGACCTCAAGGCCACCATGCGCTCGCTGCAGCTCAACACGGTGTGCGAGGAGGCGGGCTGCCCCAACATCTTCGAGTGCTGGGCCGACGGCACGGCCACCTTCATGATCAACGGGGAGCGTTGCACCCGGGCCTGCGGCTTCTGCCTCGTGGACACCCGCCACCCGCAGCCGCTCGACCAAGGCGAACCCGAGCGCGTCGCCGAGGCCGTCGCCCGCATGGGCCTCGACCACGCCGTGGTCACCGCCGTGGCCCGTGACGACCTGCACGACGGGGGAGCGGCGGCGTTCGCCGCCACCGTGTCGGCCATCCACGGGCGCTGCCCTGGCACGGCGGTGGAGGTCCTGATCCCCGACTGCAAGGGGGACGCTCCGGCACTGGAGACGATCTTCGCCGCCGGGCCCGAAGTGGTGAACCACAACCTGGAGACAGTCGCTCGCCTGCAGCGGGCGGTGCGCCCGTCGGCGTCCTACGCCCGCAGCCTCAGCGTCCTGGCGCGGGCCAAGGCCGCCGGCCTGACCACCAAGTCGGGCATCATCCTGGGCATGGGAGAGACCGAGGACGAGGTTCTCGGGGCGCTGGCCGACCTACGGGCCGTGGGCGTGGACATCGTCACGCTGGGCCAGTACCTGCGGCCCACCTCGAGCCACCTCCCGGTGGCCCGGTGGTGGCGTCCGGAGGAGTTCGCTCGCCTGCGGGAGTCGGGCTATGAGATGGGATTCGCCCACGTCGAGGCCTCACCGCTCACACGGTCGAGCTACCACGCCAAGGCCGCCGGGCAGGCGGTTCGACCACACCTGCCGGGCCCGCGCCAGGCGGTTCCCCTGCCCTGATCGCCGCAGGGGGTGACCTGTTCACAGGTCCCACCCGCACCTCTACGCTCCATGGCGTGCGAACGGAGCGGCTCCAGAGAGTGCGGGCCCGCATGGCCGAGCTGGGGGTCGACGCCTTGCTGCTGTCCCTCGGCGCCGACCTGCCATGGCTCACCGGCTATGAGGCCATGCCGCTGGAGCGCCTGACCATGCTCGTCCTCCTCGCCGACGACGAAGCCACTCTGGTCGTGCCCGCCCTGGAGGCGCCGCGAGTGGCAGAGGATCGTGCAGTGTTCTCCCTTCGCCCGTGGTCCGAGACCGAGGACGCCGTCGCCATCGTGGCCGGTCTGGTGGGGCGCCGCCGCCTCCTCGCCGTCTCCGACCGCACCTGGGCAACCTTCGTTCTCGCCCTTCAGGACCGCCTGCCCGCGTCGACGTGGTGTTCAGCGTCGGAGGTCACGGGCCCCCTGCGGGCGGTGAAGGACGATGATGAGATCGCCGTCCTGCGCCGGGCCGGTGCCGCCGCCGACCGGGTCGCGGCGCAGCTCATGGCCGGTGACATCCCCCTGGTCGGACGCAGCGAGTCAGAGGTGTCTGCCGAGATCGGCCGGCGCCTGCAGGCCGAGGGCCACCAGCGGGTGAACTTCGCCATCGTCGGCAGCGGCCCGAACTCTGCCAGCCCTCACCACGAGCCTGGTCCCCGCCGCATCGGCGCCGGCGAGGCGGTGGTGTGCGACTTTGGGGGCGCCCTCGACGGTTACTGCTCCGACATCACCCGCACGGTCTTCACGGGCGATCCTCCCGCCGAGTTCACCGAGCTCTATACCGTGCTCCATGGGGCCCAGGCCACGGCCGTGGCCGCCGCCACGGCGGGCACGGCCTGCGAAGCCGTCGACCTCGCCGCTCGCCGGATCATCGACGACGCCGGTTTCGGTCAGCACTTCATCCATCGCACCGGTCACGGCATCGGCCTCGAGGAGCACGAGCACCCGTACCTGGTGAGCGGGAACGCCGAGCCGCTGGTGGCGGGAAACGCCTTCTCCGTCGAACCGGGCATCTACCTGAGCGGCCGGTGGGGCGCCCGCATCGAGGACATCGTCGTGGCCGGCGATACGGGACCCGAGCCGCTCAACACCGTCTCCCACGACCTGGCCGTAGTGGACGCCTGACCGGCATCCCTTGGCCCGCTTCGGTTCGACCAGCCTTCCTTGATAAGCCTTGACGCCGGCACCGTCCTGCTCCAATGGGCCACCGGTATCGCCCTCTTCGGCTGGGTGACCACGCGCCGGCGCCAGGTGGGGATCGGCTACGGGTGGCTCATGAGGGGCACGGTCATCGCACTGGCCGCCCTGGGAGTGGTGTGCGGTCAGCTGCTCGGGCCGGTGCCGGTGCGCGATGTCTGCGCCGTGCTCATGGCGCTGGCCGCCGCCGCGGCCTTAGCCGTCTCGGTGGTACGGCGCAAGGCCGGCGTGGCGGGGGAGCGGGCGGTCAAGGACCGGCGCGCCGAGCGGGTGGCGGCCATGGTCGGGCGAGGCGACGGAGCGGGACGTGGAGAGTCGCCCCCACCCGACGAAGGCCCCCCCGAGTTCCCCCCCGCTCTGGACCTGGTTGCTCCGCTCGTGGGAGCGGTGGGCCTGGTCGCAGCAGGCCTGGCCGCCGGAGGACCGGACTTGCTGGCCGTCGCCCGGACCGTGGTGGGAGCGGCCTTCCTCGGCGTGGTCACAGACGCCATGCTGCTCGGCCACTGGTACCTGGTGCAGCCGAAGCTCGGACGAGGCCCCCTCGGTGAGCTGAACGGGTGGCTGGCGCGGCTTTGGCCGGTGGAGGTGGCCGTCCTCCTCTGGCCCACGGGCATGCTCTCTGTGCTCTCAGGTGCTGTCGACGACAGCTACGGCGGGATCCTCGGGTGGTTCTGGGTGGCCTGTGCCGTCACCACCCTGGCCCTCACCTTCGTCACCCGGGCCGCCCTGAAGGAGCGGGCCTACTCGGCGGTGATGGCCGCCACCGGGTTGCTCTATCTCGCCATCCTCACCGCCTTCGGCACCGATCTGGTGGCCAGGGCCATCCTCGCCGGGGTGTGACGCGGACCCTCTTCACCGTGGGCCACGGCACCCGCTCGGTCCCCGAGCTGGCGGCCGTGACGACCGGCGCCGGAGTGCGACTGCTGGTGGACGTCCGCCGCTTCCCCGGTTCCAGGCGCCACCCTCACCTGAGCCGGGCCGGGCTGGAGGGGGACCTCCCCGCCTTTGGCATCTCCTACCAGTGGTGCGACGCCCTCGGCGGCCGCCGCAGACGGATTGCGGGCAGCCGCCACTCGGCATGGAGGAACGACGCCTTCGCCGGTTACGCCGACCACATGGACAGCGAGGAGTTCCGCACCGCGCTCGATGACCTGCTCGGGAGGCTGCCGCTGGCCGTCATGTGTGCGGAGACTCTGTGGTGGCGCTGCCACCGCCGCCTCATCGCAGACGCCGCCACCCTGGCCGGCGTGGAAGTGGTGCACCTGCTCGAAGTGGGCAAGTCCCAGCCCCACCGCCTGCACCAGAGCGTCCGTAAGGACGAAGAGGGAAGACCGGTGTACGACGGAGGCCAGCCCCGCCTCTCTTGAGCCCTACTGGGCCGAAGCGAGCTCCGCTCTCACCTGCTGGGCAGCGAGGACCAAGTTGCGCAGGCTGGACTCGACCTCGGGCCACGCCCGCGTCTTGAGCCCGCAGTCGGGGTTGACCCAGATCTGGTGCGGCTCCAGCACGTCGATGGCGAGCCGGAGGCGCTCGGCCATCTCCTCCGTCGAGGGCACCCGGGGCGAGTGGATGTCGTACACGCCGGGCCCCACCTCCTGGAGGTAGCCCTCCCGCCGGAAGTCGCTCAGCAGCTCCATGCGTGATCGCGACGCCTCCACCAGCAGCACGTCGGCGTCCATGGCGTGGATGGCGGCCATGATGTCGCCGAAATCCGAGTAGCAGAGGTGGGTCTGGATCTGGGTGGTGTCGTCGACCCCGGAGGTGGCGACCCGGAAGCAGAAGACCGCCCAGTCGAGGTACTCCTCCCAGCGGTCCCGGCGCAGCGGCAACCCCTCGCGTATGGCCGGCTCGTCCACCTGGATGATGGCTATGCCGGCGGCCTCGAGGTCGGCGACCTCGTCGCGAATGGCGAGCGCCAGCTGCTTGCACGTCTCGGAGCGAGTTTGGTCGTCGCGCACGAAGGACCACATGAGCATGGTCACCGGCCCAGTGAGCATCCCCTTCACCGGCTTCTCCGTGAGCGACTGGGCGTAGAGAGCCCACTCCACGGTCATGGGCTGAGAGCGGAGGACGTCGCCGTAGATCACCGGTGGGCGGACGTAGCGCGAGCCGTAGGACTGCACCCATGCGTTCTGGGTGAAGACGTAGCCGTCCATCTGCTCGGCGAAGTACTGCACCATGTCGTTGCGCTCGGGCTCGCCGTGCACGAGCACGTCGTAGCCGAGCTCCTCCTGGAAGCGGATGACCCGCTCGACCTCGGCCTTCATCCGCGCCGCGTACTCCTCGGGCCCCAAGCGCCCCTGGCGCAGGTGGGTCCGGGACTGGCGGATCTCGGCCGTCTGGGGGTAGGAGCCGATGGTGGTGGTGGGCAGGAGGGGAAGGCCGAGCTTGGCCTGCTGCGCCTGGCGCCGCTCCGGGAACTTGCTGGCGCGGCGGCTGTCGGCGTCGGTGAGTGCCGCTACCCGCTCCCGCACAGCCGGGTTCTGCGTACGGGGTGAGGTGCGCCGGCTGCCCAGAGCAGCGGCGTTGGCCTCCAGCTCGGTGGTGACGGCCGGCCTGCCCTCGCTCAGTCCCCGGGCCAGGGTGGCCACCTCGCCCACCTTCTGGCGGGCGAAGGCCATCCACGAGCGGATCTCGGGATCGAGGTCGGTCTCGGCGTCGAGGTCGATGGGCGAGTGCTGCAGCGAGCACGACGTGGAGACCACGACCTCGTCGGCGTGCTCGGCCAGGTGCTCCAGTAGCTGCAGGCTGGCGGCCAAGTCGTTGATCCACACGTTGCGGCCGTCCACCACTCCGGCGAAGAGGGTCTTTCCCTCGAGGCCGCCGAGGTCGTGGACCAGCTGATGGTTGTGCCCTCCGCGGTGGAAGTCCAGGCCGATGCCCTCGATCGGCAGCTCTCGGAGGACGGGGTAGGCCTCGCCCACGTGGTCGAAGTAGGTCTTCGCTACGATTTTGGGGCGCTCGGGGGCGGCGCCCAGGCGCTCGTAGGCCCTCCGGAGCGCTTCCAGATCGGCGGCGCTGCGGTCCTGCACCAGCACCGGCTCGTCGAGCTGGACCCACTGAACGCCGGCAGCGCCGAGGCGGGCCAGCACCTCCTCGTAGACCGGGAGCAGTCGGTCGAGGAGGCTCAGGCGGTCGAAGTCCTCGCCCACACCGTCGGCCGACTTCCCGAGGACGAGCAGGGAGATGGGTCCTACCAGCACCGGCACGGTCTCGATGTCGAGCGCTCTGGCCTCAGCGTGCTCGTCGAAGACCTTCTCGCTGGACAGGGAGAACTCTGTGCCCGGCCCCAGCTCGGGGACCAGGTAGTGGTAGTTGGTGTCGAACCACTTGGTCATCTCCATGGCGGTGACGTCGACGCCCTCGTCCTGCAGCCCCCGCGCCATGGCGAAGTAGGTGTCGAAGCCCACGGGCCCGCCGGGGTGCCGGTAGCGAGCCGGGACGGCGCCGGTGAGGGCGATGGTGTCGAGCACCTGGTCGTAGAAGGAGAAGTCGTTGGAGGGGATCAGGTCGATCCCGGAGTCCTTCATGAAGGTCCAGTTGGCTCGGCGGATGTCCCGCCCCACCTGCTCGAGCTCCTCCTGGGACGCCTCGCCGCGCCAGAAGCGCTCGGTGGCCGCCTTGAGCTCGCGCTTCGGGCCGATGCGCGGAAAACCAGAGATGTTGGAAAGCGAAGGCATCCCGAACAGGCTAGTGGGCGGCCCTAGATTGTCGCTCCCGTGAGGATCTACACGAGGAAGGGCGACGACGGCACTACGGGTCTGTACTTCGGCGGGCGGACCGCCAAGGACGCCCCGCTGGTCGACGCCTACGGCACCGTGGACGAGGCCCAGGCCTTCCTGGGCCTGGCCCGAGCCGAAGCCGAGCGGGGGTCCGAGCTCGACGACCTCTTGGTGGCCGTCGAGCGCGACCTTTGGGTACTGATGGCCGACCTGGCGACCGGCGAGGAGAACCGCCACAAGCTCAGCGCCGGCCAGTCGCTGGTCACCGAAGAGATGGTTACCGGGCTCGAGGCCCACATCGACGCCCTGACCGAGCGCTCAGAGGCGCCCGCCGAGTTCGTGGTTCCCGGCCAGAGCCGTACTGGCGCCCTCCTGGATGTGGCCCGGACGGTGGTGCGGCGGGCCGAGCGCCAGTCCGTGCGAACCGCCGCTCCGGGTTCGCTGGCCGTCACCTACCTCAACCGCCTGTCCGACCTGCTCTGGACCATGGCCCGCTGGCAGGAGGGCGAGTCCCTGCCGGCCCGCCCGAAGGAGAGCTGAATGCTGCCGATCAACTTCATCGCCGCCTCAGAGCTACCCGCCGACACCGAGGTGCTGGCCGTGCCCTTCGTCAGCGGCCCCCGCCCGGCCGACTCCGGCGGTGCGGGGCCCGCCGCCGAGGTGGACCTGGGGTTCCTCGAGCGCCAGGGCTTCGAGGCCAAGGTTGGGGAGGTACAGGTCTTCCCGGGCGAAGAGGGCATGGCAGTGATGGCAGTCGGTTTGGGCGAAGCGCACGAGGTCGACCTCGAGACGCTCCGCAAGGCCGCCGCGGCATTGGTTAAGGCGGCTTGGAAGTTCACCAGGGCGGCCACCACTCTGCTCGGTGCCGCCCCTCCCGGTCTCGACCGCACGGCCGCCGCCGCCGCGGTGGCCGAGGGCGCGGGCATGGCGGCCTACGGCTTCGGCGCCTACAAGAGCGACTTCTCGCCATGCCGCCTCGAAGCGCTGGCCGTGGTCAGTGGCGACGCCGACCTGGGTGGCGCTCTCCAGCGCGGAGGGCGGGTGGCGGCCGCCGTGTGCCTGGCGCGCGACCTCGTCAACGAGCCGGCCGGTGCCCTCACGCCGTCGCGACTGGCCGAGGTGGCCACCGAGGTCGCCGAGCGGGAGGGTTTGGCGGTCACGGTCCTCGACGAGGCGGGCATCGCGGAGGAGCGCCTGGGCGGGCTGGCCGGTGTGGCCGCCGGCTCCGCCCAGCCGCCCCGGTTGGTGGAGCTGGTCTACGAGCCGCCGGGCGACAGCGCGGCGCCCACGGTGGCGCTGGTGGGTAAGGGCATCACCTTCGACTCCGGTGGCCTGTCCATCAAGGACGCCGAGGGGATGATGACCATGAAGACCGACATGTCGGGCGCCGCCGCCGTGCTGGCCACGATGTCAGCTCTGCCCGCACTCGGGGCGCCGGTTCGGGTGGTCGGGATCCTGCCCATCACCGAGAACATGCCGGGCGGCACGGCCACCAGGCCCGGCGACGTGCTGCGCATACGCAACGGCACGACGGTTGAGGTGCTGAACACCGACGCCGAAGGCCGCTTGGTGTTGGCCGACGGCCTCTCCCTCGCGGCCGAGGCCGGCCCGGTCGCCATCGTTGACGTGGCCACCCTCACCGGGGCGCAGGTAGTGGCGTTGGGCAAGAAGATCGCCGGACTCATGGGCAACGACGAGGGTCTGGTGCAGCGGGTGCGGGACGCCGCCGAGCGGGCCGGCGAGGACGTGTGGCCGCTGCCCCTCCCGGTCCAGTACCGCTCACAGCTCGACTCCGATGTCGCCGACCTGAAGAACATCGGCTCCCGGGGACAGGCGGGTACGCTAGTGGCCGGCCTGTTCCTCCAGGAGTTCGTGGAGGGCGTGCCCTGGGCCCACCTCGACATAGCCGGCCCGGCGCGCTCCGACGCCAACGACGGATACGTCACCAAGGGAGGCACCGGCTTCGCCGTGCGCACGCTGCTGGAGCTGGTCACTACCTACCGGTGAGCCCGGCGCGGGGGGCGCGGGTTTCTCAGTGGCTCAGGTGCGCTTGAGCTCTCTTCCCTCGGAGTCGGTCATCTTGCCGGTGGCGATGTTGATGATGTCGATGATCGACCAGATGCCGCACCCCCCGAGGGTGCACAGCTTGGCCACGCCCAGTCCCGTGTAGCCGAGATAGAAGCGGTCGACGCCGAACGCTCCCAGGAATATGGACAGCAGCAGCGCCGTCATCCATTCCTTGTCGCTCGTGCTCTTGCCGAAGGGATTCATCCTTACCTCCTGCCGGGTGACGCCTCTTCGAGGCAGAGCACCTTGGCGCACTCAGCCGAGAACCGCAACCCCGCACCGTGGGCGTCCTGTCAGGAGGCGGCGCCCTCTTATGGAGTTGCGGCCACGCGCCGTCAGGCGGCGTCGGGAGGCCCGGCCGAGGCGCCGGCGGCCTCGGCCGAGCGATGGCGCTCCCACGCCCACGCCGCCGCCTCTCGGGCCATGATCGGGTGGTAGCGCCAGTCGAGCAGCTGGCGCTCCGCGGTATCTCGGTCCTCCCCGAGCTCGAGCAGGCTAAGCGCTAGCTGGCAGCCCCGGCGGCGCATCTGCTCGGCGGCGGGCGTGCGCAGGTTGGCGTCGAGGAGCCGCCGGTGCTGCTCCTGGAGCGAGTTGGGAAGACGGAGCACCTGGCGGCGGTTCAGCGGCGGCACCTTGCGTCGCACCGAGAGCACCAGCCCCTGGGACTGGGCCAGGTCGAACTGCACCAAGCGGCCCAGGGCCCGCACGAACGGCGAGTGGCGGCCGCCCTTGTCACCCAGGCCGAGGCAGCGCGCGGTTTCGGCCAGGTCGAGCTCGAAGCCGTCGGGGTCCATATCGAGCCCGGCGACCAGCCTTCGCAGCAGCCAAGTGGTGGACGGACCGAGGATGCCGAGCCAGTACGTCTCGACGTAGTGGGAGCGGGGGTCGTGGCCCAGCGAGTCGATGACGTCGTCGGGCCACGGTCGGATGGTGAGGGTG
>JALYGF010000019.1 GCA_030777325.1 Actinomycetota bacterium | reverse complement strand
GAGCAGCTCGAGGAGGCCACCATGGTGGCGCTGGTGGCCGACGGCGGCTGGAAGTACCTCTCCACCGGGGCGTGGACCGACGACCTCGACGACGTGGTCGACCGGGCCAGCCGCCTCATCTACTTCTGAATGGCTCAGGACGAGAAGCGCCAGGGAGCATTGGGTACGAGGGATGGCCCGGCCAGGGTCTCGAACAGGTGGGAAAACCGTGGATCGCGCGCCATGGTGGCGAGCTCCTCCTCGAGAGCCAGGGCGGCACAGGGGATACCTGCGTCGGTGAGCTCCTTTTCCCAGTGAGCGGCTGACTCCGAGGCCAGGCGGTCGTTCAGGAGCAGCTCGATGTCGCTGCGATCTGCATTCGCGTCGACGTCAACCCCACACACCCGGCAGAGACGCTTCAGCTCGCTGTCGTCCTCGACGGTCACCACGACGAGGCCGTCGGCTGCGGGGACAGGCTGGTCGAGAGGGCCCCACACCGGGCGTCCGGCGCTCCTGCCCGTCGCCTCCTCTCCTCTGGCCAGTGCTCCCAATACGTGATCCTGCAACGCCATGGCCCCCTGGAGCAACGAAGTTCGCACCTTGGCGCCGCGACCGGTTCGCTCCCGCTGGTAGAGCCCGCGCAGGGCACCTTCCGCACCGATCAGCGCACCGGCGAAATCGACGACGATGACCCTTGTGGGGACGGGTGGGTCATCCTGGGGACGGATAGCCGCCCCCAGCCCGGCATAGGCCTGGACCAGGAAGTCGGTGCCGATGAGGTGCCGTTGGACCGCCACATCCCCCCATCCGGATGCCTCGGTGTAGACGAGACGAGGATTGGCTTCCAGGAGGTCGACGGCGTCAAGGCCCCACTCGGCCGCCTTGCCGGGCCGCCAGTTGTGCAGGAAGACGTCGGCGTCCTCGACGAGCTCGACCAGCGCCGACCGCCCGGACGGCTGCGTCAGATCGATCTCGACCGTCTCCTTGCCTCGGTTGAAGCAGAGGAAGAACGAGCCGGTGTCTCCCGCCAGCGGCGGCACGATGCGTCCGAAGTCGCCACCCGGAGGCTCGACCTTCATGACGTGGGCGCCGAGCATCTGCAGCAGCAGGCCCGCCAGTGGCCCTTGCATCCGGGTAGTCGCCTCCACCACCCGTATCCCCTCGAGCGGGAGCTGGCCTGGCGTTTTCACCGGCGCCTTTGGCGGTGCCTTGTCGTCGTGTGCCTGTTGCCAAGGTTCGACGACCGGGATGCCCGATGACCATCCGGGCTGGGCGAGAACCTCCGAGGGGAGGCGAACGGGCGTCAAGCTGACGCGGCACTCCCCGGCAACTCTGCTGATCTCTGTCAGCGTGTGTCGGGCCGTCGCCTCGTGCATCCCTGCGGCCAGCGAGCAGCTCGACCGGTAGTACCGGGCGCGAAACAGCGCCCACGCTCGGCCCAGGTCGCTCCCGGCGGCACCGAGCTGGCACCAGAAGGCCTTCCATGCCTCGGGATCGAGGGTCTCGATCTCCACCCAGTGACCGTCTGCCGTGCGAAAGGGGGGCCCGGGGGCCGGTCCCGCCGGGGCCGGTACCCACTCGTCGGTGCCGGTGGCGGCGGCCACGAAGTGCGAGACGAGCATCAGGCCAGCCTGGAGCACCGAGGTCTCGACGGCGGTGACGGAGAATCCTCGAGCTCGGCCGATCAGGGCAGCGAGCGTGCCTTGGGCGGCCAGGAGGCCGGCGGCGACCGAGGCGACCTCCAAGCCGATTCGGCGAGGTCGACCGAGATCCCGCCCATGGAGATGCATGAGCCCGCAGCGGGCTTGGACCGTGGCTTCGCTGCCCATCTCGGTACCGAGGTGCGCTGGCCCGTTCCACGAGATGCTGGCGGCGAGATCGGAGTTGCCGGGACCGATGGCGAGATCCGCAGGCTCCAATCGTCGCCCGCAGGTCGCTACCGGAAGCGTCGGCCCAGTCAGGTCGAGCACGGCGGTCAGGCGCGTCCAGCGTCAGCGACGACCAGACGCCCGTGGCAGGGACCGACCGGCCACAGTCCTGAGGCGATGAGCTCGGCCCAAGGGGAGAAGGGGTTGGGGGTGGTGCCCGCGAGCGCCCACGTGACGGCTGCCGTCAGTAGCCACAGCTGGGCGCCAGACGTCACATGGGCGGCGACGTCGGTGTCGTCGTCGGGATCGAGGATCTCGGCGCCGAGGAGCATGGTGAGGTGAAGAGCTGCTTCGAGGTGCGCTCCCCGGCCCGTCTCCAGGAGCTGACGGCGGGGCGCCGACCGGAGCGCGTCCACGCCGGCCACCCACACCCGATCCAGGCCAGCGGACGCATCCATGGCGTCCCTCATCGAGACCAGTGCCAGGGGGAGCGCAACAACGCCGGTGGGCGTGGCTCGAGCCGCACCGCCAACATCTGGGTTCAACCGCCCGCGCCGGTGTCGCCACAGCCACAGCTCGTCGAGGATGCGCTCCACCTCGCTTCCTCCCGGGCCCAGCGCCTCGCCCACGCCACAAGAGGTCTCGTCGTCGGCGACCGCGCTCATGGGCCAGCTCGACACCGGGGCAGTGGCCAGTGCCGTCGCGGCCGAGTCGGCACCGGGGGGCGAGGGCCTCCGCCCGGTACCCAGATCCCGTCCGAGCGCATCGACGGCGTACCAGGATCTGGAGACCACCTGACTCATCCCCTCCAGCTCGTCGACGCCGCGGGAAACTCCAATCCGAGGTCATCGACCACGAAGCGGCGGCACCGGGTGATGAACTCGACCCGAGACTCGTCGTTGGTCCGGTGCTTGATCCCCCAGCGGCGAAACTGCTCGTTGTTGGACGAGACACTGCGCCCGAAGAAGGGAAGGGTGAAGTGCACGAGGTCGTGGACCGCTCGGGTCAGCATCGATCTGTTGGATGGCGCCGCCGCCATCTCGCTGGCCGCGGTGCGCCCGAAGGCCACGTGGAACCGCTCTTCGGGGAGCAGCTCGGTGGCAAGATGGCGCAGGGGGAGGTAGCTGCATCCCTTCAACTCCTCCATGAGCACGACCTCGGCAAGGTCGACCACCGCCTTCAACACCACGAAGTCCGTCCAGGACCGCAGGTCGTAGTCGAAGACTGAAAGCGTCCGAGCACCCAGCGGGTCTTCGAGCGCGAGCTCAGCGGCAAGCTTGTTGAACTTGAGGTGGTGGCCGTACTCCTCCATGGCGATTCGGCAGGCCAGCCACTTCTCCTTGGGTGCCGGCGCCATCGCGATGGCGGGTTCGTCGAACACCACCGCCCCCGCGAGCTCGTTGCGGACGTGGCTCGAGATCACCTTTCCCACCGCCCGCACATACTCGGCCCCGAGGGCATGGGCCTCGGACGCATTGGCCACTTCCCCGGTGAACGGGCGGTCCAGGGTGGGGCTGGTCACGGTGTCATCCCTTCCGTGACGGGGACGGGTGCGTTGGCGAACACGTCGAACTCGGACTCGAGGGGGACAAGTTCAGGTTCGAGGCCAGGACGAGCGGTCCTCGTGAGCCGTTCGAGATCCCATCCCGCCTGGTCGACAAGCGAGGCCACCGGCCGGGGTTGCGACCACATGGCGACCTCTGCGCCCCGACATCCCAGGACCTGCCCGCTGACCCCCCTCGCCGCGTCGGAGCACAGCCAAGCGATCAAGGGGCCGACATCGGCGGGCTGAGCCTGCGCCGCAGACTCCAGGTAGGACCGAAGTTGGTCGTTGACCGGGGGAATGGACTCGGTCATGCGGGTGAACGCGAAGGGGACGAGGTAGTTGACACAGACGTCTCGACCAGCCATCTCCAGGGCAACCGCCCGGGTGAGGCCGAAGAGACCGGCCTTGGCCACGACATAGCTGGCCTGGCCGGCGTTGCCCACCAGTCCTGCAGCTCCGCCGATGTAGACGATGCGACCGAAACGGCTGGCTCGGATCTCCGTGGCCACGGCGCGGGTGAGCTCGACGGCAACCGACAGGTGAGACCCGAGGATCTCGGCCCAGTCGTCGTCGGATGCCTTGTGCACCATCCCGTCGCGGAGGCTTCCGGCGGCATGGACGAGGATGGTGGGTGCGACACCGGCCCACCGCTGCACCTCGGCCACGAGCTCCCGGGCGGCCGCGGAGGTCCGGACGTCCAACGTGCTGGCCATCGCTCGCCCCCCCCGTTCCTCGAGGGCGGCCACGGCTCGCTGCGCTGGCTCCGGGGACGGGTCAGTCCCGTCGAGGGCGACACCGGTGTCGTTCACGCACACGGGGTGCCCGGCCTGCGCCAGAGCCTGAGCGGCGGCGCGACCGATGCCGCGGGCCCCGCCGGTGACGATGGCAGGACGGGTGCGAGAGCTGTCTGTTGGGGGGCTCGGGCTCATCGTGGTCGCAGCCGCTCACGGGGGGCATCGGCATCGACGACCGCTTTGCGCAGGCGGGGCCGGTCGACCTTGCCGATGGGGGACCGGGGGATCTGCTCCAGCAGGCACAGCTCGTCGGGGAGCTTGTGGCGAGCGAGGGTGGGCCCGAGGAACGCTCGCACCTCGGCCAGGTCGGGGGGTTGGCCGTCGCTGGGGACCAGGCAGGCACAGGTCGCCTCGCCCAACACGGGGTCAGGGGCGGCGACGATGGCAGCGTCGGCCACGCGCGGATGACGGAGGAGCACCGCCTCGACCTCGGCGGGGGACACCTTGAGGCCGCCCCGGTTGACGAGCTCCTTGAGGCGACCGAGCACGTAGAGGCAGCCGTCGGGATCCATCCGGCCCAGGTCGCCTGTGCGGTACCAACCATCGGTGGCCACGTCGGGTTCCCGCCAGTAGCGCACGGGCGTGGCCGCACCGAAGACGATCTCCCCGATATCGCCAGGAGGAAGCAGCGTCTGGCTGTCTGGGCTCATGATGGCGACGGCACCGTTCGCCGGCGTGCCTGGCGGGCCCCGAAAGACCGTCCTCCCCACCGAGCCACGCAGGATCTCGTGGCGGTCCGTGGTCTGGGTGGTGAAGCCCTCGCTGCACCCGAAGACGTACAGCAGCTCGGTGCCGAACCGTTCGTACACCGCCTCCACCAGGGGCCGGGGAAGGCCGGCTGCGGCCGAGACGATCCACCGGAGGCTCTCGACCTCGTGGCGGGAGGGATCGAAGTTCGACAGGAGCAGGGTGAGGTGGGTGGGCATGCCCGGCAACACCGTCACGCGCTCGTCACCCACCAGGTCCAGCGCCTGCTTCGACGAGAACCGCTCTTGGAGCACCACCCGCCCCCCTCGCAGCAGGGCCAACAGGGCCAGCCGCAGTCCGAAGACATGGGAGATGGGAAGGTAGACGAGATGGACGTCGCTCACGCCGGGGCGGAAGGCGTCGGCGAAGAACTGCATCTTCGCCCAGCACACAGGAGCGGTCTCCATCACCCCCTTGGGCCGACCAGTCGTGCCCGACGTCAGGAAGATCAGCGCAGTGTCATCATCCTCGAGTCGAGGGGAGGCCGATGCTTCATCGTCGAGGCCGTCCTGGAGCAGGGCTGTGAGCGAGACCTCGTCACCCTCCGGTTCCGTTTCATGCAGGACGCGGACCACGCTGGGATGGGACCGGCTGAGGGACCGGAGGGGCTCGAGGGCTCGGGTGCCCTCGCCTCGCGGGTGGAAGAGCACGGTGGCGGGCTCGATGTGGTCGACCAGCCGGGCCAGCTCCGGGGCGGTCAGATCGTCGTCTACCCCGACGTGGACGGCACCGCACGCCCAGGCGGCGTTGATGGCGACGATGTGCTCGGGGCAGTTCCGCAGGCCGCAGAGCACCCGGTCCCCGGCTTGGACACCGAGCCGGCGATAGGCGGTGGCCAGCGCCGCCACCTGGTCCCACAACTGCGCATAGGTGATGCTCTGGCCCCGGTAGGTGATGGCGTTGCGGTCGGCCCAGCGCTGACAGGCCATCTCCATCGTGGGAGCCAGCGGCGCCGTCAGCGGAGTCTCCCGTCAGGAGGAGCTGGGCACGCCACCTGCTTGTGTCCTCTAGGTTGACGACGATGGGGGACATGGACGTTCCCGTCCTGACGACGTCGTCGCTGCTCGATCGTGCCCGCCAGAGAACGGGCCTCGCCGACTTCGGGGATCCTATGTTCCTGGAGGCCCTGGAGCGGTTCGTCGACTCGTGCCGGCGCACGGCCGAGCTGAACGACACCGGCCTGAGGGTGTTGCCGAAGGTGCTCGTCCGCCACCTGGTCAACCGGCTCTACGTCCAGGACCACCTGCGCCACCACCCCGAGCTGAGGGACGAGGCACTGCCGGTGGCTCTGGTGGTGACCGGGCTGCCGCGCACCGGCACGACGGTGTTGCACAACCTGCTCGCTCTCGATCCCGATCACCGGTTCCTTGCCCTGTGGCAGGCGTTGCATCCCGTACCACCCGCCAGCGAAGGCAGGCACCGCCGTGAGGCCCTGATCGACCAGGCTCGGTCGTGGCTGGACGGTCTCTACGCCCTCGCTCCCGAGTTCGAGGCCATCCATCCCGCCACCCCCGAGGGCCCGGAGGAATGTGACGCGCTGCTGCAGAACGACTTCGTCAGTCAGCATCTCGAGGACATGTTCCACGTCGAGGCGTACTCTCGTTGGCTAGATGACGTTCGTCCAACACGTGAGTACGAATCCTACTCCCTCCAGCTCCGTCTTCTCTCTAGCTGTGATGTCTCGTCCCGACCGTGGGTGCTCAAGTCACCCAGTCACCTGGCGCATCTTGTGTCCCTGACCCATGTCCTGCCCGAGGCACTGATCGTGCAGTGTCATCGGCGCCCGGTCGAGGCCGTCGGGTCCTACGCCAGCCTGGTACGGACGGTGCGCCGGCCCTACAGCGACTCGCTCGGGCCCCACGTCATCGGTCACCATGCGCTGCGGCGGTGCCTCGTCTCCATGGACCGGGCCCTCGCCGCCCGGGACGAGCTGGGCCCGGATCGGTTCGTAGACGTGTCCTACCCGAGCCTCGTGCGTGATCCGGTCGGGGTGGTCGATTCGATCTACCACCGCCTGGGCAAGACGTTGACGACCGAGTTCGAAGCAGCCATGCTGCGTTGGCTCGCCTGCAACCGCCAGCACCGCCGCGGGGTGCACCGCTACGACTTGGCCAGCTTCGGGCTGGATGCCGGCGAGGTCCAGTCGGGCTTCAGCTCCTATCGGGAGCGGTTCCCCTCCGTGGATGAGGACGACGCCACACCTGGCCCCTCCTGAGCAGCCACAGGCCCCGAGCGCCCACTCCTGATCCGACAGTGATCCGAGGCGGTGATCTCAGCAGTACCCAGACTGGGACCAAACTGCAAGTAGCGCAATTGGTCGAGGGGTCCCTCTGACGCGAGTGCAGCGACGTCCGCTCCTCCGAGGTCCAGGTCTCGAAGCCACCAGCGGCTGGTCTCGCCCGGGTGGCCGTCGGCGTCGATCAGGCGGGCCGGCTCCGGGGGAACCGTGACCGAGAAGCGGTCGAAGGAGAGCGAGACGCCCCTGCCCCAGGCCTTGGCCACAGCCTCCTTGCGGGTCCAGCAGGCGAGAAAGGCGCGTGGGCGCTCGCTGACGGAGATCTCGGCCAGGCTCCGGCGCTCGGCCAGCGAGAGGAACTGGCTTGGAGGAGCGGGATCAAGCGACGGCGTGATGGTCTCGACATCGATGCCCACCTCCTGGCCCCGAGCCACGGCGTAGACCACCGTGGGGCCGGAGTGGGAGAGGTTGAAGCGTAGGTTGGTGCCGGCGACGAAGGGCTTCCCGCAGCCGTCGGTGGCCAGAGGGACCGCCGCTGGGTCAGCGCCGAGGTAGGTGCCAAGGATCCGACGGAGCACTCCTCGGCGAACCACAAAGGCGAGTCGGTCGACCGGGCGCCGAAAGCGATCAGCCCGGGCCCACTCCTCGGCGGTCAACCACGCGGCCAGATGGTCTCGGTGAGGAGCGCCCACGTGAACCGAAGCCCGCCACACGTCGACCTCGTCGCACGTCAGCCTCAGCACCTCCGGTGGCAACTGCCAGGCGAGCGGTGGCGTCGCGGGCCGCATTGTCAGAGGGAACGTTCGGACAAGAAGGCGGAGACGGAGCGTGCCACCCGCTCGGGGGCCTCCAGCGGTCCCAGGTGGCCGAGGCCGGTCAACACCTCGAGACGACCGTTCGGGAGCGGGGATACCTGGGCGTGCAGCGCGGCGGGGGCGAAAGCGACGCTGGCATCGCCGGCGGCGACCACGACCGGGCACTCGATCCGGCTCAACCCCCCGAAGCAGGCATGGTCGGTGGCCGTCTCGTAGACCGTTGCCTCGTGCTCGGCCCGGCACTTGAGCTCGACGGAACCATCGGAACGCTCGGCGAATCCGTGGTCCACGTAGGCCTTCAGCACCGCCGGGGCCAGAGCTGAGAGCGGAGGCTTGCTGGTGTAGTGGGCGGAGGCCTCTTGACGGGAGGCGAAGGTGCGACGCCGTCGTCGAGCGGCCGCCGCCAGTGCGTTGCCCGGGTCCCGACCCAACGGCGGATCGACGGGCACGATCACCGGCTCGTAGCAGTACAGGCCTCGGAACAGCCCCGGCCGGTCCTGCTCGGCCAGCAGCAGGGCGGTAGCGCCCGAGGAGTGGCCGATCCCGAAGGGACGCTCGAGGCCGAGCCCCTCGACCACGGCCAGGACGTCTCGGGACAACTCTTCCCAGGAGAAGGCGGCGACGTCGGGGCAGGCGCCGGAGTCTCCATGGCCACGGGCGTCGAAGGCCAGGCAGTGCCAGCCCGTGCCCAGCTGCTCGACCAGCGCTCGCCACACCAGGCCGTGCATCCCGGTGGCGTGGGCCAGGACGACGGGTATGCCGCCCCCGCCGAGGTCGTGGACCCGGATCGCGACACGGTCCGACGTCTGGACGGTGGGAACGGTCAAGGCAACGCCGGGCATGGTCACCGGGGCCGCAGACGCTCGCGCGCCAAGTCGGCACCAACCACCGCCTCGTGCAGCGCCCGCCGGTCCAGCTTGCCGATGGGGGAGCGAGGGATCTCTTGGACCAGGCACAGCTCGTCGGGAAGCTTGTGGCGGGCGAGGCCCACACCGAGGAAGCTCCGTAGCTCGGCCAAGGTGGGGATGGTCGGCCCGGCGGGGACGACGCACGCACAGATCGCCTCCCCCAGCACCGGATCGGGTGCCGCCACCACCGCCCCGTCGCTCACTTGAGGGTGCTGGCACAGCACCGCCTCCACCTCGCCCGAGGAGACCTTCAGGCCGCCCCGGTTGATCACGTCCTTGGTCCGTCCGACGATGTAGAGACGACCGTCGGGATCGATACGGCCGATGTCGCCGCTGCGGTACCAGCCGTCGACGGCAACCGCCGGCTCTCCCCAGTAGCGAACCGGGGCCGATGTCGAGAAGCTGATCTCGCCCAGCTTCCCCGCCGGTAGCGGCGTGCCGTCGTCCAGGTCGACCACCTGCACGGAGCCGGAGGGCGGGCTCCCAGGCGGACCACGGAACACGCTTGAGCCCACCGACCCGGCCAGTATGTCGTCGCGGCGGGTGGTGGTGACGAGGAAGCCCTCGCTGCAGCCGTAGACCGAGAGCAGCTCGATTCCGAGGCGGTCGTAGACTCGCTGGGCCAGCTCCCGGGAGAAGGGGGCGGCGGCGGTGACGCCCCAGCGGAGGCTGCCCACCTGATGACGCCGCTCGTCGAGGGCGTCGAGCAGGAGGGTGAAGTGCGTCGGGGTCCCGGGTAGGACGGTCACCTGGTGCTCGGTGATCGACGCCAGCGCAGCCTCGGGAGCGAAGCGCTCGAGGAGCACGATGTGGCCCCCGCTGAGCAGGGCAAGCAGCGAGAGCTTCAGGCCAAAGGCGTGGGCCATGGGCAGGTACATGAGGTGGACGTCGTCGGAACCGGGGCCGACCGAGTCGGCGAAGAACCGGACCTTGGCCAGCAGGGCAGGGAAGGTCTCGACCGCGGCTTTGGGGCGGCCGGTCGTCCCCGAGGTCAAGAAGAGGGCGACCGGGAGTGTGCCCGCAGGGGGTGGCGGCGGGATGTCGCTGTGGCTCGATCCCTCATCGAGCATCTCGGCCAGCGAACACTCACCGGGCCGAACGGGGGCATCGAGGACGATCCTCCTCGTACCAGGAGCTGCCCGAGCGACGGCGGCCAGGGGGGCCAACGGATCATCGTCCCGGCGACCGGGCTGGAACACCACCGCCGCGGCGCCGGTCCGTTCCACCACCGAGACCAGCTCGGGGCCGGTCAGGTCGTTGTGCACGCCGACATGGGTGGCCCCGCAGGCCCAGGCGGCGTGGACCGCCGCCACCAGCTCCGGGCGGTCCCGCAGCCCGCACACCACACGATCTCCGGGAGCGATCCCCAGCTCACGGTACGACTTCGCCATCTTGGCGACCCGGGCACCGAGCTCTCGATAGGTCCAGGTGATACCGCCACCGGTCGTCGCCGGGCGATGGGCCCAACGCTGGCAGGCTGAGCCAAGATCGTTTGCGAGATGGGCATCCGCAGTGAGCATCGTGGTATCCCTGCTATGTGAACATTGCCACTATTGACCAGCGCTTACACCGATCCTAGGTTGCGACGGTGAACAAGGAGCGCCAACGATGAAGCCCGACACCATCCCGCCTTGCCTCGCGCCCAGCCTCTTCCAGAAGGTCCTCCTGGCTACCGACGGCACCGTGGGCGAGATCCTCCAAGTCTTCGCCGGGGAACCGATCAGGGTGTGCAAGCTCTCCCAGGAGGTGGGCGCCTCGGCCGAGACGGCGCCCGTACTCAACGTGGCCGAGCATGACCAGGTACTACGGCGAACCGTCCTCCTCAAGGGGGGTCGCAGCGGCACACCGTACATCTACGCCGAGTCGTCAATTCGCGTCGACGTGCTCGATCCCGCGTTGCTCGATGCCTTGTGTTCGACCGACATCTCGATCGGTCAACTCCTGCGGAACAGGCGTCAGGAGACCTTCCGCGAGATCCTCGCCTCCGGTTGGGACGAGGCCGGCGAGTGTGCGCTGCACTTTGCCATCGAGCCGTGGGATCTCCTCCTGTGGCGCACCTACCGGATCGTGGTGGCCAACGAGCCGATGATGCTCATCACGGAGAAGTTCCCCGCCCACGGGGCGTTGAGGCAACCGGGTGTGACGGCGGCGGCCTCGAGCGAACGAGCGTTGATTCTCGACGACGCAGCTCGGCTCGGTCCTCACCACCCGCGAGTGGCGTCGAAGAGCATTCTCGCTGGTCCCTAAGACGTGTGCAGACGTACGTGGAACGTTGCCACGAGTTGAAGCAGCGATGACCACGGGCGAGTCCTTCGTGCTCCCCGACCTGCTGCGACGCCGGGCGGACGAGGACCCCCGAGGAACCGCCCTGGTGGTTCATGGAGGGGAGACCCTCGACTACGAGGCCTGGGATCGGCGTTCGGAGGCAGTGGCTCGGAGCCTGGCAAGTCGAGGGGTGGGCAGGGGCGACCGGGTCGCGATGTTGTTCGACAACTCCCGCTGGACGGACTACGCCGTTGCCTATGTGGGGGTGCTGAAGGCTGCGGCGGTAGCCGTGCCCCTGTCCCCTCGCTTCAGCGAGGCTGAGCTGTCGGGGATCCTCGCCCACTGCGACCCCTCGGCCATCGTCTGCCCACCCGACCTGGCCGCCGCCTTGCCCCTCGGACCGTGGTGGGTGGCCTCGGTGGCCGATCTGGACGATGGAAACGGGCGACAGCCGAATGGTGACCTTCGCGACTCTCCAGACCCAGAGGACCTGGCCGAGATCATCTACACCTCGGGGACCACCGGCACCCCCAAGGGCGTGGCCTGCTCCCACGCCAACCTGATGTTCCATCAGCTGCCGCCCGACGCTGGAAACGCGCCATCCCCCCTGATCACCTTCCTCCACGCGTTCCCCATCGGCACCAATGCCGGCCAGGAGGTGTTGCGGATGCCCCTGCGCCGGGCCGGGCGGGTGGCCGTGGTCCTGCCCGCCTTCGACCCCGAGGAGCTCTGTGCCGCCGTGGCCGAGCACCGGGTGACCAGGCTGCAGCTGGTGCCGGCCATGGCCCAGGCGCTCCTCGACTCCGGCGCGCCGCAGGGCCACGACCTGTCGTCCATCGAGCGGCTCACCCTGTCCTCAGCCGCCGTCTCGTCTTCGCTGCTGTCCCGCCTGGCCGATGCTCTGCCCGGGGCAACGCTCTGCAACGCCTACGCGTTGACCGAGTCGGGGACGGCCAGGACGCTGTTGGTCGATGCCGGGTCGCGACCGGGATCGGTGGGACGACCGGTGGGCGAGACCGAGGTGCGCGTGGTCGACGGCGATGGCGGGGGCGTGCCGCTCGGCGCCATGGGTGAGATCTGGCTCCGGCGCCCTGGTGCGCCCACACGGGAGTACTACCAGGACCCCGAGGCGACGGCGGCAGCCTTCACCGCAGAGGGCTGGCTGCGTACCGGTGACCTGGGCCACCTCGACGACGAGGGCTTCCTGTACCTCGACGACCGCAAGAAGGACTTGGTCATCTCCGGCGGGACCAACATCTCACCCTCGGAGGTGGAGAACGTGCTCCTCTCCCACGATGCGGTTGCTGACGTCGCCGTGTTCGGCATCCCCCATTCGGTTCTGGGCGAGGACCTGGCCGCCGCCGTGGTCTTGCGGACCCCGGCCAGCGTGCGCGAGCTGCAGGCCTTCGTCCGGGGCAAGCTGGCCGAGCACAAGACCCCGCACTCGGTGGTGGTGGTGGACGAGCTTCCCCGCAACGCCTCGGGCAAGGTCCTCAAGCGGGAGTTGCCGGCTCTGCTGGCCACCTTGGCCAGCAGCGAACCCGCTTCCGATGGCGGCGCCTTGCCGAAGTCCGCCGACGCCGCCTCCCTCACCCCCGTCGAGGCTGCCGTACTGTCGATCTGGCAGGAGGCGCTCGGCCAGTCGGATCTCGGGGTTCACGACGACTTCTTCGAGCTGGGGGGCCACTCGCTGGCCGCCGTTCAGGTCGCCGCCCGCGTGCAGGAGGCCTTCTCGCTCGAACTGCCGGTGACGGTGGTCTTCGAGCACCCGACGGTCTCCGAGCTGGCCGAGGTTGTGGAAGTCTCCAGGCGGCCGGTCGCCGGAAGACGTCAACGGTAGGGGCGAGCCTGGAGCTCGTGCAGCTCGGCGTAGAGCCCTCCGGCGGCCACCAGCTCGGCGTGGCCACCAACCTCCACCACCCGACCACCGTCCACCACCACGATGAGCTGGGCCATGCGCACGGTCGAGAACCGGTGGGAGACCAACACGGTGATGGCACCCGTCTCGGCCCCCAGCGACCGGGCGGTTTCGGCGTAGCGCTCGAACAGGGCGTGCTCGGTCTCGGCGTCGACCGAGGCAGTCGGCTCATCCAGCACCAACAGCAGCGGGCGGGAGCGCATCATCGCCCGCGCCAGAGCGAGCTTCTGCCACTGCCCACCCGAGAGCTCGGTGCCGCCCTCGAAGGTGGGTCCGAGCCTCGTGCCCAGCCCATCGGGGAGGGAGGGGGCAAGATCCGACGAGGCCGCTCGGGCCAGGGCGTCCTCGACGGCGGTGATGTCGTCGACGAGGGGGAGGTCGCCCACGCCCACGGCCTCGCGAGCAAGGAGCTCGAGACGGGCGAAGTCCTGGAATCCGGCGGAGAGTCGGGATCGCCACCCCTCCACGTCGATGTCGGCCAGGTCGGTACCGTCGACCAGGATGCGTCCCTCGCTGGGGTCGTAGAAGCGGCACAACAGCTTCACCAGGGTGGACTTGCCCGCCCCGTTCTCCCCCACCAGGGCGACGGTGATGCCGGCCGGAAGGGTGAGGTCGACGTCCACCAGCACGTCGGCATCGCTGTCGGGGTAACGAAACCCGACCCCCTGCAGTTCGATGCCCTCGACCAGGCTCTCGGGCGCCGGCCTGTGATGCTCCCGTCTCTCGGTGGCGGTGGCGTAGTCGACCAGCCACAGGTAGCGACGGGCAACCTTCACCATCCTCGCCACGGTGGTGGTGATGCCCACCGCCCCGGCCACCTGCTGGTTGATCTGGGCCAGGAGGGCGAGGGCCAGCACCACGTCGCCCAGGGTGATGGTCCCGGCCACGGCGTCGGTCACCACCACGACGATGGCGCCGACGTAGCCCAGGGTGAAGATCACCCAGCCGGCGACGGTCCACGCCAGGCCTCGTCTCGCGGCCTCGTCGAGGCGACGGTCGACCCCGCGCTGCAGTCTTCGCTGGCGCCTCAAGAGCTCGTCACCGAGGCCGAACACCCGCAACTCCTTGCTCGGAGCGGGAGAGGTGGTCAGCTCGAACAGGTGGCGAGCCAGGCGAACGTCGTCAGCGGTGTCGTCCAGGGCAAGCTGGCGCAGCCGCTCCGCCTTGGAACCCGCCCAGAACGACGGCAAGGCCACGATGGGCACGGCCAGGAGCAAAGGGTTCACCGAGGCGAGGAGCACACCCGTGGCCGCGGCCTGGACGACTGTGGCCAGAGCGCCAGCGGCGGTACTTCCGCCCACCGCCAAGACATGGCCCTCGAAGCGCAGCAGGTCCATCTGATCCAGGTACTGCGGGCGCTCGTGGTGCTCGAGGCCAGCGATGCCGGTGCTGAGCTCGATCAAGCGCCGGTCGAGGTAGAGGCCGGTGTGCTCCTTGAGGGGGAAGAACAGCCGGGTGGACCACCAGGCGGCCAAGCGACCCAGCGCCCCGGTCGCGCCCAGCCCGACCGCGGCAGCCAGCGCGGCGGCGGCCTCGGCGCTCGCGGCTGCGTCGACGAGGCGCTTCAGCCACCAGGCCAACAGGACGACCGTGAGGGAGGTCAATGTGTTGAGCACGACGACGGCGAGACAGCGACGGAGATCGGCTCGCAAGGAGATGGCTAGCGCCGTCCACAGGGCTCGCACAGTGCTACGCACGGTCGAGCCCTTCTCGTTCGTCGGCGGAACCGGCGGCATCGGCGGGATCGGCGGGAGCGGCGAAGCGGGCGGCTTGGAGGCGGAACATGTGGGCGTACCGGCCTCCGGACGCCAGCAGGCCGTGGTGGTCGCCGGCTTCGCTGATGCGCCCGTTCTCCATGACCACGATGCGGTCGGCCCGGCGTACGGTCGAGAACCGGTGGGAGATGACCACGGTGGTGATGCCCCTGGTCAACTGCAGGAAGCGGTCGTAGAAGGCGGCCTCGGCTCGCACATCGAGGGCCGCGGTGGGCTCGTCGAGGACGAGGACGCCGGCGCCCGCTTCCACCGCCGCCAGGGCCCGGGCCACGGCGACCCGCTGCCACTGCCCCCCGGACAGGTCGACGCCACTCCGGTAGCGCCGGGAAAGGACCGTCTCCCATCCCCACGGAAGCGCATCGATGATCCCCGTCGCCCCCGCCCGGCCTGCCGCCTGGGCGAGCACCTCGGGGTCGTGGCCACGCTCGATGGCGCCGAAGCCGATGTTGTCCGCCACGGGGAGGTCGTAGTGGATGAAGTCCTGGAAGATGGCCGCCACCCGCCGCTGCCAGGCTCGAGGGTCGAGCTCGGCCAGATCGGTGCCGTCGACCAGGATACGCCCGGAGGTGGGGTCGTAGAGCCGGCACAGGAGCTTGACCAGGCTGGTCTTACCGGCCCCGTTGTTGCCCACGACGGCCAGTGACCGGCCCGCCGGGATGTCCAGGTCGAGGTCGTAGAAGACGTCACCCCGGCCACCGGGATAGCGGAACGACACGTCCTCGAACCGAATCCCCTTCGTCGGGAGCCCCTCAGCGGGACGCTCTCCGTCGAGGCCGGCTCCACTGGTGGCCACCACCTGGGGCAGGGCCAGGACGGCGGGAACGGGTGCGGTGCCGTAGCCGATGTTCAAGTCGTCGATCCCGATGGGCACGGCGGCCACTCCGCCCACGGCGATGGCATAGGCGGTCAGCTCACCGAGGCTGATCTCTCCCCGCACCGCCGACCGGCCCAGCAGGGCAAAGGCACCGCCCTGGACCACGAGCAACACCACCGAGTAGGCCGGTCCCAGCCACCGCCCCCTGCGTCGGTCGACCCAGAACTGGGCCATGGCGCTTCGCCAGGCGGCATCGAAGCGCTCACCCACCCACGAGCCCAGCCCGAAGATCCGCAGTTCCTTGCCGGCGGCGGGCGAGAGGCCCAGATCCCGGAAGTACGACGTGCGCCGGAAGCGGCGGGCGTGGCCGCGCAGCGCGGCCACGGTGTTGGCCAGGTTGGCGGTGAGCAGCACGTGCATGCCGGTGTGGACGACCAACAGCACCAGGGCCAGCCACCAGCGAAAGCCCGCCAGCACCGCGGCCGACCCGACCGAGGCCAAGCGGCCCGTGGCCACGCTGGCCAGCCCGACGGTCGCCTCACGGACGGTGACCCGACTGGTGCCCACCCCCTGGGCCACGGCAACCTGGTCGAGAACCTCGGGGTCCTCGAGGTGGGCGATCCCCGCTGGTGCCGATGTGGCCGCCATGACCTGGGCCTGCAACTGGCTGTCGAGTCGCCGTCCCAGCGCGTCGGCCAGCACCCGCACCACCGGTCCGGCCACCCTCGCGGCCACGAACAACCCGGCCACCGTGCCCACCGGGACCACCAGTCGACGTTCGGTGAGGGGGTCGTCGAGACCGTTGCCGACCGCGGCTTCCACCGAACCCACCAGGGCTCCGGTGGCCAGGGCAAGCAGAGCCGGCAGGGCGGCGGCGATGACCACGCCGAGGGCTACCCCGGCGGCCAGAGGAGCGCTGGCCCCAGGCAGCAGGCGGACCGTGGCCCACACCGCCCGTGAGCGGGGCCGGGCCCGCCTGGCGTCCAGCACGGCGCCTAGGGACACAAGCGACTTGGTCCTCGGTGGAGGAACGTCACCTCGCGGACGTCGTCTTGGCCGAGGAGGGCCATGAG
>JALYGF010000018.1 GCA_030777325.1 Actinomycetota bacterium | reverse complement strand
CATCGAGGGCCACTCGTCACTTGGTATATGTACCCTACACCTATCTGGCTTAATGGTGCACGGCAGCCTACACTCCGGTCAAGAAATTTTTCTCCGCTTCCCGGCGCTGGTCATGAGGCGAGCGCCGCGGACATGCGCTACGTGGAGAAATCCGACCTTTAAGGAGCCTAGAGCATGGACGAGATGGTGCACCCTCCGAAGTCCGAGGCCCTCCGGGGGCTGTACTGGCGCAGCGAGATCCTCCAGGTCATGTACTGGCTGCGCGGCGAGGGGTTCGGGGACCAGGTGAATGCGGCCCTGCTCGAGCGCTTCCTCGGCGTGGATGCCGACATCGGCATCCAGTACATGGACCAGCTGGTCGACGAGGGGTACCTGAAGCGGCTCGACGGGCGCTACGCCTTGTCGGAGTCGGGACTCCAGGAGGGCGCGCTGGAGTTCGCGGACTCCTTCGACGAGCTCACCCGTCCTACCCACGGCGAGTGCAGCGCCGACTGCTGGTGCCACAACTCCCCCGAGGAGGCGGCCGCCTGCGCCACCGAGCGTGCCGGCGCCGAGCACGCCGGACACGAGCACTAAATGGTCCGAGACTGACATGACCTCCAAGGCCACGAGCTCGACAGGGGCTCCAAGGGTCCCCAAGCCCAAGCGCGAGGAGCCGCAGGGTGGGCTGCCCCGGAACTACCTACGGGCCTCGCTGTTGCTGCTCATAGGTGAGGCGCCCGTCCACGGCTACGACCTGCTGGAGCAGATCGCCGGCCTGGGCCTGCACACGGTGGACGCCGGGGGCCTCTACCGGGCGCTGCGGGTGATGGAGGGCGACGGCCTGGTGGCCTCGACCTGGGAGCATTCGGCCTCCGGCCCGGCGCGGAGGACCTACCGCCTCACCGTCGAGGGCGGCGAGTGGCTTCACGTCTGGGCCGGCGCCCTCCGGGAGACGCACCGCTACCTGTCGTCGTACCTGGACCGCTACGACGACATCGTCCGGTCTCCCGACGCCGAGCTCCCCAACACCGTGCTCTCGGACGCCGTTCTGCCGACGGCCGAGGTACCGAAGTGAGCGCGCTGCGCGTGGCCGTGGCCGGAAAGGGCGGCGCGGGCAAGACCACCTTCTCGTCGACCTTGGCCCGCACGCTGGCCCGGCGAGGCCAACGAGTGGTCGTGATCGACGCCGACAGCAACCCCAACGTGGCCGTGGCCCTCGGGTGCGACCGGGCACAGGCTGCGGCCATCCCCCCGCTTCCCACGGGCCTGGTCTCCCGCCGTCTCGACGGCGGGCCTTCCCTCACCGAGCCGGTCCCGGCCGTCGTGGAGCACTACGGGGCCGTGGCGCCCGATTCGGTTTCCGTGGTGCACATGGCCATGCCGGCGCACGCCGACGAGGGCTGCCTGTGCTCGGCCCACGCCACGGTCAGCGGGATGCTCGCCGATGCCGCGGCCCTGCCCGACACCGTCATCATCATGGACCTGGAAGCGTCTCCCGAGCACCTGAGCCGGGGCACCACTCGCCACGTCGACGTCCTGCTGATGATCGTGGAGCCCTACTGGCGCTCGCTCGAGACGGCTCGGCGGATGTCCAAGCTGGCAGCCGAGCTGCCGGTGCCCCATGTGGGCGTGGTGGGCAACAAGGCCAGGTCGGCTGCGGACGAGGAGGCCATCGCCGGGTTCTGCGCCGGTTCGGGCCTGGTGCTCGACGGTCAGCTGCCCTGGAGCGACGCCGTCCTCGATGCCGACAAGGCCGGGACCCCGCTGATCGACTACGACCCGGCGGACCCGGTGGTGGGTGCCGTCGCAAAGCTCGCCGACCGGCTCCTGGCCGGCCTGCAGCCGTCGGGCGCCACGACCTAGCCAGGCTGCCCCGCTAGGTGTAATCTGCACTTAGCATTCGGGCTCGCCACGACCCGGGAGACGAAACTTTGGACGGATGGATCATCGGGCTGGTGGCTGGAGGAGTGCTCCTCCTCGTGCTGGTCCTCGTGTTGAGAGTGGTGCTGAAAGCGGCAGCCACGACGGCCGAAACGGCCCAAGCCATCCTGATTGCCTTGGAGGAAGTCCGCGCCAGCACCGCCCCGCTGAACAGCCTGGGCCAGTTCGACCCGGACCCCCGATTGCCGGGCGGAAACGGATCGGGAGCGGTGGATTCCGGCGCCGAAGTGGAAGAGTACAGGGAAAAGGACGGTTGACGTGAGAACAGGACCAGGAGGTCTGTCATGTGCCTAGGAATCCCCGGCCAGGTGGTCGACATCGTCGACCCCGCCGAACACAAGGCCATTGCCGAGGTAGAGGGCGTGCGGCGTGAGATCAACGTCGGGCTGGTGCTCGGGGACGAGGGGGGGCTGTCGGTCGGTGACTGGGTGCTCATCCACGTCGGCTTCGCCATGAGCGTCATCGACGAGGAGGAGGCGGCCAGCACTCTGGAGTTCATGCGGGGTCTCGGCGAACTGTTCGAGGACGAGGTCGAGCAGTTCCGCGAGAGCACGCCGCTGTGAGCAGGCCATGACCGTGGCCGACCGCGCCACCGACCCCGGAGCTTCGGCCGCCAGCATGGGCGGGCTGGCCGAGGATCTGGCCGGAGCCTCCCTGGCCCTGGCTCGCCGCTTCTTCGCCGGTGGGACCATGTGGTGCGCCTCTCCTACCTGGCCCTTCCACGCCAACCACGTGGCCGTGGAATTCGTCCACCCCGTCATCGTGGGCAAGCGGGCCCTGCCCGCGGTCACCGTGCCTCCCGGCCAGGACCTGGTTGCCACCCTGCGCGCCACCACCCGCTCCGGCGACATCGTCCTGGCCGTCGCCGGCGCTGATGAGGAGGCGGTTGCCTCGGCCATGCGGCGAGGACAGGCCTGGGGCGTGGAGACCATCTGGATCGGCGCCGGCCCGCGGCCCCCCGCGGGTGCCGCCAACCACGTTCTCTGGTTGGAGACGTCCGACGAGCTCGAGGCCTCCGAGCAGGTCGTTCGCATCTACCACCTGCTCTGGGAGCTGGCCCACGTGTGCTTCGAACACCCCGGGTTGCTGAAGCCGCAGGACCTCGACGAGGACTGCACCGACGAGGTGTGCATCACCTGCTCGGACGAAGGCCGGCCGGCCGAGGTCATCACGGTGGAGGGTGACGAGGCCGTGGTGCGGGCCGCCGAGGGCCGCGAGCGCATCGACACCACTCTCATCGACGTGCCCGCCCCAGGCGACCTGGTCCTGGTGCATGCCGGCTCGGCCATCTCCTCGCTCGAGAAGGCCGGCGGGCAGACGCCATGACCGACTTCCTCTACCCGTTCATCGAGGCCGACGAGCGCGATCCCGTACCGCTGCTCGCCGATCTTTCCCGCTCCGCCGAGGGCAAGTGGAGCCAGAGCACGGACCTTCGCACTCGGACCCTGGCCGACCTCGACCCGCAGCTCCGGGTCGCGGCCGCGGCCATGGCCGAGCGCTTCGCCGCGGGGGGCCAGCTCTTCACCTTCGGGAACGGAGGCAGCGCCACCGACGCCGACGGTGTCGCCCAGCTCTTCACCAGGCCCCCAGTCGCCGCCTCGGCGGGGGCTCGACCGCTCCCGGCCCGCTCGCTCGCCGCCGACCAGGCCATCCTCACCGCGCTGTCCAACGACATCGGCTTCGAGGTGGTGTTCTCCCGCCAGCTCATCGCGTACGGGCGGGCCGGTGACATCGCCTTCGGAACCTCCACCAGCGGCAACTCGGACAACCTGCTGATGGCCTTTGCCGAGGCCAGCAAGCGAGGCATGCTCACCGTGGGGCTGGCCGGCTACGACGGCGGCCGGATGGCCGCCAGCGACGACCTCGAGCATTGCCTGGTCGTCCGCTCCGACAGCGTGCACCGCATCCAGGAAGTCCAGACATCCGTGGCCCATGCGCTGTGGGGCCTCGTCCAAGCAGAACTTCGAACCCGAGAAGAGGTAACGGTATGAAATTCGTCGACGAGTACCGCGATCCCGCCGCCGCCCGCTGGGCGGTGGAGCAGATCAAGGCCCTGTCCGACGGGCAGCACCTCAAGTTCATGGAGGTGTGCGGCGGCCACACCCACACGATCTACAAGCACGGTATCGAGCGGGTGCTGCCCTCCAACATCGAGCTCATCCACGGGCCCGGTTGCCCGGTGTGCGTGATCCCGATGGGTCGAGTCGACGACGGCATCGCAGTGGCCGAGACGCCGGGGGTGATCTTCACGTCCTTCGGCGACATGATGCGGGTGCCGGGCAGCAACGGCAGCCTGCTCGACGCCAAGGCCCGGGGAGCCGACTTCCGGATGGTGTACTCCCCGCTGGACGCCCTGCGCCTGGCCAAGGAGAACCCCGATCGGGAGGTCGTGTTCTTCGCCATCGGATTCGAGACGACGGCTCCGTCCACGGCGGTCACCCTGATGAAGGCGCGCGCCGCCGGCATCATGAACTTCAGCGTCTTCTGCAACCACGTCACCATCGTCCCGCCGCTCAAGGCCATCCTCGAGTCGCCCGACCTTCGCCTCGACGGCTTCATCGGCCCGGGCCACGTGAGCACGGTCATCGGCAACCGCCCGTACCGCTTCGTACCCGCTCAGTACGGCAAGCCGCTGGTGACGTCCGGCTTCGAGCCCTTGGACATCCTCCAGGGCATCGTCATGCTCCTGCGCCAGATCCGGGAAGGCCGCTGCGAGGTCGAGAACCAGTACACCCGCGCCGTGCAGGACGAGGGCAACATCCGGGCGCTGCGCATCATGAGCGAGGTCTTCGAGGTGCGCCCACACTTCGAGTGGAGGGGCATGGGCTTCATCTCCCAGAGCGGCCTCAAGCTCAACGAGGCGTTCGCCCCGTGGGACGCCGAGCTGCGCTTCTCGGTTCCCGGCGTGCGGGTGGCCGACCCCAAGGCCTGCCAGTGCGGTGAGGTCCTGAAGGGCGTCATAAAGCCGTGGGAATGCAAGGTGTTCGGCACGGCCTGCACCCCGGAGACGCCCATCGGCACCTGCATGGTCTCCTCCGAGGGCGCCTGCGCCGCGTACTACAACTACGGGCGCTACAACCGCTCCGCCACCATCCCGGTCACGTCGGCCCCCGCGAAGACGGCGTAGCCGCCATGAGCGAGGCCGTCGAAGCGATTCCGGGGCAGCAGCAGGCTCAGCCATCTCGCGAAGAGGTGGTGCTCGACCGCATCGAGGCCTTCCGCCGCCGGCGGCCCCGCCTGCTGGAAGAGAACATCACCTCTGCTCACGGGGCGGGCGGCAAGGCCTCGGCCGCCCTCACCGACGCCGTGTTCCTGGAGGCCTTCCGCAACGACACCCTGGCAGCCCTCACCGACGGCGCGTTGCTCGAGCTGCCCGGCGGCGAACGCCTGGCATTCAGCACCGACTCGTTCGTGGTCAAGCCCTTGCGCTTCCCTGGGGGCTCCATCGGCCACCTGGCCGTCCATGGCACCGTCAACGACGTGGCCATGATGGGAGCACGTCCGGCGTGGATGTCGGCCGGCTTCGTCATCGAAGAAGGCTTTCCCGTCGCCGAGCTGAAGGCGATCGTGGCCGACATGGCCGAGGCTGCCACCCTCGCCGGCGTCCAGGTGGTGACCGGTGACACCAAGGTGGTCAACAAGGGGGCGGCCGACGGCCTGTACATCAACACCTCGGCTGTGGGCGTGGTCCAGTCGACTGGGACCGACTCCCCCGGGCTCAGCGCAGAACGGGTCCGGCCGGGGGACAAGGTGCTGGTCTCGGGCACGATCGGCGACCACGGGGTGGCCATCATGCTGGCCCGCGGCGACCTGGCCCTCGAGGCTGACATCAAGTCGGACACCGCTCCCCTGAACGGGCTGGTCGAGTCCTTGCTGGCGGCCGCCCCCGGCACCCGCTGGATGCGAGACGCCACCCGTGGGGGGTTGGCCACCGTGCTCAACGAGCTGGCCCGGGCGGCGGAGGTGCACGTGACTCTCGAGGAGTCCATGCTGCCGGTGCGCGGGCCCGTGCACGGGGCGTGCGAGATCCTCGGGATCGACCCCATCTACGTGGCCAACGAGGGCAAGCTGGTTGCGGTGGTCCCGCCCGACGAGGCCGAAGCGGCCCTGGCCGCCATGCGGGCCCATCCTTTTGGCGCCGATGCCGCCCTGATCGGCGAGATCCGGGAGGAGCCGCCGGGGATCGTCTTGATCAACACCGGCTTCGGAGGGAACCGGATCGTCGACATGCTCGTCGGCGACCCCCTCCCACGCATCTGTTAGTCGGCTCGGAAGCGGAGCTTCTCGCCGAGCTTGATCGCGCTCTGCCGTGACTGAGCGGCGGCTCTTTCGCGTCACCGGGACGGTGCAGGGGGTCGGCTTCCGGCCGTTCGTCTACCGGCTTGCCGTAGACCTCGGGCTCGCCGGGTGCGTGGGCAACGACAGCGACGGCGTCTTCATCGAGGCCCAAGGCGGCAGCGATGGGCTCGACGAGCTGGCCCGTCGCCTCTGGGAGGAGACGCCTCCCCTGGCCCGCGTCGAGCGTCTAGACGCCACGACCCTTCCGGTGTGCGACGGCGACGGAGGCTTCCGGATCGTGGACAGCCGGGCCGAAGGGGCTCCGGCCGTGGCCGTGAGCGTCGACGTGGCGACCTGCGACGACTGCCTGGCCGAGCTCCTCGACCCGGGCGACCGCCGCTACGCCTACCCGTTCATCAACTGCACCAACTGCGGTCCCCGGTACACGATCATCCGCTCCATCCCCTACGACCGGGCGTCTACCACGATGGCAGGCTTCGTCATGTGCGACGCCTGTCGAGCGGAGTACGAGAACCCCGCCGACCGCCGGTTCCATGCCGAGCCCAACGCCTGCCCGCTGTGCGGGCCCGAGCTCCGGCTGCTCGGCCCAGAAGGCCGGGTGCTCGCCACCGAGGCGGACGCCCTGGACGAAGCGGCGGCGTTGCTGGCGTCTGGTCATGTGCTCGCCGTCAAGGGCCTGGGGGGCTACCACTTGGCTGCCGACGCCACCGACCCGGGGGCCGTCGGCGAGCTCCGGCGGCGCAAGGCGCGCGACGACAAGCCCTTTGCGGTCATGGTCGCCGACGTCGAGCACGCCCGCCGCCTTTGCCGGCTCACCCCCGCGGCCGAGGCAGAGCTGGCCTCGGCTCGCCGTCCCATCCTCCTCGCACCGCGCCTCCGGGGCGCAGAGGTCGCACCAGCGGTTGCGCCCGGTCTACCGGAGCTCGGGCTGATGCTCCCCTACACGCCGCTCCACCACCTGCTCGTGGCCGCCGTGAGCAGGCCCCTGGTGATGACCAGCGGCAACCTGTCCGACGAGCCAATCGCCCACGACGACACCGACGCCCTGGAACGCCTGGGCCCCTTGGTCGACGCCGTGCTCACCCACGACCGTCCCATCCACATCCGTTGCGACGACTCGGTGGTGCGGGCCCTCACATCTCCCCCGCTCAGAGCTGGTCGCCAAGGCGACACGGAAACCGTGTCGTTTCGAGGACCAGAACCAGGAGAGAGGACGGGCGACACCCAGATGGTGCGCCGCTCCCGTGGGTATGCCCCCGAGCCCCTCCTCTTGCCGCGGCCCACCAGCCGCCAGCTGCTCACCGTAGGGGCCGAGCTCAAGAACACTGTGGCCGTGGCAAAGGGGACGACCGTGGTGGCGAGCCATCACATCGGGGATCTCGAGCACCTGCCCGCCTACCGCTCCTTCCTTCAGGCCGTGGGCCACCTTTCCCACCTGGCCGGAGTGGAACCGGACCTGGTGGCTCACGACCTCCATCCCGAGTACCTCTCGACCAAGTTCGCCATGGAGCTGGACCTTCCCAGCCTGGCCGTACAGCACCATCACGCCCACATCGTCTCCTGCCTCGTCGAGCACGGCCGGACCGAGCCGGTGCTGGGGGTGGCGTTCGACGGCCTGGGCATGGGCACCGACGGGACGCTGTGGGGCGGCGAGCTCCTGGTGGCCGATCTCACCCGATACCGCCGCGTCGGCCACCTGAGATCGGTGGCCCTGCCCGGTGGCAACCAGGCCGTTCGAGAGCCGTGGCGGATGGCGCTCGTGTGGGCAGCGGCGGCACTGGGCGAAGAGGTCGCCGAGCGATACGGCGAGCAGGTGGACGAGCGTTGGCCCGCCGTCCTGGCTCTGTCGCGCCACGCCAACACCCCGGTCACGAGCAGCGCGGGCCGGCTGTTCGATGCCGTCGCCGCCCTCCTGGGCCTGCGCTCGCGGGTGAGCTACGAGGCCCAGGCCGCCATCGAGCTGGAGGCCTGCGCCGCGGGCGTACCGCTGTCGCACTGCCCCGGCTACGACCTGGCCGTCACCCGGGACGCCGACGGGTTGGTCCTCGACCCCTCCCCCATCCTGGGCCGAGTGTTGGCCGACAGAGACGCCGGCGACCCACCTCCGCTCATCTCGGCCCGGTTCCACGACGGCCTGGGGCGTGGCGTCGCCCTGGCCGCCGCCGAGCTGGCCGGCGAGGCGGGGCTGGACACGGTGGCCCTGTCCGGGGGTGTGTTCCAGAACGCTCGTCTCACCTCGATCGTGCGGCAACAGCTCGAGCATTGCGGCTTGGCCGTGCTGGTACATCGGCGGGTGCCGCCAAACGACGGCGGCATCAGCATCGGCCAGGCCGGCGTGGCCGCCGCCGCCAACCCCGCCTGACAGGGGGTCAACGCAGCTTCTTGGCCTTCTTGGCCTTCTTCACGGGCCGCTTGACCACCTTCTTGGTGACCTTGGTCACACGCGGTGTCGCCGCCCGGCGAGCGGAAGCGGCCTTCTTGGTGAGCTTGATCACCTTGGTCGACCTGGCCGCCTTCTTAGCTGCCGCCTTCTTCGCTGCCGCCTTCTTGGCTGCCGCCTTCTTCGGCGCCTTCTTGACCGGTCTCTTGACGACCCGGCGCGTCACCCTGACCGGTGGCGCGGGCTCCTGCACGACCACGGCGTCGACCGGCTCGACTTCCTCGACCGGCTCCAGCTCCTCGACGGCCTCGAGGTCCTCCACGAGCTCCGGCTCCTCGTCGGGCTCGAGCTCGGGGACCTCGTCCACCAGCTCTGCCTCCTCGATCGGCTCCGACGGCGGTGGGGGCGGTGGGGCCCACCCGGCCACCTCCTCCTCCAGGATCTCGAGCACGGGCTGTGTGGCTCTGGTCAGGTGCTCGAAGACCTCGTATCCCTCGGACGCGACGTTGGCGAAGCCGGGGTAGGTGGCCTCGAACAGGTCCGATGCCACGAAGCGCTCCTGGGACTCCCTGTCGTCCCAGAAGTACACCGCCCCGTATGCATTGGAGTCCTCGTTATGCAACCACACCTTGGCCTGGAGGCCCGCCATGGCGGAGAACTGGGGGGCGACCTGGTGGGCGATGTCGATGTAGTCCTGCTCGCTCACGCCGTTCAGGTTGTAGCTGACGATCTGGACGTACATGTCTTCCTCCTGGTGTCTGTCCCCGCCTGGGGAGCCTGCTCCGCCTTCTCCACCGGCGCCCGAGATCGTCCAGCAACCTCAGCATCTCCGCCCTGGTGACGACCGATGTCGTTGCTGGGGGCTCCCGCCGCAGGACGGGGTTTCGAGCGTACCGCCTTCGGCCAGGAATTTCCTCGACCTTGCTCGGTGCGCGGTTCAACGCCTGCGTCGACCACCTCGTCGATCCGGTTGCTACCCGACTGAGGAGCTCAGCTGACCTGCAGCTCGGGGCTGAAGACCCGGCTCGGCTTCATTCCCTCGACTGTCTCCGCCATGGCGTCGAACGCCGACGAAGCCTCACCCTCGGGGTGGGACACGGTGACCGGAAGCCCGACGTCGCCGCCCTCCCGCAGGGCAGGGACCAGCGGCACCCGTGCCAGCAAGGGGACATCGAGGGACTCGGCAAGCTCTGTCCCCCCACCCCGCCCGAAGATCTCGT
This sequence comes from Actinomycetota bacterium, assembly GCA_030777325.1. Classification (GTDB taxonomy): domain Bacteria; phylum Actinomycetota; class Acidimicrobiia; order Acidimicrobiales; genus YB1-3. The sequence continues at coordinate 8,799 of JALYGF010000018.1, read as the reverse complement.
ACCGCTTCCCGTCGTCACCGGTGAACCAGGACATGTTCTCCACGACCCCTCGCAGGGGAAGGTTGACCTTGCGGGCCATGAACGCCGTCCGCTGGGCCACTCTCTGAGCGGCAGGCTGCGGCGTGGTCACCACGAAGACCTCGGACCTGGGCAGGTACTGGGCCATCGACAGGGCCACGTCGCCAGTGCCGGGCGGCATGTCCACCAGCAGGTAGTCGAGGTCGCCCCAGTAGACGTCGACGAGGAACTGCTCGAGCGCCTTGTGCAGCATGGGACCGCGCCACATCACCGGCTGGTCGTCATCCACGAAGAACCCGATGGAGATGACCTTCACCCCATGGGCAACGGGCGGGACGACCATGTCGTCGATGACCACGGGGTCGTGGTGGATACCCATCATCTTCGGGACGGAGAACCCGTAGACGTCGGCGTCCAGGATCCCCACCTCGTGGCCCTTCCGGGCCAGCGCCACCGCCAGGTTCACGGTGACAGAGGACTTGCCCACACCGCCCTTCCCCGAGGAGATCCCGAGAACCCGGGTCCGCGACTCGGGCCGCATGAAGGGGTTGAGGCGACCCTCCTCGTGACCCAGGCGCTGGCCCGCGGCACCGGCATCGTCGGGAGTGCCCCTGCTCTCCTGCATCTGCCGGCGCACACCTGCCCGCTCGTCATCGGTCATCACCGTCATGTCCACGTCCACGCGGTCCACGCCGTCCAGAGGCATCAGGGCAGTGGTGACCCGTTGTGTGATCTCGGCTCGCAGCGGGCAACCCGCCACGGTGAGGGCGACCTGGACGGCCACGTGCCCACCGTCGATCTCCACCTTCTTCACCATGCCGAGGTCGACGATGCTCATGTGCAGCTCGGGGTCGTCGACGGGGCGGAGGGCCGCGATCACCTGGTCCCGGGTGACGGGGCCATCGGTGCCAGAGCTCGTGCTGGCGGGACCCTGGCTGACCGGCACGCCAGGTACAGTACTTGCGTGGATCGGCCTGCCGTCACCGATGCCGAGTTCTCCGCTGCAGTAGCCGCCGTCACCTCTGCCTTCGGCGACCCCACTCGCCGACACATCTTCCTGTTCGCTCGGGAGGCTGATCTGGGGGTGACAGCGGCCGAGGTCGCCGAGCGCTTCGAGCTGCACCCCAACGTGGCCCGCCACCACCTCGACAAGCTCGCCGCCGGGGGCTATCTGGAGGTCTACGTGGAGCGAGGGGAAAGCGGCGGTGTCGGGCGCCCGTCCAAGCGGTACAGAGCCGGGGAGAAGGAGATGAGCCTGGCGTTCCCGGCTCGCCGCGACGACCTCCTCGTCACCCTGCTCGGCAGAGCGCTCGCCTTGGTGCCAGCGGACCGGGCCGAGGCCATGGCCGAGCAGGTCGGTGAGGAGTACGGACGGAGCCTGGCCCAGCACATGTCGCCCGCGGACTCCCACCGATCCTTCAGGACCGCCCTCCACGCCGTAGCCGACGCCCTCACCGCCCACGGCTTCGCCGCCCACGCCGAGGCTCGCGGCTCTTCGCTCGCCATCGTGGCCGAGCAGTGCCCGTTCGGCGATGCCGCCACTCAACACCCGGTGATCTGCGCCGTCGACCGGGGGATCGTGCGGGGGATGCTGGCGAGCCTCTACGGGGAGACGGCTCCCGCCACGGCCGCCTCCAGGGCTCAAGGCGACGACGCCTGCGTCACGGCCGTTTGACACATCGATCCTGAGTGCAGCGTTACGCGGTCCTGGTGCTGGCCCTCGGGCTGGTGGCGTGCAGCAGCAGCTCGGACACGACCGACGCCGGCCCTGCGACGACTGCCCAGCCCGGCGGGGGCGCCCCGGCACCGCCGTCGCCCGCTCCGGGCTCGTCCCCGTCCCCAGGTCCGGTGGTGGCCACCTTCAACAGCGCCGGCGCCCGGCTCCAGGTCACCGAGGTGGCTCGGGACCTGGACACCGTCTGGTCGCTGAGATGGGACCCGGCCGGCGCCCTCTGGTACACCGAGCGCCCGGGCCGCCTCACCAAGCTGGGGGAGCAGTCCCAGCCCGTCCAAGGGGTCGACGAGACCGGCGAGGGCGGCCTCATGGGCCTCGAGATCGACGGGCGGGGCCGCAAGTTCGTCATGTACACAGGCGCGGACGACAACCGTGTCGTGCGCCTGGAGCCCGATGGGTCACAGCGCGTCCTTGTGAAGGGCATCGAGAAGGCCGGCATCCACAACGGTGGTCGTCTCCGCTTCGGCCCCGACGGCACCCTCTACGCCAGCGCCGGCGACGCCGCTCGCACCGAGCTCTCGCCCGACCCCGGCTCGATCAACGGCAAGGTGTTGCGCATCGACCCGGAGTCGGGGAACAACTCGATCTTCAGCCGGGGGCACCGCAACGTGCAGGGCCTGTGCTTCGCTCCCGGCGGGCGCTTCCTCGCGACCGAGCACGGTCCCTCGGGCAACGACGAGGTCAACGCCCTGGTCCAGGGCTTCGACGGCGGCTGGCCCCGAACCAGCGGGAACGGGATCAAGAACTACCCGTCCAGCGTGGCCCCCTCGGGCTGCGCGGTCTACGGGGGCGGTCTCATCCCGGCGTGGCGGGGCTCGATGCTCTTCGGGACTCTGCGCGGCACGTCGCTGCGGCGACTCACCTTCGACGCCCGGGGTTCGGTCACCGGTGAGGAGGTGCTGCTGTCCGGCGAGTTGGGACGGGTGCGCGACGTGGCCGAGGGGCCGGACGGCGCCGTCTACGTGGCCACCTCCAACCGGGACGGACGGGGGAGACCCAGGAACGGTGACGACCGCATAGTGCGCATCGGCCCCGTTCCCCAGCTCTAGTTTGAGAACGGTGCGCCGCCCGCTCGCCGCCCTCGTCGCCATCCTCGCCACGGGCCTCGTCGCCCTTGCCGCCGGCGGATGCGATTCCGAGGACCGGCCGGCTCCGACGGTGGGCTCTGGCGTACCCGCCGGCAACGCCGGTCCGGGAACGAGCGCCTCCACTGCCCCACCGCCGGAGTCACTACCCCCTTCGCCGCCGGGTTCGGCGTCGGCGATGCCCGCTCCCGGAGGTGGTGACCCTGCGTCGCTGGCGGCGGACCTGGCTTCGGCGGAGCAGGCCATCCGCAGCCCGGGGACGGCCGACGCCGAGCTGGAGAAGGCAGGCCGGGCCCAGCAGGACGCCTACCGCCGGCTGGTGGACCACCCCGAGTGGGTGGCGCAGGTGCTGAGCGCCGTTCCCTCCTCTCTGCGCCAGACCGTGCAGGCCAACGTGAGCGCGGGCTCGGAGCTGCGGGCCCTGAGCAAGCCCCGCACCTCTCTTCCGCCGTGGCGCATAGTGGCGCCGGCCCCGGCGCAGGAGCTGCTGCGCCATTACAAGGCCGCCGGATCGCAGTTGGGCGTCGATTGGGAGTACCTGGCCGCCATCCACCTGGTCGAGACCCGGATGGGCCGCATCCGCGGAACCAGCGTGGCGGGCGCACAAGGTCCGATGCAGTTCCTCCCCGCCACATGGGCCCGGTACGGCAAAGGTGGTGACATCAACTCCAACCGCGACGCCATCTTCGGCGCTGCCCGCCTCCTCGCTGCCAACGGAGCCCCGGGCAACATGAGCAACGCCCTCTACCGGTACAACCCCACGCCCCGATACGTGAAGGCGGTGACGGCCTACGCCACGGAGATGAAGGGGAACGAGCGGGCCTACCTCGGCTATTACCACTGGCAGGTGTACTACCGGATGGTGGACGGCGACCGCCTCTTGCCCGTGGGCTACGGGTCCTGACGCTTCGCTAACGCTGGTCGATGGGCACGTACTGCCGCTCGTCGGCGCCTACGTAGAGCTGGCGGGGGCGGGCGATCTTGGCGTCCTGCTCCAGCAGCTCCACCCAGTGCGCCATCCACCCCGCTGTGCGGGGAATGGCGAACAGGACCGGGAACATCTCTATGGGGAACCCCATGGCCTGGTAGATGAGGCCGGAGTAGAAGTCCACGTTGGGGTACAGCCGGCGCGAGACGAAGTAGTCGTCGCGGAGCGCCTCCTCCTCCAGCTTGAGGGCGATGTCGAGGAATGGGTTCTTTCCCGTGACCTCGAAGACCTCGTCGGCCACCTTCTTGATTATGGCGGCGCGGGGGTCGTAGCTCTTGTACACGCGATGGCCGAAGCCCTGGAGACGGCCCTGGCCGTGCTTCACACCGGCGATGAAGGCGGGGACGTTCTCGAGGGAGCCGATGTCGTGCAGCATGTGGATGACCGCCTCGTTGGCGCCTCCGTGCCTGGGGCCGTAGAGGGCGGCGGCGGCGGCGGCGCAGGCCGAATAGGGATCGGCGTGGGCCGAACCGACCGTCCGCATGGCAGTGGTGGAGCAGTTCTGCTCATGGTCGGCATGGAGGATGAACAACACGTCGAGGGCCCGCGCCAGCGCCGGGTGGGCCTCGAAGCGGGGCTCGGCCACCTTCCACATCATGGAGAGGAAGTTGGCCGGGAAGGACAGCGAGTTGTCGGGGTAAACGAAGGGCATCCCCATGCTGAAGCGGTGAGCGGCGGCAGCCAGCGTGGGCATCTTGGCGATGAGGCGCACGATCTGCTTCTGGCGGCTCTCGGGGTCGTGGATCTCCTTGGCGTCCAGGTAGAAGGTGGACAGCGCGGCAACGGCCGATACGAGCATGCCCATGGGGTGCGCGTCGTAGTGGAAGCCTTCGAGGAAGCGCTTGCGCACGTTCTCGTGGATGAAGGTGTGGTACGTGATGTCGTGGACCCATGCCTCGTTCTGCTCCGGGGTGGGCAACTCCCCGTTCAACAGCAGGTAGGCCACCTCCAGGTAGGTGGACCGCTCGGCCAGCTGCTCGATGGGGTACCCGCGGTAGCGCAGGACCCCCTCATCGCCGTCGAGGTAGGTGATGGCGCTTTCGCACGCCGCCGTCGACAGGTAGCCGGGGTCGAAGAAGAGCACGTCGGGCAGTGCCTTGCGCCATGACGAGGCGGCGATCCCGCCGTCCACGATGGGGATGTCGAACCGCTCGCCACTGCGGTTGTCGGTGATGGTGATCGTCTCGTCCGCCACGAGAAAACGTTAGCCCTCCTGACGGCTCACGAATCCTGCTCCAACATCTGAGGCTGGGTGTAGCGGTATACATTCGTGTCGCGGAGCTCGAAACCCAGTCGCTTGTAGAGGCGGTTGGCCGCCTCCCGGGAAGGGCGCGACGTCAGATCGACGGTACGAGCCCCCTCGTCACGGGCAAGACCAATGGCATGCCTGGAAAGGGCCTCTCCGACTCCCTGGCCCCTAGCCGACTCGTCCACCACCACGTCCTCGATCCACGCCCGCAGGCCCGTGGGAATGCGGAACAGCACCAGGGTGAGCGAGCCCACGATGGGCTCGCTCGGGCCGAGGCGAGCCACCAGCAGGCGTGTGCCCCCGGCGGCCACCATCTCCGTCATCTCGTGCTCCGCCGGCGGCGGCGAGGACCGGGAGAGCTGGGGGACCAGCCGGCTGAGGGCTTCGACCAGCTCCGGTGTGACCCGTCGAGCTTCCTCGACGACGACCCCTCCCGCCTCCGGCGCCGGCCCCTGGGCATCGGTCATCGCTTCTCCTGGTTTGTGAACCGGGGTCGCCGGCGACTGTAGTGGTGACGTGCGCGTTCGGGGCTCGGTTGCCGTGGTCACCGGAGCGTCTTCGGGAATCGGATGGGAGACCGCTCTCCTGCTCGCCCGCAAGGGGGCCCGGGTGCGGGCTGTGGCCCGCAGCGAGGAAGACCTGGGGAGGCTGGCCGGGAAACACCCGAACATCACCAGCCACGTGGCGGACCTGACCGTGCCCGCAGAGCGAGCCTCGCTGATCGAGGCCGCCGGTGACGTGGACATCCTGGTCAACAACGCCGGGCTCGGATGGACGGGGCTCGTTGAGGACATGCCGGCCGAGCGGGTCCGCCTGCTGTTCGAAGTGAACGTCATGGCCCTCGTCGACCTCACCCAGCGGGTGCTGCCCGGCATGCTCACCCGTAAGCGGGGCCGGGTGGTGAACGTGGCATCCGTGGTGTCATGGGTGTCGGCTCCTCCGTTCACGATGTACTCGTCCACCAAGTTCGCCGTGCAGGGCTTCAGTGAGGGCCTGCGCCGGGAGGTGGCGGGCCGGGGAGTCGCCGTCAGCACCATCAACCCCGGGCCCATGGCCACCAAGTTCTGGGCCGCCAGCGCCAGCGAGAACGTCCCTTCGCAGCACCTAGCTGAGAGCCTCAAGACCGGCCTTCCCCCAACGCTCGTGGCCCGGGCGGTACAGCGCGCCGTTCGGCTGGGTGCCTTTCCCGGATACGGCACGATCGCCGTCCCCCGTCTGGTGGGACTGACGCGCCTGGGCGCCGTCCCCGGACTGCGGCTCGCCGTCAACGCGGGGGCGCTCGTGTCCCGCCAACCGGCCGTGTGGCGCCATATGCGGGGCGGCTGAGCTGGACGTCCCTGCTCGTCCGGGCAAGGCTGCCGCCGGGTTGGGCGTCGGCTTGGGCCTGTTCGGAGCCGCCGCGGCGAGGAACTGGCGCTACCGGCGGGAGGCGGCCCGCGGTTACCACTTCACCGACCCTCCGGCACCCGGAAGCGACGACTTCAACCGCCTCGTGGAAGCGGTCACCGGCGCCCCGGTGCGGCACGGGAACCGCGTGCATGCCATGCGCAACGGAGACGAGACCTTCCCGGCCATGTTGGAGGCCATCGGCTCGGCCAAGGAGACCGTCGACTTCTCCACCTACATCTACTGGACGAGCACCACCGCCGACGACTTCGCCGAGGCACTGATCGAGCGGGCGTGCGCCGGCGTGCAGGTCAACTTCCTCATGGACGGCTGGGGATCGGCCACCGTCGACCGCGACCTGATCGAGAGGGTGCGGGACGCGGGCGTCAAGGTGCGTGGTTCCGCCCTCCGCTTTCGAGCGCGTTCCGGTGGAACAACCGCATGCACCGCCGGGTGCTGGTGGTGGACGGCCGAATCGGCTTCGCCGGCGGGGTGGGCATCGCCGAGCAATGGACAGGCAACGCCGAAGACCCCGATCACTGGCGGGAGACCCATGTCAAGGTTGAGGGTCCGGCCGTCCGGGACCTGCTGGGCGCCTTCCTGGAGAACTGGACGGAGGCCACCGGCGAGATCCTGACCGGTCGCCACCTTCCGGAGCTGGCCGGGTTCGACCACGGTGTTCCGGTCCAGGTCACCCGCAGCTCGTCGAGCGACGCCAGCACGGCGACCGAGCAGCTCTTCTTCGCCACCATCGTGGGTGCCCGGGAGAGCTTGGCCATAACCACCGCCTACTTCGCTCCCCGGCGTGCGTTCGTGGACGCGCTGTGCCAGTCCGCCGAACGAGGCGTCGACGTGCGGGTCCTCGTGAACGGCCAGCCCATCGACAAGCACGTGGTGCGGGAGGCGGGTCAGCGCTCCTACGGCCGGCTCCTCGAGGCCGGGGTGCGCATCTTCGAGTACCAGAGGGCCATGCTCCACGCCAAGGTGCTCCTGGTCGACGACGCCTGGGCCAACGTCGGAACGGCCAACATGGACAACCGGTCCTCCTCGCTCAACGAGGAGCTGAATCTGGCGACCGTCGGTCACGAGATGGTGGCCGAGCTGGGGAAGCACTTCCAGGAGGACCTCGACAAGTCCGAGGAGCTCGACATCCGGCGCTGGAAAGAGCGACCACTCCACAAGCGGCTGAGCGAGTACGCCGGAGAGCTGGTGCGGCCCTCGCTCTAGCCTCGAAGGTGGAGGTGAACCACGAGCGGGTGACCTTCGAGAAGCGGTCGAGCACGGTCGACAGTGCCGACCGCAGGGTCGGCCGGAGGGGTCGACGAAGTACGGTCGTGTGATGGATGCCATGCGCTGGGCCGAGCGCCCGTCGTTGCACCGTCCCGTGCTCGTCGCCGCCTTCGAAGGCTGGAACGACGGAGCCGACGCCGCCTCCTCGGCTGCCGGGTTCCTGGCCGAGGCGTGGTCGGCCCGTCCCTTCGCCACCATCGACCCCGAGGAGTTCTACGACTTCACCGAGGTGCGGCCCACCGTCCGCCTGGTGGACGGCGCCACCCGCCGGGTGGACTGGCCCGCGCCCGAGCTGTCCGCAGCCTCCCCTCCCGGGATGGGCCACGACGTGGTGTTCCTCCGGGCCGCCGAGCCACAGCTGCGATGGCGCACCTACACCGCCCTGCTGGTGGCGGCGGCGCAGGAGCTCGGGATCGAGCTGGTTCTCACGCTGGGTGCGCTGCTGGCCGACGTGGCCCACACGCAGGACGTCCCCGTCACAGGCATGGCCGCCGACGCCGACCTCATGCGGCGTCTCGACATGAAGCGGTCGCGCTGCGAAGGCCCCACGGGGATCGTGGGCGTCCTCCACGACGCGTTCTCGGGTGCCGGAATAGCGACCGCCTCGCTATGGGCCAGCGTGCCTCTGTACGTAGGCAGCACACCGTCGCCCAAGGCGACCCTGGCGCTGGTCGAGCGGACAGCGGCCCTGCTGGGGTCGAGTGTGGGAACGGTGGAGCTCGAGGTGGCGGCGGCGGCTTACGAGCGCCAGGTGAGCGAGGTCGTGAGCGAGGACGAGGACGTGGCCGCCTACGTTCGCCGTCTCGAGGACCTCGACGTCGACGGGGAAGCAGACGGGGAAGGCGACCACAGCGAGGAGCTGCCCTCCACCGACGCTCTGGCCGACGAGGTGGAGCGCTTCCTGCGAGACCACCCCTCGGAGTAGGGCGCCGCCGGCTCCCGGTGCATCGACCAAGGGTTACCGGATGCAGATGCAGCTAGAACGAATCGGCTCGTGCTCTCAAGGCCGGATGCCGAAGAGGGCCAGGGTGGCGGCCGCGCCCGGGAA
>JALYGF010000017.1 GCA_030777325.1 Actinomycetota bacterium | reverse complement strand
CCACGGGGATGGACTCGAAGTTGCACTCGGGCGGCGGCGAGGTGGGTGTGGACCACTCCAGGCCGTCGGCGTTCCAGGGATTCCCTCCGGCCGGCTTGCCCCTCGCCTTGCTCACGAAGAAGTTGATCAGGCTGATCACGGTCCCGAGCCCGAACAGTGCGCTGCCGAAGGTGACGACCACGTTGAGGGTTTCCCAACCGAGTCCCTCGCTGTAGGTGTAGATGCGCCGGGGCATGCCCAGGAGGCCCAGGACGTGCATCGGGAAGAAGGCCAGGTTGAATCCGACGAACATGACCCAGAAGCTCACCTTCCCCAGTTTCTCGTCCAGCATGCGGCCGGTCATCTTGGGCAGCCAGTAGTACAGGGCGCCGAAGATGGGGAACACCACCGCCCCGTTGAGCACGTAGTGGAAGTGGGCGACGATGAAGTAGCTGTCGGTGGCCTGCCAGTTGAACGGGAGCACGCCGAGCATCACCCCGGTGACGCCACCGAGCAGGAAGATGAGGAACCAGCCCAGGGCGAAAAGGAACGGCGTGGTCCACTCGACCTCACCTCGCCAGATGGTGGCGATGAGGCAGAAGAACAGCACGCCACTCGGCACGGCGATGATGAGACTGGCGGCGGAGAAGAAGGACATGGCCAGCGCCGGCATACCGGTGGCGAACATGTGGTGGACCCAGACCCCGAAGCTGATGAAGGAGATGCCCACCAGCGAGGCGGCCACCCACTTGTAGCCGGCCAGGCGGCGGCGGGCGAACACCGGAATGATGGTGGCGACCATCCCGGCCGCCGGCACGAAGAGGATGTACACCTCCGGGTGGCCCCAGAACCAGAACAGGTGCTGGTACAGCAGCGGGCTACCACCCCCTGCGGCCTCGTAGAACTGTGTGCCGAAGAGCCGGTCGGCCTCGAGCAGCACTGTCCCCACCGTGAGGGCCGGGACGGCGAAGATGACCATGACCGCCATGGACAGGATGGACCAGACGAACATCGGCATCCGGTTGAGCGTCATCCCCGGAGCACGCATCTTGAAGATGGTGACGATGAAGTTGACGGCACCGACCGTTGTGGAGATGCCCACGAAGATGACGCCCAGACCCCAGAAGTCCATGTTGATGCCCGGCGAATAGGTCTTGTTGGCGTTCGGCACGTAGGCGAACCAACCCCCGGCCGGAGGCCTGCCCACCAGGTAGCTCGAGTACATGAAGATTGCCGCCAGGATGAAGATCCAGTAGCTGAAGGCATTCAGCCGGGGGAAGGCCATGTCCCGGGTCCCGAGCTGTAGTGGGAGCAGGTAGTTGCCGAACCCGGCCAGCACGGGGGTGTTGAACAGGAAGATCATCGTCGTCCCGTGCATGGTGAACATCTGGTTGTAGGTCTGGGGCCCAAGCACCTGGCTGTCCGGGCTCGTGAGCTGGGCCCGTAGGAACAGGGCTTGGATGCCGGCAATGAAGAAGAAGATGAAGGCCGTGTAGATGTAGCGAATGCCTATGCGCTTGTGATCCACGCTGGCGAAGAACCCGGGCGCGCCCGGTGCCTCCTCCCACAGGATCTCGATGGCCTCGTGCTCTTCCTCTGGTGTCGGAGGCCGTTCCTCGGTGATGGTCATCGCTTACCTCAGGTTCTCTAGATATTCGAGAAGGTTGAGTAACTCATCAGGCTCGAGCTGAACCGGCGGCATCAGGTTCCCCGGCTTTATCGACTGTGGGTTCTCGATCCAGCCTGCCAGATTGCCCCTCGTGTTCGGCGTTGCTACCGCGCCGAGGGTGCGGCGGCTCCCGAAGTCGCTCAGATCGGGCCCAAGGGTCCCTCGGGCTTCGGTGTCACGAACCGTGTGGCATCCCGCGCACGACGAGCGCATGAAGACCTGCTCGCCGGCAGCCTCCCGCTCACTGGCGGGACCCCCCCGCGGGCGCTGCTGGCGCATGACCCAACGCTCGTATTCGCCGGGTTCCTCGGCCAGCACGAGGAAGGCCATCTTGGCGTGTTGAAGCCCGCAGAACTCGGCGCACTGGCCCCGGTACTCGCCCGGCTTCTCGGCCGTGAACCGGATCACGTTGCGCTGCCCGGGGACCAGGTCCACCTTGCCGGCCAACTCAGGCACCCAGAAGCTGTGGATCACGTCCTTAGTGTGCAGCCCTATCTCCACCGGGCGACCGGCCGGCACCCGGATCTCGTTGGCCGTGGTGACCTTCTCATCCAGATACTCCGCCGCCCACCAGAACTGATAGCCCGTTACCTCTATCCGGAGCGGGTTGGCATCGGGCTTGCGCAGTGTGTCGGTGGTCTTCACCGTGACCACGGCCAAGCCAGCGAGGATCAAAGAGGGCACCAACAGGCCGCCGATCCAGATGAAGGCCCCGTCGGAGATGCGCGACTCCTTCTTCCCTCGAAGGGCACCGAAGATGATGAAGCCCGCGACCACGATGTAGACGGCAGTGGCCAGACCGAACATCAGCCACGCCACGCTGGCCACGCTCTTGGCGTCGGGACCCTTCGGGTCCAGGGCGTTGGGCGACTGGCTCGAGCAGGCCACCAGGGCCAGGAGGCCAACGGCCAGCAGTGGCAGGGCGCGGCGTCGAAGGGGGCTCATCCCAGGTTCCAGAAGGCGGGGCCGACTGGCTCGGAAAAGTCGCCCTTGGCCACCAGCGCGCCGTTCTCGCCCACCTCGATCGGGAGCTGGGGCAGCTTGCGGGTGGCGGGCCCGAAGACCGGCTTGGCCTCTTCGAGGACGTTGAAGGCGGACTGGTGGCAAGGGCAGATTAGCTGGTGGGTGTCCACCTGGTAGAGGCCCACCGGGCAGCCGGCGTGGGTGCAGACCTTGGAGTAGACGAGGAGGCCCTCGGGCGACCATTCCTCCCGTTCGTGCGAACGGTGGAGCTGGTTCTCCGCCACCCTCACGATCACCGCCTGAGCGTCTGCGTCCTTGGTGTGGCCCTCGGGGAACACGGTGATGGACTCGCCGACGGCCAGAGTGTCGGACTTCACCTCCTTGTCATGCTCGTCCACGAGCTTCATTCCGGGCTTCCACGCCGTCTTCTTCAAGGACTTGCCCGGGCTCGGCCCGAGCGAGCGGATGGGGAACACGGCGGCACCACCCAGCGCCAGCACGGCCAGACCCAAGGTTCGAGCGAGCAGGGCGCGCCGCTTCACCAAACCGGCGCCCCTGAGATCCTCTTCGAAAGCCTGGCGCTCCTCCTCCGAGGTGGGGAGGTCCTCGCGCTGCTCCTCCACCGGGCCCTGGGGCAGGAGCTTGTTGGCCCAGATCACCAACCCCACACCGATACCGCCCAGTGCCACGGCCAGGAGCAGGCCCTCTGCCTGGGGCTGGCCGCCGTCGGCATAGACGAAGCCCAGAGCCACGGCGGCGGCCGCCGCCACCAAGAAGGCGAACGCCGCCCCCCGCTCGGCCCGCCGTTCGTGCTTCTCGTCGCCTGCGCTCATGACGCCGCTCCAGCCTCATCGCTCGCCGGTGGCTCGCTCACGGGCTCTCCGGTTCCCCGCTCACCGATCCACAGCACTGCGAGGATCAGCACGCCCATGCCAACCGCCCACGAGACGAGGCCCTCGGCGAAGGGACCCAGGTGCCACAGGCCGTTGCCGCCACGGTCCTGCGGATCACGAAGGTGGAGGACGTACTTGACCACGCTGTTGAGCTGCTCCTCGTCGATGACCTCCTCGCCGTACCCGGGCATCCCCGGAGGGCCGGCACGGATGGCCTCGGCGATCTGGGTAGGCGTCGATTCCAGAAGACCGGGGGCCTCTCGACCCAGCAGGGCGCCGCCCACCCCGGACCACTGGTGGCACGCGGCGCACTCGGCAAGGAACACCTCGGCCCCCTCTGACAACTTGCCCTCCTCGATGTTGACCTCGGGGATCTCGGGCTCGAAGGCCAGGAACCTACGCATGTGGGCGATCAGGGCGTCGACTTCCTCCGGCTTGTACCGCACCTCACGACGCCGGCGCTCCTCACCGGGGGCCTGTATGGGCATGCGCCCGGTGGTGATGGAGTAGTGGGCCTCGGCCGGTCCCACCTCCGTCAGGCTCTGGCCGCGGGACGTTCCTCGTCCATCGGCTCCGTGGCAGAACACGCAGTCCCGCTGATAGAGCAGAGCGCCGAGCTCCGACTCCTCCTCAGCCGCCCCTGGCTCCTGCTCGGCTTCTGCAGGCTCGCCTATCTGGGGCTGGGTCTGGGGCTGGGTGGTCTCAGGTTGGGCGGCTCGTGCTGCCGGCGGCCCGGTGAGGGCGACGGCGGCCAGCGCCACCAGCAAGGGAACGAGCAGCAAGAGGGAGGATCGGGCCGACAGGTGCCACCGGGTCATCTCCCGACCCGACTGCCCACGAGCACGATCCAGACCCCTTCCCAGCACAGCCCGGCGGTGGAGCCACCGGGCGACTCTCGTTCCCTCTGTCCTGGTCCAACAGCAAGCTCACCCACTAGCAGCGGCCACAGGATATGCCTGCCGTCACCTCCCGGCCATTCTTGCCGTGAAGCCCACCTAAGCCGCCGGGCCGCGGCTTACCGGCCGGCCCTCCGAGGCCCATCCCTTGGTGCCTCCGGCGACCGACACAGCGTCCCAGCCGGCCTTGTTGAGCGCCTCGGCGGCGACAAGGCTCCGGCCGCCCGAGGCGCAGATCACGTAGACCCGCCGGTCCTTGGGCACCTCTTGGGCTCGGGTGGGGAGCTCGGGAAGAGGGATGAGCACCGCCCCCGGAACGTGGACCACGGCGTACTCGTCGGGCATGCGGACATCGACCAGAGGTGCTCCGGAGTCCAGCCCGACGGACAGCTCGTCGAAGCCCACCTCGGGTGCCTGAGAATGCGAGCCTGCGACTGCGTGCCACGGCTCGCTCGACTCGGGCTCGCTCACGGCCGCAGCGTACCCTCGTAGCTGCGGGGCGCCCCGGATGAGCTTGCGGCCAGCGATCTCGGCAGCCCCTCGGCATGTACCACCGTGAGGCGGCGGGTGGGCCTGGTGAGTGCGACGTAGAGGGCGCGTAGTCCCTGCACCGCCTCGTCCACGATGCGGGCGGGCTCCACCACCACCACCGAGTCGAACTCCAGCCCCTTCACGACAGCCACAGCCAACAAGGTGATGGGAGCATCGAGGCCCCTGCGATCGGCGGCGGCGAAGTCCACGCCGGCGGCGCTCAGCGCCTCCTCCACGGCGGCCAGCGCGGAGTCGGCAACGATCAACGCCGTCGTACCCGGCCGTACCTCTTCCATCTCACGCCCGGCGACGTCGGCCACCATGCCCCCGAGCGACGTCGGGGAGGTGGGCAGGAACGCGGGTGTGACGCCGGTGGAGCGCGCCGACAGCGGTGGGCGCAGGTGGGGAGCCACCTCGGCCAGGACACGGCTCGCCACGTCCATGACCTCTTCGGGGGTGCGGTAGTTGACGCTGAGATGGGCCACGCGCGGCGGCGGATTGCCAGGAAGGTGCTTGGTGACCTCCGCCCAGTCGTCCGGCGCGGAGGGACCAGTGGCCTGGGCGATGTCTCCCACCACGGTCATGGATCCCGACATTGACCGGCGAGCCAGCATTCGCAGCTGCATGGCGGTCAGGTCCTGGGCCTCGTCGACGACGATGTGCCCATAGGTCCGGATCTCGTCCTCCTCCCTCGCCCGGAGCCGGCGAGGACCGAGCAGGACGCGCGCCTCGTCCAGCAGCGCCAGGTCCGCGGCCGTCCAGGGAATGGCGTCGAGGCTCGAGCTGCGGTCCCGGTGCAGGACGGCCCGCTCGGCGTCGTCCAGCTTCCCGTCGGCAGCCAGCTCCAGCAGCGGCAGCGCCCCGTAGAGGTCGTGGAGCAGCTCCTCGGGGGCGAGAAGCGGCCACATGCGGTCGAGTGCCTCGGCTACCTGGGGGAGGTGCCGTATCCGCGGCCATACCTCCTGGCCTTCCTCGCCCGCGGGAGCGGGGCTCTCCAGCTCGAAGCCCTCCAGGTCGAACCCTTCGAGGTCGTACTCGGTCGCTTCAAGCGCCGATCGGCGCCGGCGCTCCAGGCTCTGGCCGTACTGGTCCTCGAAGTGACGGGCCAACCAGCGCTCCACGTGGCGGCGGCCGGCGTTGTGGGTGCTGGCCCGGCGGCGGGCGAAGGCCACGGCCCGACTGCTCTCTCGCACCCCGAGCCGGAGGACGACGCCGTCCACGCCGACCTCCAGGGCACGGCGAAGCGGGCGCTCCCGGTCTCGCACCGCCCGGGCAAGCACGTCGGCCATGCGAGCGTCCCCCTTCACCCGGGCCGCCAACCGCCCCTCAGCAGCACGGACCCTCGCTCCGGGCACCAGCCCTTCGGCGGTGGTGAGAACAACCCCCGTCTCGCCGAGGGAGGGCAGGACGCGCTCCACATAGCTCAGGTACAGGCGGTTGGGCCCCACCACCAGCACACCCTGGCGCTCCAGGGGGAACCGGTGGGTGTAGAGGAGGTATGCCGCCCGATGGAGGGCCACGGCGGTCTTCCCGGTGCCCGGGCCGCCCTGCACCACCAGCACTCCGGCAAGCTCCGAGCGGATCACCTCGTCCTGCTCGCGCTGCACCGTGGCCACGATGTCGCGCATGTGGCCGGACCGAGAGCGGTCGAGGGCGGCCAGCAGGGCACCGGGGCCCACCAGGGAGTGGCCGGCGTTCCCGTCGGGGTCCGCGCCTTGCCCGTCGGCGGAGAACACCTCGTCCTCGATGCTCACCACCCTGCGACCCTCGGTGGCGAAGTGGCGCCGGCGCCACAGGCCCATGGGGTGGCGCCCGGTGGCGCGGTAGAAGGGCTCGGCCACGGGGGCGCGCCAGTCGACGACCAGGGGCTCCTGGTCCGCGCTGGATACCGCCAGACGACCGAGGTGGAAGGACTGCCCGTCGGCCAGGTCGATGCGCCCGAAGCACAGGGGCTGGCCCCCGAGGTCGAGCTGCCCGAGGCGGTGGAGCGCCGTGCGCACGATCATGTCCCGCTCGGTGACGGCTTGAGGTGTGCCGCCACGCTGGCGCAGCGCCGTCTCCAGGCGCTCGCGGGCCTGGGCGCGCAGCTCGTCCACGCGTTCGTAGGCTCGTTCGACGTATTCCTGCTCGGCCTGAAGCTCAGGGTGTGAGGCCACACGCTCCCTTCGAGACCCGATGGAGGGGAGAAGAGTCTAGGGCTTTAGCTCTGACGCTCGGTCAAGGAGACGGATGGCGCGAGGTGGGCCGAGCTCGAGCTACGCCCCGAGGTCGCTGTTCTCGGGGACGAACTGGCTGGCTATGAAGGTCGCCCCCTGCGGGTCCTTGATCACCGCCATCCTGGTCCATGGTGCATCGAGTGGCCCGGCGACGACCTCGCCGCCGAGCTCGCTCGCCGTCGCCGCCGCGGCGTCGGCGTCGTCGACTGCGAAGGTGACGTTCTAATGCGCCGGCGTTTGGGAGTCCTCGGCGGCGATCGGATTGAGCGAGGCAACGACGTCGATGAAGCCCTCGGGAGCACCCATCTGCGCCATCTGCTCGCGAAGGCCTGGGCTCCCCTCCTCGAGGTGATCGCCGTAGCCGGGCAGCGTCCACATCGAACCCGACGGCAATGCCAGCGTCTTCCAACCGAACACCGCGCCATAGAACGCCTTCGCACCCTCGGGGTCCCGCGTGGCGAGGCCGTTGAAGTTGAGCGAGCCGTGTTCGTTGACAATCCTCGCACCCTTGTGCTCCTTCGCCTGCCATATGCAGAACGCAGCTCCCTCGGGATCGGTGAGGACCGCCATCCGCCCCGAGTCCATGACGTCGAAGGGCTCCGTCGCCACCGCGCCGCCGGCATCACGGGCCTTCGACGCCGTCTCGTCGGCACTCTCGACCCAGACGTACGTGTTCCACACGGCCATCGGCGGGGCGCCCTCGGGGATCGACCCAACTGCCGCCACGTCGCCCCCGCGTATGCGGCCAATGAAGTACTTCAGCTCCGACCCTTCGGGCATGACGTCCTCGAACTCCCATCCGAACAGGCCGCTGTAGAACGGGAGGGCCGCTTCGGGATCGGGCTGGCTGGTATCGACCCAGCAGGGGACGCCGGGGATGTATCCGTCTCGCTCGGGCATTGCCGTCCCTTCCTGGTGGTGCGGGTCCCGCGCACCCTAACGGCCAGCACTCGGTCAGTGTGCGCTCGACCGCCTGACGAAGACGCTTGGTGCCGGAATGGTGAGCGGCGATGAGGGACATCGACCTCTACGGATACGTTCCAGGGCGCAACCCCTTGTCCTGCAAGGAATCTGCTTGACCGACGCATCGAACAGCTTCCTACAGGTCCGCCGCGAGCACGCCACCGTGCGCTGAGGTGATGTCCTTCGAGGCAGGCGACCGATGTGTCGAGCGTCTCAGCCGGCGAAGTGGACCCGGAGGTCCACCAGACCCCTGAGGGTGAGGCTGTCGCGGTAGGTGGGCTGACCGCCCACCAACTCCATCGTGGCGAAGCGGTCGAGCAGGCGGTCGATCACGATCTGACCCTCGAGCCGGGCCAGCGCTGCGCCCAGGCAGAAGTGGATACCCCCGCCGAAGCTAATGGGTGCCCCCTCGTCTCTTCCGACGTCGAGACGCTCGGGCTCGCTGAAGTGGATGGGGTCGCGGTTGGCCGCGCCGAGCAAAGCCAGTACGAAGCTCCCCGTCTCGATGTGGTGGCCGCCGATCGACAGATCCTCGTAGGCCGTCCGGACCGCAATCTGCACCGGGCTGTCGTATCGCAGCAGCTCCTCGACCGCGGGTCGAAGCAGCGAACGGTCGACCCGCAGGCGGGCGAGCTGGTCCGGGTGACGCAGAAGAGCCAGCAGTCCGTTGCCGATGAGATGAGTGGTCGTCTCGAACCCGGCGGCGAACAACAGGATGGCAGTGGAGATCAGCTCGCGTTCGCTCAGCTGGTCGCCCTTGTCCTCGGCCTCTATCAGCTTGGTGAGCAAGTCATCCCGGGGGTGGGCCCGACGCTCCGCCACCAGACCCGCGAAGTACTCCTGCAGCCTCATGTCGGCCGTCGTGGCCTCGGCCAGCCCTTCGGGGGTGACGGCGAGCTCGAGGACCGCGGTCACGGCCCGCACCAGCGGTCGAAGACCGGGCCGATCCTCGGCGGGAACGCCGAGCATCTCGCCGATGACGGTTACCGGCAGTGGGAAGGCCAGTGCGTCCATGACATCCACCTCCCCGGAGCCAAAGTCCAGCAGCTCGTCGACCAGGGCCACGATGCGGCTCCGCAGGGTCTCCACTGTCCTGGGCGTGAAGGCTCGGGTGACCAGCCCTCGCAGCCGGGTGTGGTCCGGCGGGTCGGTGGTCAACATGTTGGAGCGGTCGTTGCGGAAGCGGTTCTGCTCGGCCCGCTGCTCGTCGCTCAGGCCCAGAGAGTTGGCCGCGCCGGTGAAGTTCTTCCCCACGCCCGGGTGGCGTAGGAGCTGCTGGCAGTCCTCGTAGCGGCTGAGGGTCCAGAAGCCCAAGGCACTTTGGTGGACGGGCGCCAGGCGCCGCAGGGTCGCATAGCGAGGGTACGGGTCGGACCGGCCCTCGGGCGTCGCCACCAACTCGACGAGGAGGCTGTCGGGCTCGACGGCGGACACGGGGGCCATACCCCAGTGCTACCAGTCTCGGGCGCCCCTCGTGGGTCGGCTCGGCTCGGGCTCTCGGAAGGGCGATGAGCCCAGCCGAAATCTTCCCCGACCCTGGTGTCGGGCAGCTCACCGGCCGGCCCGGGACTTTGTTGTCGTCCTCTGGGTGGCGACGCCGCCTAACGTCGCTCCTGCATGGTCGCGCCTGATGAAGCTCCCTTCCTGCTGGCGTGCCGGCGCCGGCCCAGCCCCCATGTGCCGGCGTGGTTCATGCGCCAGGCGGGGCGGGCCCTACCCGAGTACCGGGCTCGGCGGGGCAGCGGCAGCATCCTCGAGGCCATCCGCGAACCCGAGCTGGTGGCTGAGCTCACCCTCCAACCGGTACGCCGCTACGGCGTGGACGCGGCCATCCTCTTCTCCGACATCGTCGTCCCCGTGGCCGCCATCGGTTTCGGCGTCGACGTCGTCCCGGGGACCGGACCGGTGGTGACCGAGCCCTTCCGCACCAAGGAGGACCTCGGCCGGCTCAGGCCCCTGGAGCCCGAGGAGGACACGCCTTACGTGCTGGAGGCGGTGCGCCAGCTGGCCTCCGAGTTATCGGTCCCGCTGATCGGCTTCGCCGGGGCACCGTTCACCGTGGCCAGCTACCTCATCGAGGGCGGTCCGTCGCGCAGCCACGCTCGGACCAAGGCACTGATGCACGCCGAGCCGAGCACCTGGTGGGCCCTGCTCGAAGCCCTCGCCGACCTGGCCCTGGTCTCACTGCGCTCCCAGGTCGAGGCGGGGGCGCAGGCGGTGCAGCTCTTCGACAGCTGGGCCGGCACCCTCTCTCCGGCCGACTACGCGGAGCTGGTGCTGCCCGTCACCCGCCGCATCTTCGACGGACTGGCCGACCTCGATGTCCCCCGAATCCACTTCGGGCTGGGCACTGGCGAGCTCCTCGCACTGATGGCCGACGCCGGTCCCGACGTGGTGGGCGTGGACTGGCGAGTTCCGATCGACGTGGCCTGGGACCGCATCGGCCAAGACAGGGCGGTGCAGGGCAACCTGGACCCCGCCGTGTGCCTGGCCCCGTGGGACGTGGTGGAGGCGGAGACCCGAAAGATCCTGAACCAGGCGGGCGGCAGGCCGGGCCACGTCTTCAACCTCGGCCACGGCGTGCTGCCCGACACCGACCCCGCCATCCTCGAGCGGGTGGTCGAGCTCGTGCACAGTGCCTGACCAGCCAGTCGGCGTCCTGGTGATGGCCTACGGCACCCCGGCCGCACCCGAGGACGTGCACAGCTACTACACACATGTACGCAGGGGTCGCCCGCCCACGCCCGAGCTGCTGGCCGACCTCGAACGCCGTTACGACGCCATCGGCGGCATCTCGCCGCTCGCCGAGCGGACCCGGGTCCAGGCCGGCGGCATCGCCAACTACCTGGGGGAAGGCTTCGTGGTGGCGCTGGGCCAGAAGCACGCGGCGCCGTTCATCGAGGACGGCGTGGCCGAGCTCATTGCGCAGGGCGCCGGCCGAGTGGTGGGCCTGGTGCTGGCGCCTCACTTCTCCGCCCTCAGCGTGGGCCAATACCACCAGCGGGCGGCGGCGGCGGCCGGCGGCGGGATCGCCTACATCGGCATCGACTCCTGGCACCTCCACCCGGTGCTGATCGACCTCCTGGCAGAGCGGGTCATTCAAGCCCTCATCGGCCTCCCGCCTGGATCGTCGGTGGAGACGTTGTTCACTGCCCACTCCCTTCCCGAGCGGGCCCTCACCCTTGACGACCCCTCCTACCCCGACCAGCTGCACCGGACCGCTGAAGCCGTCGCCAGCCGATGCGGGCTCAAGCGCTGGCGCGTGGCGTGGCAGAGCGCGGGTCGTACGGCCGACGCCTGGATCGGCCCGGACGTCCTGGACGTGATCCGGCGCCTCCCCGACGACGGCGTGGAGTCGGTGGTCGTCTGTCCGGCCGGTTTCGTGTCCGACCATCTCGAGGTTCTCTATGACGTCGACATCGAGGCGCGCGCCGTGGCCGAGGCCGCCGGCCTGCGCCTGAGCCGGACGTCCTCCCTCAACGACGATCCTCGATTCATGGCCATGCTGGCCGACGTCGTGCGGTCGGCGGTGCAGTCGCCGGTGCGGTCGCCCGTGCGGTCATGACCCCCCGAGTGGCGGTCGTCGGCGGCGGTATCACCGGACTGGCCGCGGCGTGGGAGCTGCGGCGGTCGGGCGCGGAGGTAATGGTGCTGGAGTCGTCGGACCACCTTGGGGGCAAGATCGTCACCGACGATATCGGGGGCCACCCTGTGGACCTCGGCCCCGACGCCTTCGTGGCTCGCACGCCCGAGGCCACCGAGCTCTGCCGGGAGCTGGACCTGGAGGATGACCTGGTGACGGCGGCCACCGACCACGCCGCGGTGTGGGTGGGCGGACGCCTTCGTCCCCTGCCCTCGGACATCCTCCTCGGAGTACCCAGTCGCCTTACTTCCGTCGCCCGCTCGCGCATCCTGTCCCCGCTGGCGGTGGCCAGGCTGGCTCTGGACGGTGTCCTTCCCCGGGGACGAAGGAAGGAAGACGACGGTGACCTTTCGGTGGGCGATCTGGTCGCGGCCCGGCTGGGCCGCCAGGTGCACGACCGCCTCGTAGACCCGCTATTCGGCGGCATCCATGCCGGGCCGTCCAGGGACCTGAGCGTCCACGCCACCGCCCCCCAGCTGGGAGAGGCCGCCTCGGCCAGGAGCCTCATGCGAGGCGTGCGCGCCCAGCGACGGGACGCGGCCAGGCCATCCTTCCAATCGCTGCGCGGCGGGTTGGGCCAGCTCGTGGACCGGCTGGTGGAGGAGCTGCGCAGCGCTGGAGCCACGATCCATCTGGAGTCACCTGTCGACTCGGTGCCTGTGGAGGGTGCTGACGCCACCATCGTCGCCACCCCGGCCCACGTGTCGGCCGGCCTGGTAGCGGCCGCTTCGCCCGATGCCGCGGCCGAGCTGCGCTCCATCGACCACGCGTCCGTGGCGGTCACGGTGCTCGTGTATCCGGCTTCGGCCTTCCCGGAGCCGCCGGACGGGAGCGGCTTCCTCGTACCCCAGAGCGAGGACCACCTGATCACCGCCTGCTCTTTCGCCTCCTCCAAGTGGCCCCACTGGGCCGAGCCCGACGAGGTCGTGCTCCGCGTGTCGGCCGGGCGCTTCGGCGACGAGCGGGCCCTCAAGATGAAGGACGTCGAGCTGGTCCAGCACCTGCACAACGAGCTGGTGGAGGTGCTGCAGCTCACAAAGGCCCCCCTGCGGGCCAGGGTCGCCAGGTGGGTCGACGCCTTCCCGCAGTACCGGGTCGGCCACCTCGAGCGGGTGGCGAGCATGGAGACCGCCCTCCGGCGGGACCTGCCCCACGTGGAGGTGGTGGGTGCCGCCTACCGAGGGCTCGGCATCACGACCTGCATCGCCCAGGGCCGCGCCGCCGCCCGGCGCGTCCTTGCCTCGGCCGAGCTGAGCCACACCACCGATGACCCGGACGTCGAGGACGCCGACGCCGGTGGCCCTGACAGCGACCAGGCGAACCGCGCCGAAGCCGTGCCCCCGCCGCGGGGGTCGGCGTGGGCGGCGGCCAAACCCGCCCAGGCAGGACCGAAGGGGCCGAGCGAGGGGACCGATCCCGACGAGCCCACACAGATGGTGACCAGCTGGCCGAGCCTTCCCTCGTCCGCCGACGAGCAGGACGGCGAGCACGAGAGCGAGCGCCACGTCGACGAGAGCTGAGCGCCCGCCGGCGGCCGGGGACAGTTGTCAGTCGTCGGCGGCCGCAGTCTCGTCGTGCAGGCGGTTGTGCAGACCGTCCTGGGTAGACGCGCTCATGCCGGACGGGACCTCGAGCTGGTGCATGTCCTTGAGGTGCTTGCGCAGCGTCCCGTCCTCGCCGGTGACCCCCTCATGGTGGTGTCCCGAGCTCGCTCCGGTGCCCTCGGCGTCCTCGATCGCCTCTTCGGGGACCTCGTCCACGACGGCCACCTTCCCGCTGCGGCCAACAGCGAAACGCGCTTCGAGGGACCGGTCGCCATGACCCAAAGCGCAGCGGCCGGACTGCCGGTAGGCATCGCCCCCATGCAGGCCACCGCCGGTCCCCTGCCGGCTGATGAGGAGGCATTCGGCTTCGAGATCAAGTGGGACGGCGTCCGGGCCCTGGTGCACGCCGGGGGCGGCCGGCTGCACTTGCAGAGTCGCAAGCTGGTGGACATCACGCCCCGCTACCCGGAGCTGTGGCCGATGGCCGATCTGGTGGGCGGCAGTGTGGTGCTCGACGGGGAGGTCGTCTCCTTCGACGACGACGGCCGGCCCAGCTTCGGTCGGCTCCAGCACCGCATGCACGTGACCGATCCCCGTGACGTGCGCCGGCGGATGGAGCCCTACCCAGTCGTGTTCATGGCCTTTGACCTCTTGTGGCTGGACGAGCGCTCCACGATGGACCTTCGCTACACCGAACGCCGGGACCTGCTCGAAGGGCTGGGCCTGGAAGGTTCCTGCTGGTCGACGCCGCGGAACCATCTGGGCGACGGCGCCGGCCTCCTCGCCGCCACCAGGGCCCAGGGCATGGAGGGCATCGTGGCCAAGCGGCTGGACTCGGTTTACGAGCCGGGACGGCGGTCGCGGGCCTGGATCAAGGTCAAGTCCAAGCCCCGCCAGGAGGTGGTCATCGGCGGCTGGCTGCCCGGCGGCGGTAACCGCTCGGGCCGCCTCGGCGCCCTCCTGGCCGGCTACTACGAGGGCGGCGAGCTGCGATACGCGGGCAGGGTGGGCACCGGCTTCACCGACCGCACGCTCGACGAGCTGGCCCGCCTCCTCGAGCCGCTCGAGCGTGCCACCAGCCCCTTCGCCGGAATGCCCCAAGGCGACGTGCGGTTGCGGGACGCCCGCTTCGTGCAGCCCAGGTTGGTGGCCGAGGTCGAGTTCAGCCAGTGGACGGAGGGCGGCACCATGCGCCATCCGTCGTTCAAGGGGCTCCGGGACGACAAGGCAGCCGAAGCGGTGGTGCGAGAGGCCACAGCCGAGGGAGAATAGGGCATGGCCAGGTCGATCTGGGGTGGTGCCATCAGCTTCGGGCTGGTGAACGTGCCCGTGAAGCTGTTCACCGCCGTGCGCAAGAAGGACGTTCGTTTCCACCAGCTGCACGCCAAGGACGGCGCACGCATCCAGCAGAAGCGGGTTTGCTCGCTCGACGGCCAGGAGGTGCCCTACGAGGAGATCGCCAAGGGCTACGACCTCGGTGGGGACCAGTACGTGATGATCGAGCCGGGCGAGCTGGAGGAGCTGGACCCCGAGAGCACCCACACCATCGACATCGAGGACTTCGTCAACCTCGACGACATCGACCCCCTCTACTACGACTCCTCCTACTACGTCGTCCCCGACGAGCGGGGCGCCAAGCCCTACCGCCTCCTCCTCGAGGCGATGCGGGAGTCCGGCAAGGTGGGCATCGCCAAGGTCGTGATGCGCACCAAGCAGTACCTGGTGGCCATCCGTCCCCTCGGCGAGGCGCTGGTCATGTCCACGATGAACTTCTCCGACGAGGTGGTCCCCCAGGACGAGGTCGAGGGGCTGCCGGGGCAGGTCGGTGACGTCAGCGACCGGGAGCTCGCCATGGCCAGCCAGCTCATAGAGACCCTCTCGGCCGACTTCGACCCTCACAAGTACTACGACACCCACCGCGAGCAGGTGCTGGCCCTGATCGAGCGCAAGGCCCAGGGCGAGGAGGTCGTGGCTCAGCCGGCAGCGGAGCCGCGCCGTCCGGTGGTCGACCTCATGGCTGCCCTCGAAGCCTCACTGGCGGCGGCCAAGGGCGACGGCAGGGACGGTACCGAGGCGGACGAATCCCAGAAGGACGAATCCCGGCAGGCTTCGTGACGCCGGCGGGCACCACGGTGGCCGTCGACGGCCGAGAGCTCACCCTCTCGAACCTGGACAAGGTGCTCTACCCGGAAACGGGTTTCACCAAGGGCCAGGTCATCGCCTACTACCAGGCCGTGGCCGGTGTCCTGCTCCCCCACCTGGCCGGAAGGCCGCTCACCCTGAAGCGCTACCCCAACGGGGTGGACGGGCAGTTCTTCTACGAGAAGCGCTGCCCGCAGCACCGCCCGGATTGGGTGGAGGTGGCGCCCATCTGGAGCCGCCACAACAACGCCGAGGTGAGCTACTGCGTGGCCGGCGACCTCCCCACCTTGGTGTGGGTCGCCAACCTGGCATCCCTCGAGCTGCACACCTCGCTGTCGCGTGCCAACGACATCACCCGGCCCACCATGGTCGTCTTCGATCTCGACCCCGGCCCGCCGGCCACCGTCGTGGAGTGCTGCCGAGTGGCGCTGCGCCTGAAGGACCTGTTCGACCGCCTGGGGCTCGCAAGCTTCGCCAAGACGTCCGGCTCGAAGGGGCTGCAGCTGTACGCGCCCCTCAACACCCCCGCCACCTACGAGGGCGGGACCAAGGACTTCGCCCTGGCCGTCGCCCAGCTCTTCGAGCAGCGCTTCCCCTCCGAGGTCGTCTCCAGCATGCGCAAGGACCTCCGTCCGGGGAAGGTGCTGATCGACTGGAGCCAGAACGACGAGCACAAGACCACCGTCTGCGTCTACTCCCTCCGAGCCCGGGCGCGGCCCACGGTGTCCACACCGGTCACCTGGGAGGAGGTGGCTCAGGTCTCGGAGGCCCGCGACCCCGACCTGCTGGTGTTCCAGGCCGACCAGGTCATCGACCGTGTGACCCGCCTGGGGGACCCCTTCGCCCCGCTCAACCAGCTGGAGCAGCCACTCCCCCGGCTGGCCTGAACACCTCTGTACTAGGCCCCGGACTCGAGGTCCGGGACTATGGAGGGCGCTACCTCGACCTCGACCTCGACGTCCTCGTGGCCCACGTCGGCGCTGACCACGCGTTGCTCCACCGTGGGCTCCACCCAGACCCGCACGCGCTCCTTGGGAACGATGCGTGTCTGGATGGTCACCTCCTCGACCGACAGGGTGAAGACGTGCTCGAGCGAGCCCGGCCGACGACGCTCCTCCACCTGATCGGACACCGTGGCCGGCCTCCTCTCGACGAAGAGCTCCTCGCGTCGGGTAGTGACCGTGAGGGTGCTCTCCTCGGTGACGATGCGCTTGCTGACACGCACCACCTCCCGCGCCCGGCGAACCAGGCGGACGTCCACCTCCTCGCCCGAGAGGACGATGTCACCGTCGTCGCCGTCCGAGACGACCATGTCGTCGTGCTGGTCCGTCATGTCGTCGTGCTGGTCCGTCGTGATCTCCACTGAAGGCGCCGCCGGGCGGCGGTTACCGGGCCGGTCCAGCGCCCGTGCCTTCGCCCTCGACGTCGATCTGCTCCTTTCGAAGGTCGGCCGACACCGTCTCCTGCTCGGTGACGACATCCTTGTCGAGGCGTACCCGCTCCTTCGGCACCACCCGCTTCTCGACCACGGGCTCCTCCTCGGTGAGGGTGACCTCGACCTCCTCCTCCGACAGGTCGTGCCCGCTCATGGCGACGCCCGCATTGGCCTCGGTGATGGGCTCGCGCTCGATGCGCACCTGCTCACGCTCTACGGGCACCGTCTGTGAAACCGTCTCGGTGGTGATGTGAGGACGAGCCGATGACGGCATCGTGCGTGCTCCGGGTGGCGCGAGGGCCGAGTCCGGTGGTGAGCGCTCTGGCTGGGCTCACCATTACTGAAACCCGTGGGGGGCGTCACCATGACGCTTCAAGGCAAACAGAAGGCGGGCGGGAGCCAGTGGGACGCCCGACTGGAGACTGTCAGCCAAGGCGACAACCATGGCGCATCGCTTCCCTGGCTTCCCTCCGCCCTGCCGGGCTCGCCCTCCTGGGCGGAGCCGTGGCCGCCTTCTCGCTGCCCCCTTTCGGATGGTGGCCGGTGGGCTTCGTCGGCGTCGCCCTGCTGTCCTGGTCCCTCCACGACCTGCGCCTAGGCCGGCGCGTCGTGACAGGGATGGCCTTCGGCATGGGTCTGTTCGGGATCGGCCTGTGGTGGATGAGCGAGTTCCACTTCCTCGGTGCCGCCCTGGCCATGCTCATAGAGGCGTCGTTCGTCGCCGTGGCGGCGGCGCTGGTGCCTCGCGGGCGGTGGAGCGCGCCTGCGCTCCCCGCCGCCCTGGTGATCGCCGAGGCGGGCCGGGCCGTGGTGCCCTTCAGCGGCGTACCACTGGCGGGCATCGCCCTCGGGCAGTCGGCCGGGCCGCTGGCCGGCGGGGCACGCATCGGCGGCGAGCTGCTGGTATTCATCCTCGCCGTAGTTGCCGGCGTGGGGCTGCATCAGCTGGCCCGCCGCCGCGCCCTCGTCGCGGCCGCGGCACTCTGCCTGGTGGTGGCAGGGGCCGTGGCCGGCGCCATCAGCCCCGACGGCGGAGGTGGGCCGGCGGTGGCGACGGCGGTGGTCCAGGGTGGAGGGCGGCGCGGATTCCGGGGGGTGGAGTCCGACCCCAAGGCCGTGCTGGACGCCACGCTGGAGGCGAACCGGGACGTCCGGCCTCCGGTGGCGCTCGTTCTCTGGCCCGAGGACGTGGTGGACGCGGACGGTCCCGTCGGCGACACCTCCGAGGGCCGTAGCGTCGCCGACGTGGCTCGGAGGATCGGGGCGACGGTGGTCGCCGGGGTCATCGAGGCGTCGGGCCCCGACCGCTTCTTCAACGCCGCCGTGGCTTGGTCACCGAGCGGGGAGATCGTCGACCGCTACGACAAGGTGGAGCGGGTCCCGTTCGGCGAGTACGTCCCCGCCCGTGGTCTGGTGGAGCGAGTCGCCGACCTCTCGGCCGTCCCTCGCGATGCCATCGTCGGCCACAGGTCCCCCGTCCTGAGCACGGCTGCCGGGCCGGTGGGGGTCTCCATCTCCTACGAGGTGTTCTTCTCGAGCCGGTCGAGGGCCGCCACCCGGGCCGGGGCCAGGCTCCTCACCGTGCCGACGAACGCGGCCTCGTTCACCTCCAGCCAGGTGCCTGCCCAAGAACTGGCGGCCGCCCGCCTCCGGGCCATCGAAAGCGGCCGGGACCTCCTGCAGGCGGCCCCGACCGGCTACGGCGCCTACGTCGACAACCGGGGCCGGCTGCTGGCCCGCACGACGCTCGGGCGCCGGCAGGTCATCCAGCGGCCCGCGGTCATGAGAAGGGGGCGGACGCTGTACACGGCCGTCGGGGACGCACCCCTCCTCGGCGTAGCCGGCGCCGTTCTGGGCCTGGCCTGGCTGACCCGGCGAGGGGTCCCCCGGACCCGAAGGACATAGGGTCCGTCGGCACTCCTATGTCGACCAGAACACGGCTCAGGCCGCTGCGCGTCGCCTTCCTCGCCTACCGTGGCAATCCTTACTGCGGGGGCCAGGGCGTTTACACGCGCCAACTAACGCGGGAGCTCGTCTCGCTGGGCCACGAGGTCACAGTGTTCGGGGGTCCGCCCTACCCGGTGCTGGACGACGGGGTGGGGTTCGTGCCCGTCCCCAGCCTCGACCTCTACCGGCAACCCGACCCCTTCCGAACGCCGCGCCTCCGGGAGTTCCGCACCATGGTGGACGTCGTCGAGTTCGCCATCATGTGCACCGCGGGCTTCCCCGAACCACTCACCTTCAGCGTGCGCGCCCGTGCCGCCCTGGCCTCCCGCCTGGGCTCGTTCGACGTGGTGCACGACAACCAGTGCCTGGGAACGGGTCTCCTGGGCATGATGGACGACGGCTGGCCCGTGCTGGCCACCGTGCACCACCCGATCACCGTGGACAGGGAGCTCGAGATGGCCAGCGCGCCCGACCGGTGGCGCCGGCTCACCCTTCGCCGGTGGTACGGGTTCGTGGAAATGCAGAGGCGGGTGGTCCGCCGGCTCCAGCGCGTGCTCACCGTCTCCCATTCCTCCCGGTCGGACATCGCCGCTCAACTGGGGGTGGATCCGACCCGCATGGCCGTCGTCCCCGTGGGCGTGGACCACACACTCTTCCGAGCCAAGCCCGGCGTGGGCAGGGTGCGGGGAAGGCTCGTCACCACAGCCAGCGCCGACGTGGCCATGAAGGGGCTAGTGCCCCTGCTGGAGGCACTGGCCAAGGTTCGCACCGAGCGCCACGCCGAGCTGGTAGTGGTGGGGTCCCCCCGCCCACAGAGCGGGGCGGCGGCGGCCGTCGAGCGGCTTGGGCTAGATGGCGCCGTCCGGTTCGTCACTGGGTTGAGCGACGAGGCTCTGGTGCGCCTCTACGCCGAGGCCGAGCTGGCCGTGGTGCCGTCGCTCTACGAAGGCTTCTCGCTGCCGGCCATCGAGGCCATGGCATGCGGGGTGCCCGTGGTGGCGACGACCGGGGGGGCCCTCCCCGAGGTGGTGGGCGCCACCGGGGAGACGGCACTGCTGGTGCCGCCCGGTGACTCGGAGGCGCTGGCCGCGGCCATCGGGCAGGCCCTGGACGACGGCGCCCTGCGCCTCCGGCTCAGCCGGAACGGGAGAGCCAGGGCTCTCGAGCGCTTCACCTGGCGGGCCACGGCGGAGGGAACCGTCGCCCAGTACCGGCATGTACTGGCCGGACCCGTTCTGCGCCGGCACCTCCTGTCCGGTGGCGTCCGCGCCCGATGCTGACCGTCGACTACGACCGCCTCGGCCTCTCCCCCGGCGAACGCCTCCTCGATCT
>JALYGF010000016.1 GCA_030777325.1 Actinomycetota bacterium | reverse complement strand
CAGCTAATGGCGGCGGCAGGCCGTCGCCGGTAACGGCTCACTCCCCACCACAGCTCAGTCCTCGCACCTCCCGCCCAGGTGCTCGGCCAGGAAGCGCTCGGCGTGGGCGTAGAAGCGGAGGCGGTTCTGGGGCTTGGCGAAGCCGTGACCCTCGTCGTCGAAGAGCAGGTACTCATGGTCGATGCCCTTCGCCCGCAGGGCGGCCACGACCTGCTCGGACTCGGCCTGCTTGACCCTCGGGTCGTTGGCGCCTTGGGCGATGAGGAGCGGGATGCTCACGTTCTCCGCCTTGGATAGCGGTGAGCGCGACCACAAGAAGTCCTCCTCCGTCTCGGGGTTGCCCACCCGGGTGTGGAACGTGGCAATTAGGGGGGCCCAGTAGGGCGGGATGCTCTCGATCAGCGTCTTCAGGTTTGACGGGCCCACCAGATCCACGGCGCAGCGGAAGACCTCCGGCGTGAAGGTGGCTCCCACCAGCGCGGCGTAGCCCCCGTAGGAGCCGCCGTAGATCCCGACCCGATCGGGGTCGGCGTAACCCTGCTCCACCAACCAGTCCACGGCGTCGAGCAGGTCGTCGTGCATCCTGGCTCCCCACTCCCGGTCGCCGGCGTTCACGAAGTCCTTGCCGTAGCCGGTGGAGCCCCGAAAGTTCAGCTGCACGCACAGGTAGCCGCGGTTGGCCAGCCACTGCGCCTCCGGGTCGAAGCCCCAGGCGTCACGACCCCACGGGCCGCCGTGGACGTTCAGCACCGTGGGCAACCGTTCCCGCTCCGCACCCCGAGGGAAGGTCAGGTACCCGTGGACGGTGAGGCCGTCGCGCGCCGTGCACGAGAAGGGCTCCATCGAGGACAGGGGGTACTCGGAAAGCGCCGGCTGGTGCTCGAAGAGGAATGTCGCCTCCTTGCTCGACCGGTCGAAGGAGTAGTACGACACCGGGCCGTCGTCAGCGGTGAAGGCGGCCAGCCAGGTGACGTCGGCGTGGTCCCGGCCGGCGAAGCCCATGTCCCCCGGGTGCAGCGCCTGCATGGCCTCGAAGTCGGCACTCAGCGCCGGATCGAGCACCTGCCAGTCGATCCGGTCGCGCAGGAATGCCACCGCCTGCACCTCACGGGTGTC
The DNA here is from genome assembly GCA_030777325.1 of Actinomycetota bacterium. Lineage (GTDB taxonomy): Bacteria > Actinomycetota > Acidimicrobiia > Acidimicrobiales > YB1-3. The sequence goes on along the minus strand of JALYGF010000016.1, from coordinate 16,463 downwards.
GGGGTGCACGATCACGTCGGAGACGTCGTAGGTGGGATCCTCGGCGATCACCTGCCGGCTGCCGTCGCCCAGGGACATGCGGACCAGGCGCCCGGCGTTGGCACCCTGGGAGGTGATGAGGAACAGGCCGTCGCCGTCCGCGGTGAACCCCATCACGGCGGTGCTGAGGGCGTCCTCCTGGGACACCTCGAGCAGGAGCCTCCACTCGTCGGACTCTCCGTCACGCACCATCAGGTTCACGCCACCGTCTGGTGTAGGTGCCGAACCGCAACGCACCCGCATGTCCATGTCGGCCACCCAGTCCAAGAAGCCGGGGTTCTCCACGACCTTGGCCAGCTCGCCGCTACCGAGCTCGAGGCGGTACACGTCGTGCAGCTGCGGGTTGTCCCTGTTGAGACCCACGAGGATCTGGTGAGGGTGATGCTTGGAGGCCTCGACCACCTGGGCCTGCACGTCGTCGAAGGGCGTGAGGTCGCGAACCAGTCCGCTGTCGAGGTCCACTCCGTAGAGGCGCCAGTTCTCGTCGCCGCCCTTGTCCTGGAGATACAGGAGGTGGCGGTGGTCGTGGGCCCAGAAGTAGGTCCGGACCCCCCGTTCACGGTCGTCCGTGACCGGCATGGCCTCACCTCCGGCCAGGTCGCCGACCCACACGTTGAGCACGCCGTCGACGGGCGCTATCCAGGCCAACCGCTTGCCGTCGGGCGAGATCTTGGGCTGCACCCGCTCGGGGTTGCCGAACAGCACGTCGCGAGGAATGAGTGCACCGGTCGTCGTCATGGGCCCAAGCTAGAGTGCGGGACGCTGAGCGAGAGGAGCGGTCCGTGGCGGTGTGTGCCTACGTTCTCATCCAAGCCGAGGTGGGCAAGTCGGCCCAGGTGGCCCAGGAGATCGCCCAGATCGACGGCGTCGTCTCCGCCGAGAACGTCACCGGCCCGTACGACGTCATCGTGACGGCCGAGGCAGACACCGTCGACGAGCTGGGGCGGATGGTGGTCTCGAAGATGCAGCTCATCGACGGCATAACCCGCACCACCACCTGCCAGGTCGTGCACCTCTGATCAGCCGACGAGCAGCGCCCTGATCCCGAGGCCCATCACGAACAGCCCACCGAAGCCGTAGAGGAGGTACTGGCGGTGGCGTAGCTGCTGGCGGTACGAGTACAGGATTCCGACGGCGATGATGGCCACGAACCCGTAGAACATGTGGAACTGGTCGACGGGGCGCTTCTGGCCCGAGACCAGCCCCACGCCCAGCGCCACCTGCACGAACACGGCGACCTCCACGATCACGGTGAACCACCAAAGGGCACGGGTGCGCAGGCCCACCACTCGGTGGGCGGCCAGGGCCCACAGCCCGGCCAGACCGTTGCCGACGATCACGAACCAGGCGAAGCCATTGTGGACGTCAAGGAGAGAGGCGAGAGCCAGCGGGAGTCGGCCCCGCTAGGCGATGGGCGTGCGCTGCTCGACGGTGAACGACCACAGCTCCGAGCCCGAGGCCACCGGCTGGCTGGATCCTTCGGGCTGGGCGTGGCCCTGCTGGAACGCCTGAGAGCTGGCCCACGCCTCGAAGGAGGCTTCGTCGCGCCAACGGGTGTACACGAGCCAGGTCCCCCGACCATCCGAAGGCCGCAGGAGCTGGAACTCCTCGAACCCGTCACTCTTCTCCACCTGGCCGGCTCGAGCGGCGAAGCGGCCGGCCAACTCGTCGCCTCGGTCCGGGGGAACGGTGATGGCGTTGATGCGCACGATGGACATGGCGTGATCTTCGCACGGTCCATGCACTGGCGGCCCATCGGCCCCCCCCGGACTGAGCCGGGAGGGGGTCACCCACCCAGGCCGTCGAAGAGACCGGTCTCCTCGGTGTCGGCGGGCGCCCCTCGGCGGACGAACCACTCGGTGCCCCAGGTCGCGGTGAACGCCTCGGGCGGCATGGCGAGGAAGAACGACGTCTCGGCGATCTGGCTGGCGTGGGCGGCCATGGCGGCGCGCTTCTGCTCGAGGAAGGCGGTGACGTCCACCCGGGTGGTGATCAGCGCCCGGGGCGTACCGAAGCCGTCGAGATCGAAGTCTTCGTCGTCGAACTCTGAAGTGTCCATGCCCAACTCCTCGGCGCGGGACATGAGCGCGGCCATGTGATCGCGGTCAGCGGTGACCTCGTAGACCCGCTGGGTGCCGGCCAGCTCCGCCGCCCGGACGCCAACCCGGTGCACGTTGACGTGGTCGGGGTGGCCGTAGGTGCCATTGGGGTCATAGACGGTGAGCACGTCGGCCTCTTCCTCGGTGAGGATGGCCGCCAGCCGCCCGGCGGCCTCGTCGATGTCGGCCTGCCAGAACGACCCCGGCACCTCGTTCTCGGGGGTGCCCAACATCCCCGAGTCGACGTACCCGAGGAAGGCCACCCGGCTCACGCCGAGAATGGCGGCCGCAGCCTCGGTCTCCTTGGTACGGCGCTCGGACAGCGACTCGCCCGGGGGAAGGAAACCTTCGGGAGCCTCACCGTTCTCGCCACGGGTGGCCACAACCAGGACCACTCGATGGCGCTCTGACGCAGCCTTGGCCATGGTCCCACCGCACGAGATCGCCTCGTCGTCGGGGTGGGCATGGAACGTGACGAGGGTGGCCATGGTCAACGGCGCCCGTCTGTGCGGGCGGCATTGAACACGATGGCGTCGATGACCTGGGGCCAGATCCCACGGGGGAAGTCGTGGCCCATGCCCTCGATCATCACCAGCTCGGCGCCCACGATGGCCTTGGCCGTGGCCTCCCCGCCGCTGGGCTGGATCAGCTTGTCCTCGGTTCCGTGGATCACCACCGTGGGAGCGGTGATGGCGGCCAGGCTGGCGGTGCGGTCCCCGGAGGCGATGATGGCGCACAGCTGGCGGCCGGTCCCATCGGGGACGAAGGCCCGGTCGTAGGCCCGCCCCGCCTCGGCGCGCATGTTGGACTCGTCGCTCGGATACGCCGGAGAGCCCAGCACACGGTGGGAGGCGATGTCGGCTTCCATGAACTCCTCCCGGCTTCTCGCCGGCGGCCGGGCCAGAAGCTCGAAGGCCTCGGCCGTGGGCTGACCCACCGAGGTGCTCCCGGTGGTGGCGCTGATGGAGCACAGGCTCAGGGTCCGGTCCGGGTACCGGGCGGCCAGCGCCTGGGCGATCATGGCTCCCATGGAGCTGCCCACCAGGTGGGCGGCGGGGATCTCGAGGGCATCCAACAGCCCGACGGCGTCGTCAGCCATGTCCTCGAGCGTGTAGTCCACCGACGAGCGGTCCCCGAGATAGACGGCCATCGGGTCCGGCCGAGGTCCATCGTCGAACACTGTGGACAGGCCGGCGTCTCGATTGTCGTAGCGGACGACGTAGAAGCCTCGGTCGACCAGCTCGGCGCAGAACTCCTCGGGCCATCCGGTGAGCTGGACCCCGAGGCCCGCCAACAGGAGGAGCGCCGGCCGGCGCGGATCGCCGAAGGCCTCGTACTCGATGCTGACGCCGTTGGCGGAGACGCTCGGGATGCCCCAGCGTAGGACGGGCGCCGGCCTGAGCGACTGGGATCAGGCCTCAGGCTTCTCCCTCCCACCACAGGGTCACCATCGGGCGCATGGGACGTTCGCGGTCCGGATAGAGGAGGGCGTCGATCTCGGCGTCCCGCTCGGGGCCCACGCAGAGCCGGCGGCGTGCGAAGGCGACGAGCTCACTTCGGTCGATTCCGGACCAGAGGGACGGGCGCTCCCACTCCTCGGCATGGACGTCGAGGCCGGCCTCGGTGAGCACTGCGCAGGCGTCTTCCGCCGTGGGCCCGCTGGGGCGGTCGATGCCGTGCAGCTCGCGCCATAGGTGGTTGAGCTCGACCTGGGGGTGCCGGGCGGTGAGCTCCACCACCACCCGGTGCCGGGCATGGTCGGTGAGGGCACTGGTGAAGGCCACCAGCTCGGCGGTGTTGTACAGCACGTGATGGCAGACCACCACGTCGGCGGCGTCGACCTCCTCTGCCACGCCGGGCCAGGTTCCCCGCACCTCGCGATGGGCCACCGCCAGGCGATCGGCCGCCTCCGAGAAGGCCTGCAGGAGCTCCTCGCTCTGGTCGACGGCCACGAGCATCCCCGCCGGCGGGACCAGGGCCAGGCTGGCGGCCCCTCCACCGGAGCCCACGTCGAGGACCGACGCTTCCTCTTCGAGGACCTCGGCGGCATGCCGGCGGGACGGGCTTGCCGCGCCCTGCAAGGCGGCCGGTTCCGGCGCCCCCCGGGCGAAGAGAGCGGGCGGGAACCCCCACGGGCTCTCGGGCGCCGCCTCGAGGATCTCCCTCGGGATCTCCCAGGCGGCCAGCTCGTCGGCCCACCGCTGCTCTGCGTCCGCCACGGCCCGTCGCCTCTCAGCCCAACTTGTCGGCCATGCTGCCGGCCGAGCGCAGCGCCGACCCGTCGGCGCCGGCCACGCTGTATTGGAACGCCGGCCGGAGCACTGCCTCCTCCAGCAGGTCGGCCAGCAGGCGCCCGAAGGGGATCTCCGGGTCGACCCACAGGTACCTGGCCAGCGAGCCGGGGACGGTGTTGATCTCGTTCACATACAGCTCGCCCTCCGCTCCCAGGAAGTCGATGCGGGCCACGCCCCGCAGACCCGTGAGGCGGGCCACCTCCGTGGCCATCCGGCGGATGGCGTCCCCCACCTCGCCCGGCAGGTCCGGGAACTCCCGGGGAGCGCTCAGCATCCCCTCGCCGCCCAGGTACTTGTCGCGGTAGGCGAGGATGTCGCCCGAACCCTCGCGGCGAAGCGGCTTCTCGATGGCGGAGAGCTGGACATCGGGCCACGACCGCACCGCCACGTTGAGGTCCTCGGCTGCCGGCCGGAAGGGCTCGACAACAGCCCCGGCGCGCAGGTGTGGCGCCGAGCGCAGAAGGGCCTGGGCCGTGGCCGCGTCGGCCACCACCTCGATGCCGATCGAGGAGCCGCCGAAGCGGGGCTTCACGATGTAGGGGCCTTCGAACGGCGGCGCCCCGCCATCGCTCAGCTGTAGGCGGGGCAGCGACGGGAGGCCCGCGCCCGTGACCAGATGGCCGAACGCCAGCTTGTCCATGCCCAGGGCGGCTCCGGCCACGGTGGGACCGGTGTAGGCGATTCCAGCCAGGTCCATGGCGGCCTGGATGGTGCCGTCCTCACCCGGGCCCCCATGGCAGCAGTTCACCACCGCCGACAGCTCGAGCGGGCGCCGCTTGCCCACCAGTCCCTCCCCCGCCACCAGCCGCAGCTGCGCGGACTTGCGGGGTACCCCGTCGGCGAAGTCGCGAGCTTCGAGGCCGGCGTCCACCTCCCAGAAGTCGCCGGTCTTGGACCAGTAGACGGCGGTGACGTCGCCCAGGGCGTGAACCGCCTGCAGCCCGGTGACGATGCTCACGTCGTGCTCTGGAGAGGGACCTCCGAAGAGGACGGCTGGCTTGGCCATGGAGCTCCTTGGATCTTGCTGTCTCAGGGAAAGTGATCGGGCAGGTCGTTCTCGTAAAGGACGGCGTCTCCGGCGCCCACGTGCTCATGCACCCAGGCCACAGCCTGGTCGCGGGTGCCGACCACGACCACTTCAGCCGGCCCTCGGGCTGCGCCGTCGAGGAGAGCTCTGCGGTTGGTCGCACCCACCACCACGACGTGGGAGGCGTTGGCTGCGGCGGCGGCGGCGAAGGATGCGTTCTCGTGGCGCTGACGCCGGCCCAGCTCGACCATACCGGGCGTCACCACCACCCGCTTGCCCTCCGGGGAGGAATGGCTCGACAGGACGGTCAGGGCGCGGGCCGCTCCGGCCGGGTTGGCGTTGTAGGTGTCGTCCACCACCACCGCACCGCTCGAGCCCGTTCTCACGCTGAGGCGGTGCTCGGCCGTGGGCAGCGAGGCGAGCCGAGCGGCGATCACGTCGTCGGGCACACCAAGCTCCATGGCTACGGCCACCGCGCAGGCCACGTTGGTGGGCGGGGCGTCGCCATCCGTGAGGCTCCCCACGAGGCGGCCCGAGGCGCGCACCTCGCCGTCGATGACGGTCAGGTCGGCGTCAGCCGACGTGGCCGAGCACCGCACGACCCGCTGGCCGGCCGCGGTCCGGCGTGCTGCCAACGCCTCCAACAGCGGGTGGTCGACGTTGAGCACCGCCACCCTGGCGTCCTCGAGTATCTCCGCCTTGGCCTCGGCGATGGCGTCCTCGCTGCCCATGCGCTCCAGGTGCACGGGCCCGATGGCGGTGATGACGGCGATGTCGGGCCGGCACCACGAGCACAGCTCGGCGATCTCACCCTTCCCGTACGTGCCCATCTCGGCCACGAACACCTCGGTGCCCGGGACCAGCTGCTCGTTCACCGCCCGTGCCAGTCCGGCCCGGTTGTTGAAGCTGGCCGGCGAGGCCACCACCGAGCGGGTGGCCTCCACCAGATGGGCCACGTACCCCTTTGTGCTGGTCTTGCCGTAGGAACCCGTGATGGCCACCACTCTGGGGTGCAACTGGTTCAGGCGCGCGGCGGCCCGCTGCACGAAGGGCTGCACCATCCGGCGCTCGAGCGGAGCGGTGACGAACAGCGCACCGTCCACCAGAACGGGAGTGAGTGCCGCCAGCAGCACGGAGACGAAGGCGCCCACGCCGACTGCGACGGCCAGCCCGACGAGCATCAGATGCATTCCCAACCACACCATGGCGAGCCTCCGGAGACGGCTCGTCCATGCCAGCTTGGACGTCCGTCCCCGAAGCCTGAGGCCAAAGGGGCCGACGGCGACGCCGATGGCGGCCGAGATGCCCAGGGGCGCCATCACCGCTGCCAGCAACACGCAGAGCACTACCTGGCCGGCAATGACCCAGTTCGGCTCCCTTCCCCACCAACGGCGGGCGAATCGGGTCACCGACCCGGGTACGTAGTGCTCCCGCTGTGCAACGCGCAACCACCGCACCCCGGCAAGGCCCGCTGCCACCAGCCCGGCCGCGGTGACCACGGTCTCCATCGGTTACAGCCGAGAGCGCAGGTTCCGCTCCACTGCGGCCCGCAGCTCCTCCGGAGCCGTCAGGGGCAAAAGGTGTCCGGCACCCGGCACCAGCGTCAGCGTCGACGTCCTGAGCAGCCGGCGGGCCGCCTCGGCCACGGCCACGGGCACCTCGGCGTCGTCGCTGCCCCACACCAGGTCCGTCGGGCAGGTGACGGCCGCCAGCTCGTCCTCGTAGGTCTCGTTCACCACCCGCACCAGCACCTGGCGCATGACGCCGGTCGCCGCCCGGTAGTCGGCGGACCCGTAGCGCCGGCGGAGCGCCTCCATGGCACCGTCTCCCAGCAGCCGCCGGCGATGCAGCGCCCGGCCCGCTCGGTAGGCGAGGGCCGGCTTGGCGGTGGGGCCACCGGGCCGGCGGAGCAGGGGCACCCCCGTCAGCACCAGGGCCGCGACATACTCCGGATGACGAGCCGCCAGGTCGACCGCCACCCGGCCACCGAATGAGTGCCCCACCACCACTGCGGGGAACGCCATCTCGTCCAGCAACGGCGCAAGGGCCGCGGCGTATCCGGCCGCACCCCACGGTTCCGGGGGCTCGGGGCTGGCGCCGAAGCCCGGTAGGTCCACAGCGATGGCGTCGAGGCCTGCGAAGGCGACGTCGAAATCGCGGTGGGTACGCGCCCACCCGGGCAGCCCGAGGACCGTCGGCGATGCCGCCCCGTGGGAGGCCCCGAACAGCCGGCCGTCGGCGAAGGCCTTGAGCACAGCGGCGAACCTATCCCGAACGCCGGGCTCGACCCTGGACCTCGCGGCCCGTGACCTGGCGCATCGACTCCGGACGGACCGGCCGAGCCTGGGGATGTCATGGGGACAACGTGGGGGACGATGTGGGGACGACGTTGCCCTGCCCAGGATTTGCTGGGGATATCGCAGATCGCCTTGACGCACGCGCGGGCCGGGCGCATAGTGCCTCCACTCCGGTACGGCGCAGCTGGTCGAAGCCGAGTGCGGGGGCCGCAGGGGCGCCTCACACGGCGGAGACCAGTGTGCAGTGTCGGGGAAGGAGCACAGCCGTTTCGTGGTCTTCCTCGGAAGGCCACGCTTGCGTCCACCGGGTTGCCGCCCACCGGGCGAGAAGGCCAGTGCTCCGAGCGACGCGGCCCCGAGAAGCACGGGAGGCTCCGGCCGAACGGCTACTCGGGGTCGTTGCGCGTCGAGCACCATCCACCGCGCTGTCACACCCTCTGGATACCTTGCCAACCATGCGCCTGCTCGACGGCCTCGACTCCTCCCAGCGGGAGGCGGTCGTGTCCGAAGCCGCCCCGCTGTGCATCCTGGCCGGCGCGGGCTCGGGCAAGACCAGGGTGCTCACCAGCCGCATCGCCCACCGGGTCACGGCCCAGAGCGCGGAGGCGTCACGAACCCTGGTCCTCACCTTCACCCGGAAGGCCGCTGGTGAGCTCCGCAGCCGCCTCAGGTCCCTCGGTGTGCGGGACCAGGTGGCGGCGGGCACGTTCCACGGCATCGCCTACACCCAGCTCCGGCGGCGCTGGGCCGACCGTGGCGAGCCGGCCCCCACCCTGCTCGACAGCAAGGTGCGCCTCCTGGCGCCGCTCGTCCGCCGGGCGCAGGCCGAGAGTCGCAGCCCCGCGCTGGTCCAAGTCGCCGACCTCGCCACCGAGATCGAGTGGGCCAAGGCCCGGTTGGTGCCGCCCTCCGGCTACGAGGCCGCAGCGGATTTCTCGGGGCGCCGGCTGCACTTCTCCTTCGCCACCATGGCCGGCATCTACCAGCATTACGAGGACGACAAGCGCCGCAAGCGCATGGTGGACTTCGACGACCTCCTCGCCGGCTGCATCCACGCACTGGAGACCGATCCCGAGTTCGCCGCTGGCCAGCGCTGGCGCTTTCGTCACTTCTTCGTCGACGAATTCCAGGACGTCAACCCGGCGCAGTTCCGCCTCCTCCGGGCGTGGCTCGGGGACAGGCCCGACCTGTGCGTCGTGGGCGACCCGAACCAGGCCATCTACGCGTGGAACGGGGCCGACCCCCTGCTGCTCACCGAGTTCCGGCGTCACTTTGCGGGCGCCGAGGTGCTCCACCTCGACCACAACCACCGGTCCACGCCCCAGGTCGTGTCGGTCGCCGCCGCTGTCCTCGGTGCGAGCCAGGTGGAGCCCAGGGCCACCCGGCCCGACGGCCCGCTGCCGGTCGTCCGCCGGTTCGAGACCGACGAGGCCGAGGCGCGCGGCATCGCCCGCATCCTGCGGCGGGCGCACGGGCCGGGCACCGGTTGGAGCCGGATGGCGGTGCTGGCTCGCACCAACGCCCAGCTGGTGCTGCTGGAGGAGCACCTCCGGGCCGCCGGCGTGCCTGCCCGGCACACGGGCGACGGCTCCTTGCTGCTCCAGGCCGAAGTGAAGGCCGCACTGGAGCACATGAGGAGGAGCACCTCCGGCTCGCCCTTCACCTCCCGCCTGTCGGACGTGGAGGCAATGGCGCTCGACACAGGATCCGCCCAGCCCGGTGACGAGGCCGGTAACGACGAGCGCCGGCTCAGCCTGCAGATCCTGGTCCGCCTCGGTCGCGACTACGCCGCCCTCGACCTTGCCGGCTCCGTCGACGGCTTCGTGGCGTGGCTCCGTGCCGGTGGCCGGTGCGAGGGGCCGCAGCAGGGCGCCGACGCCGTCGAGCTCACAACCTTCCACCGGGCCAAGGGGCTGGAGTGGCCGGTGGTCGTGGTGGCCGGGCTCGAGAACGGCCTGGTGCCGATCGGGCGCACCCGTACTCCAGAGGCGGAGGACGAGGAGCGCCGCCTGCTCCACGTGGCGCTTACCCGAGCACTGGACGAGGTCCACTGCACCTGGGCCGAGCGGCGCACGTTCGCCAGCCGCACCGTGGCTCGCAGCCCCTCGCCCTATCTGGCGGTGGTGGAGGCCGCCATCGCCGCCATGGCTCCGGGTGATGCGGGGCCAGTCGCCATTCCCCCCCGATTGCGAGCCCAGCGCGACGAGCTGCGGGAGCGGCGACACCGCTCGTCCTCGGCCGAGGCCGGCTGCGGCGACAGTGAGGCCGCCCGAAGCGCGCTCGACGCCCTGCGGGCCTGGCGGTCGGCAACCGCCCGGGCCTCCGGCGTCCCCGCCTTCGTCATCTTCCACGACGCCACCCTGGGCGCCCTGGCCGAGGCCCGGCCCTCCACCCGCGCCGAGCTGATGGCACTTCCCGGCCTGGGAGCGGTGAAGGCCGAGCGCTACGGCGACACCCTTCTGGCCCTGCTGGCCAGCGGCGATTGATCCCGGGGTTGACTCCAAGTCGTTTCGGCGCGACAACAACTCATGACGACCTTCCTGGGACCAGCCGAAGACGGCTGGGCCTACCCCGACGACCTTGCCCGCGCCGAGATCACGGACCACACCGCCGACGTGGACGACGACCTCGTGTCCCTGCATGCCGGCTCCCCCCATCTGCTGGATGAGCTGGACGTTGCCGAGCGTCAGGTGATCACCGCCCACTACGGGTTGGACGGCCGGCCACCTCGGAGCATGAAGCAGCTTCGTAACCAGACGGGGATGTCGCGGTCCGAGGTCCGCCAAGCCCTGGGAAGCGGGCTGGAGAAGCTCCGGGCTCGCATGGGCGGCTGACAGTCGGCCTGAAGCGGTCTGCGGCGGGCCTCAGTCCTCGAAGTCTACGAGCAGTGGCGCGTGGTCGGAGGGCAGCTTGCCCTTGCGGGCGAAGCGGTCAACGAGGGCGTAGGTCACCTTCTCCGCCATCGGCCTGCTCACCAGCACGAGGTCGATGCGCATCCCTCGGTGCTGGTGGAAGTCACCGGCCCGGTAGTCCCAGTAGGTGTAGAGCCGGTCCTCCTGGTGCCGGAGGCGGAAGGCGTCCTCCAGCCCCCAGGCTTGGAGGTGGGCCAGCGCGGCCCGCTCCGGTTCGGACACGTGGGTGGACCCCACGAAGTGGCCCGGGTCCCATACGTCGCGATCTTCGGGAGCGACGTTGAAGTCTCCGCACACAGCCACCGGAGTACGAGGGTCGGCGGTGGCCTCCAGGTGGCGGCGCAACCGGTCGAGCCAGGAGAGCTTGTAGGCGTAATGTTCGCTGCCCAGGCTACGACCGTTTGGCACGTAGACGCTCGAGACACGGACGCCGCCGCAGCTGGCTGACACCAGCCGCGCGTCCGGGTCCGCCTCAAGACCCTCGCAGAAGCCGTAGACCACGTCCGTGATGGGCATCCGGCTCAGGATGGCCACGCCGTTCCATCGGCCGCCGCCATTGTGCACCGACCGGTAGCCCAGGGCCTCGAAGGCGAAACCCGGGAAGGCGGTGTCCGCCAGCTTCGTCTCCTGGAGGCAGAGGATGTCCGGGTGGGCGTAGCCGATCCATTCCTCCACGCGGGGCAACCGCACGTTCAGCGAGTTGACGTTCCAGGTTGCGATGCGCATCGGGACCTGGGCCTCAGGCGTCCGGTACGGGCTCCGCCGCCGGCGCCTTCCTGGCCAGCACCTTCCTGGCCGGCGCCTTCCTGGCCACCGCCTTCGTGACTGTCGTCTTCTCGGCTGTCGTCTTCTCGGCTGGGACCTTCTTGGATGGGGCCCTCTTGGCCGGGACCTTCTTTGCCGCCGCCTTCTTCGCCGCCGCCTTCTTGGCCAACGTCTTCGTTGCTGCCACCTTCTTGGCCGGCTCCTTCCGGGCAGGCTCCTTCTTGGCCGCCTTCGTCACCGTTTCCTTCTTCACCGGTTCCTTCTTGGCGGCCACCTTCTTGGCTGAGACCTTGGCGGCTGGGACCTTCTTGGTCGCCACCTTGTGAACCGGCTCACCCTCGACCGGCTGAGCAACTGTTGCCTTCCTCGCCCTTGCCCGCCTGGGTGCCTCGTCCGCCCGGGCGCTTCCCTTGATCTCCTCCTCGACCGTCTCCGCCGTCGGCGTTCCCGAGACCCGCGCCAAGCCGGGGAGGGCCAGCTCGATGCCGCGGCGCGCCGGGTCCAGCGCCTGGACCACGAAGGCACGGTGCTCGCCCTTCTTCACCACCTCGCGGGCGGCGCGTGGCGGCGGGTCGCCGAGGCCGCTCAGGGGCACGTAACAGCGGGCGCCGCCGGCATTCACGAAGGTGCCATGAGAGGAGAAGGTGTCGACCTCGCCCTCGACCTCGCTACCCAACGGGTGCTCGGCCACGAACTGGATGAAGGCCAGCGGTTCGTTGACCGGCTCGGCGGGCGGGGACGCGGTGCGCCGCCGGCGACGCTTCACCGAGGGGGAATCCGGTTCGACGACCTCTTCGGTGGCCACGGCGATGGCCTTGCGGACCTTGCGCTCCTGGGCCGGCGTCCTGGTGGCCGCCTTCTTCGCGGTCCGAACTGCTTCCCTGCTCTTCGGACCACGCACCGGAGTGCGGGCCGTGAAGACCCAGCCCACGTCTGGAACCGGCTTGCCACCGATGAGGCGGCCGTTGTTGAACAGCCAGTCGTGTTCGCCGTGGAACTCCTGGAACGAGTCGTTGGACAGGACGGTGGCGCCCACCTTCTCGGCGATCCTGAGGAGGAAGGCGTCGCCCCGCCCTATGGCGCCGGCCGGTGGCGACACCAGCTCGTTGTGGGCGACGGCCTCGTCGAACGGCGCCCGCTCGGGTTCTTCGATGCGGTGGCCGAAGGTGGCGTCGACCACGACGGTGACCACGTCGTCGGGATACTCGCGCTTGTACTCCCGGACCGCCTCGTCGAGTTGAGCCAGGCTCGGCAGCGAACGGCCCTCGGTGGCGATGTTGGAGCCGTCGACGACGACGTGGCGGCCGGTCACTCGTCGACGATGCTAAGCCACCGCGCCGGCTGAGCCGGCCAAGGCGTGGTGTGCTGAGTGGCGGTTGGCCGGCGCCCCGTGATCGACGGAGTGGCTCTTCTTGGGACTAGCGCTTGCCGGGGCTGCGGTCCGCCGATGACCGGATCTTCTGACTGAGCGATGCGCACTCGTTCAGGCCGAGGGCCCGAGCTTGGCGGTTCGCCTTGGCGAAGGGATCCTGCGCCGAAACCTGGCTCAGGCTGCCCACCGGGTCCTGCTTGACGTCGTCGTCGAGAGCCTTGCGGGTCTCGGAGAGGAAGTCCTCGAAAGCAGCCTTGTCGTCCTCGGACACCTTCAGGTCCTCCAGCCGGTCCACCGCCCTGTCGTACTGGGGAACCACGATCTGGGAGGCGAACTGCTCGAGCTGGTTGGCGGAGCCGACGTCCTGGCTGGTGCCGAACCGGCTCTGGGCCTCCTGCTGGATGCGCTGGGCGGCCTCGGAACAGATCTGGTTGCTCTGGGTCACCAGCTCCTCCGGCGACAGTGTTCTCTCTTCGTCGTCGCCGCAGCTGGCGAGCAACAGCACAGCCACAAGTCCGATCACAACTGGTCCCGCGCCTCGCACTCTCACCCGATATGCCTCCTTGGCTTACGAACGGCTGAACGCTAGCAACTACCACCGCCCGTGGCCACGCAAATGGCCACGCTGCCCTGCTGTGCCTCGTAGCACCGGGGCAAAAGCTACGCCCGAAGGCCCTCCAGCGCCCTGGCCACCACGTCCTCCTGCTCCATCTGGTGCAACGCCGCGCTCCCCGCGGCCGGGCTGCCCGACTCGATCCGGCTCACGTGGAGCAGCTGGTAGCGATCCCTGAGCAGCCGGTGGAGGCGCCCGTGCACGAAGCTCCACGCACCCATGTTCTCCGGCTCCTCCTGAACCCAGAAGACCTCGGAGGCATTGGGGTAGCGGTCGAGCACGCGCCCCAGCTGATCGGCGGGCCACGGGTAGACCTGCTCCACCCGGACCACGGCCACGGGTGCCTCGAGCTGGTCCCGTCCGTCCATGACGTCGTAGGCCACCTTGCCGCTGGCCAGCACGACTCGGCGGACCTGGGAGGGGTCGAGCGCTGTTGCTTCGCGCAGGTCGCGATCGTCGATGACCTCGTGGAATCGGTCGTCCACCAGCTCGCCGACCGGCGATCGGGATCTGCGCGAGCGCAGCAGCGACTTGGGGGTGAGGACGATCAGCGGCTTGCGGCGCTCCCGTGACACCTGGCGGCGAAGGACGTGGAAGTACTGCGCCGAAGTGGTGCAGTTCACGATCTGCAGGTTGTGCTCGGCCGACTGGGTGAGGAACCTCTCCAGGCGCGCCGACGAGTGCTCGGGCCCCTGCCCCTCGTAGCCGTGGGGCAGGAGCAGGACCAGCCCCGCCGCCTGACCCCATTTGTCCTCGGCCGCCACCAGGAACTGGTCGATCACCACCTGGGCCCCGTTGACGAAGTCACCGAACTGGGCCTCCCACGCCACCAGGGCGTCGGCGTGCACCACCGAGTAGCCGTACTCGAAGCCGAGCGCGGCGTACTCGGACAGCAGGGAGTCGTAGACGAAGAAGCGGCCCTGGCGATCCCCGGGCCCGGCCAGGCCGGCCAGCGGCACATGCTCTTCGCCCGTGTGGTAGTCCACGAGCACGGAGTGGCGATGGGAGAACGTGCCCCGCCTGGTGTCCTGGCCGGCCAGTCGGACGTCTCGCCCCTCGAGCAGCAGGGTACCGAAGGCCAGCGCCTCGGCCAGCGCCCAGTCCACCTCTCCCCCCTCGTAGAGACGGGCCCGCTGCTCCAGCTGCTTGGCCAGCTTGGGATGGACGCTGAAGCCCTCCGGCGCCGAGTGCAGGGCGGTGACCACCCGGTCGAGGACTGTGCGGCTCACGCCCGTGGGGGGAGTCGGCGGCAGCTCGGGTGGCGGTGGGCTCAGCAGCGACGTGGGCCGCGGCGGTGCCGACTGGCGAGTCTCCTCCAGCGCGGTCTGGAAGCGGGCCGAGAAGTCCTCGAAGGCGCGCTCGGCCTGCTCGCGGGTCAGGTCGCCCCGGTTGATGAGGGACTCGGTGTAGACCTTGCGTACCGAGCGGTGCTTCTGGATGCGCTCGTACATCTGGGGCTGGGTGTAGCTCGGCTCGTCACCTTCGTTGTGGCCGAAGCGGCGGTAGCACACGAGGTCGATAACCACGTCCTTGGCGAACGCCCGCCGGAAGGCGAAGGCGAGCCGAGCCACCCGCACGCAGGCCTCGGGATCGTCACCGTTGACGTGGAAGACAGGCGCCTGAACCATCTTGGCCACGTCGGTGGCGTACACCGAGGACCGGGCCGACGCGGGGTCGGTGGTGAAGCCGACCTGGTTGTTTATGACCAGGTGCACCGTGCCGCCGGTGCGGTAGCCCCGCAGTGCCGAGAGGTTCAGTGTCTCGGCCACGACGCCCTGGCCGGCGAAGGCGGCGTCGCCGTGTACGAGCAGTGGCAGAACCGGGAAGGCCTCGCCCTGGTCCAGGAGGTCCTGCTTGGCGCGGGTCATGCCCTCCACCACCGGGTCGACCGCCTCCAGGTGCGAAGGGTTGGAGGCCAGGGTGACGGGGATCTCGGCGCCCGAGAGGCCCACGAACTTCCCGCTGGCGCCCTTGTGGTACTTGACGTCCCCCGAGCCCTGCACGGTGGTGGGGTCGAGATCCCCCTCGAACTCCCGGAACAGCTCTCGGTAGGACTTGCCCACGATGTTGGCCAGGACGTTGAGCCGCCCGCGATGGGCCATGCCCATGACGACCTCGACCAGCCCGGCGCTCGCCGCCTCGTCCAGGATGGCGTCGAGCAGCGGTATGGCCGATTCACTGCCCTCCAGCCCGAAGCGCTTCTGCCCGACGTAGCGGGTGTGCAGGAACCGCTCGAAGGCTTCGGCGGCATTGAGCCGTCCGAGGATGTGCCGCTGCTCTTCGGCCCCGAGCTGGTGGCTCGTCCCCTCCACCTGCTCCTGGATCCACCGCTTCTGGTCCGGCTCCTGGATGTGCATGTACTCCACGCCCACCGTCCGGCAGTAGGCGTCGCGCAGGATGCCCAGGATCTCGGCCAGGCGCAGCTCCTCCCTGCCGGCCAGGCCCCCGGTGAGGAAGCGGCGGTCGAGGTCCCACAGGGTGAGGCCGTAGGTGGCGGGGTCCAGCTCGGGGTGGGTGCGCGGCTCCTTGGCGGCCAAGGGGTCGAGGTCGGCGATGAGGTGGCCCCGCACTCGGTAGATGTTGATGATCGACTGCACGTGGAGCTGCTTGGTGACGTGGGCGGTCTCGTGGTCCACCGGGTTGACGTCGCGCCGCCAGCGCACCGGCTCGTAGGGCACCCCCGTGGCCCGGAACACGTCGTCGTAGAACCCGTCCTCGCCGAGCAGCAGGGCGTGGGCCCGCTGGAGGAACAGTCCCGACTCGGCGCCCTGGATGATGCGGTGGTCGTAGGTGGAGGTCAGGGTGACGACCTTGCCCACGCCCAGCTCGGCCAGCATGCGGGGGTCGGCGGCCTGGTACTCGGCGGGCACGTCGATGGCGCCGACGCCGACGATGGCGCCCTGCCCGGGCATGAGCCGGGGCACCGAGTGCACGGTGCCGATCGTCCCCGGGTTGGTGAGCGTGACGGTGACGCCGGCGAAGTCGTCGACCGTCGCCTTGTTGGTTCGGACCCGCCGCACCTGCTCCTCGTAGGCGAGCCAGAAC
>JALYGF010000015.1 GCA_030777325.1 Actinomycetota bacterium | reverse complement strand
AGTCCGTCTCCAGAAGGAGCCGGTCCTGCGGGCACAGCGCCGCCGCCGCTCGTACGTCGTCCGCCGACTTGAACGTCACGATGCCGCTGAAGGAGAGCCAGGCACCGAGCGCCAGGCACCTACGGGCCTCTTCGGGGCCGCCGCTGAAGCAATGGATGACGGTCCGGTCCGGGACACCTTCGGCGCCGAGGATCGAAAGGGTGTCGTCCCACGCCTCTCGGGTGTGGACCACCAAGGCCAACCCGCGCTCGTGAGCCATGGCCACCTGGATGGCGAAGGCTTCGCGCTGCACCTGCCGTGGCGAATGGTCGTAGTGGTAGTCCAGCCCGCACTCGCCCACCGCGACCACCTTGTCCTCGCCCAGGAGCGGGACGATTTCCTCCACACCGTCCTTGGCCTCGTGGGGATGCACGCCCACGGTGGCCCACACGCCGTCATGGGACCGGGCCACCTGGATGGCGGCGCGGGAGCTCGCCCCGTCCGTGCCCACCGTCACCATGCGGTGCACACCGGCCCGGCGTGCGCCGTCGACCGCGTCGGGTCCCAGAGTCCCTTCGGCGCCGGTCAGGTCTTCGGGGCCGGGCTCGGAGATGTGGCAGTGGGTGTCGAACCAAGGCACCTGTCGGACCCCAGGTCGCTCAGTCCCGCTTACGGGGGAAGAGGGGCTCGCCCTTCTCCACCGCGGAGCCGCCCGGATAGGCGCCCCATCGAGCCGCGTCCGGGAGCCGCTGGTCGGTGGGCGAGCCGTCGAGCCCGATACGCCGCCAGACCTCGGCGCAGGCCGAGGGCATGGCCGGCGTGGCTAGAAGGGCGACGATACGAAGCGCCTCCAGCGCGTCGCCCATGACTGCGTCGAGCTCGGGCCCGGGCTCTGCCTTCCACGGCTCGTTGGCCTCGAGGTAGGCGTTGGTCTCCCTCACCAGTCGCCACGTGGCGTCGAGGGCCTCGTTGGGTGCCACCCGCCGCCACGCGTCGGCAGCAGACTCGTATGCACGACAAGCCACGTCCTCGAGCGGGCTGCCCTCCTGCGGCGACGGCCCCACTCCCCCGCACTTCTTGGCCACCACCGTGCTGACCCGTGAGAGCAGGTTGCCGAAGTTGTTGGCCAGGTCTGCGTTGTAGCGGTTGACCATCCCCTCGTGGGAGAACTCGCCGTCTGGACCGAAGGGCGTGTCATGCAGGAAGTGGTGACGAAAGGCGTCGACCCCGAAGGCCCCTGTGCCCAGGTCGTCCACCAGCTCGGCCGGCGCGATCTGGTTCAAGCTCGTCTTGGACATCTTCTCGCCACCCACGAGCAGGTAGCCGTGGACGTGGATCCGATGTGGCGGCTCGATATGGGCGGCGAGGAGCATGGCCGGCCAGTAGACGCAGTGGAAACGGACGATGTCCTTCCCGATCAGGTGGTGCACGCTCGGCCACCACGCGTCGAACCGTGCGTGGTCCTCTCCGTACCCGATGGCCGTGCAGTAGTTGACCAACGCGTCGTACCAGACGTAGAAGACGTGCTCGTCGTCCCAGGGCACGGGCACGCCCCAGCGGATGGACGTCCTGGTGATGGAGATGTCCTGGAGCCCCTGGCGGACGAGGCCCAGTGCCTCGTTTCGCCGCATGTCCGGCTGGATCGACTCAGGATGTGAGGCATACCAATCGAGCAGCGGCTTCTCGTAGCGGCTCAGCTTGAAGAAGTAGTTCTCCTCCTTGAACAGCTCCACCGGGCGCCGGTGGATGGGGCAGCAGCCGTCCACCAGCTCGGCCTCGGTGTAATAGGCCTCGCACGACACGCAATACGGCCCCTCGTAGGTGCCGAGCTCGATGTCGCCGTTGTCGTAGATGCGCTGGAGGAGGTGCTGCACGGCCCGTGCGTGCCGGGGCTCGGTGGTTCGTATGAAGTCGTCGTAGGCGACGTCCACCAGCTGCCACGCCTCCTTGAACCGTTCGCTGGTGCCGTCGGCCTGCTCCTTGGGCGTGAGCCCGTTGGCCTCTGCCTGACGGACGACCTTGAGCCCGTGCTCGTCCGTTCCGGTGAGGAAGAACACGTCGTCACCGAGAAGGCGGTGCCAGCGGGCGACAGCGTCGGCGGTGACCGTGGTGTAGGCGTGGCCGATGTGAGGCGCGTCGTTGACGTAGTAGATCGGCGTGGTGACGTAGAACCGGGCCACCGGCCTAGGCTATCGACGGTGGCTGAATCCTCAGCACCGAGCGACCGGCCCGTCACCACGGGTCCCGGGCAGTTCCTCGGGTCCTCCGGCATGGCCAGGAAGGTCGACGACCTGGGGCGCATCGTGCTCCCGGTGGAGATGCGGCGCATGTTCGGCATACAGCCCGGCGACGAACTCCAGATCGCCGTCGACGGCGCCTGCATCCTCCTGCACAAGCCTCAGCCCGGGTGCGTCTTCTGCGACGGTCTCGACGGGTTGGACGCCTACCGCGGCAAGCCCGTCTGCCGGTCCTGCGCCCGGGCCCTAGTCGGGATCGGCCGCGTCGCCGGCGGCTCCCAGTCCCCGGTCTCCGAGTCCCCGGCCTCCGAGCCGGAGGGCGACCTCGTAGACCCGACGCTTCGGGACGTGGAGCTCGGTGGCAACGGCAGGTAACGCCGCACGCTTGTCGTCGCCGGCGTCGTAGCGAGCCCGGAGGGCGCGCTCGATATCGGTGTCGCCGGCCGCCACTGGCTCGGGCGCCGCATCGAGCACCAGCACGTGCTCACCCTTGGACTCCCTCGTGGCCAGGCGCTCGGCGGCGTCGCCCAGGCTTCCCCGCCACACCTCCTCATGGAGCTTGGTCAGCTCGCGGGCCACCGCCACCCGCCGTGCCGGCCCACAGGACTCGAGGAGGTCCTCCACCGTCTGGCGGAGGCGAGTGGGCGCTTCATAGATAACCGCGGTACGGCGCTCGCCGGCGATGAGCGCCAGGCGTTCGGCGCGGTCACGTCCCTTGCGGGGGAGGAACCCCTCGAACGTGAAGCGCTCGCTCGGGAAGCCGCTGGCGACGAGCGCGGCGATGGCAGCCGAAGGACCGGGCACCACCACGACCTCGTGGCCGGCATCCCACGCCGCCGCCACCACCCGCCGCCCGGGGTCCGAGATGCCGGGCGTACCTGCATCGGTCACCAGTGCGACCTGACTCCCCTGGTCCAGGTGAGCAACTACCGCTCGCACCTGGGACGCCTCGTTGAAGTCGTGAACCGCCATCAAGACCTTGGCCCTCACCCCGGCGTGTGAGAGGAGCTTGCGAGTCCGGCGGGTGTCCTCACACACGATGACGTCCGCGTTGGCGAGCGTCTCCACGGCGCGGGGTGAGAGATCGCCCAGGTTCCCGATGGGCGTGGCCACCACGGCCAGGACGGCCTTCTGAACGCCGCTCAGGCCTTGATCTCCAGCTCGTCGCCGGGCCGCAGCCGCCAGCGTTCGAAGGCCCCGGCCTCCGCCTCGATCACGCAGCGGGCCCGCAGGCGAGGCCGGCAGAGCCGGTGGCGAGGCATACGCACCGTGTCCACCACTCTCAGGTCCTTGTCGCAGAAGGCCACGTCTATGGGGAAGCGCATGCCGAAGGTGTGTACCGAGGAAGCGGGCTTGAGCAGCAGGGCGCCGTTCACGCCGTCGCGACCGAGCAGGCCCCTGAGACGGGACTGGAACCCGTCGGCCACCTCGAGGGTGGCCAACACCTCACCGTCCCTGAGGAGCCAGGCCATCAGCAGACGGGCTCAGACGTTGAAGCGGATCTCGAGCACGTCACCGTCGACCACCTCGTAGTCCTTGCCCTCGACCCGCAGCCGGCCCGCGGCCTTGGCCGCCGTCCAGGACCCGAGGCCGAGCAACTCGTCCCAACGGATGACCTCGGCACGGATGAAGCCGCGTTGGAGGTCGGAGTGGATGACGCCGGCACACTCGGGAGCCCTGGCACCGGCCCGGAACGTCCACGCCCGGGATTCCTTGTCACCGGTGGTGAGGAATGTTCGCCGCCCGAGAAGGTGATACGCGGCCCGGCTCACCCTGGGCAGTGCTCCCTCGCCCAACCCGAGGCCTTCGAGGAGCTCGGTGCGCTCGGCGGGGTCGAGGTGAGCGGCCTCCGCCTCGAGCTTCACGCTCACACCCAGCACCTCGGCTGCGGCGCCCAGCTCGTCGGCCACGGGCTTCACCACGGGATCGGCATCAACCACCTGGTCCTCACCCAAGTTCACAACGGCCAGCACCGGCTTGTCCGTGAGCAGGAAGAAGGTCCTCAGTGCCGCTCGCAGCTCCCGCTCCAGTCGGGCCCGGTAAAGGGGCGTGCCAGCCTGGAGCACCTCCAGCGCCGCCTCGAGGGCCGCCACCTCACCGGCAAGTGACCGATCGGACCTGGCCGCCTTTCGCCGCCGAGTGAGCTGGGACTCCGCCGAGTCGGCGTCGGCCAGGACCAGCTCGAGCTCCAGGACGTTCAGGTCCTCGAGCGGGTCGTGGCCGCCCGGCACGTTGAGGTCCTCGAAGGCTCGCAGCACGAAGCACAAGGCGTCGACCTCCCGCAGGCCGGCGAGGAAGCGGTTGCCGAGGCCCTCTCCGGCCGACGACCCGGCGGCCAGGCCGGCCACGTCCACCAGCTCGACGGTGGCATGGACGGTCTTCTTGCTCTTGGACATCTCGGACAGGGCAAGGAGGCGGTGATCGGGAACCTGGGCCACGCCCGTGTTGGTGTCGGTGGTGGTGAACGGGTGGGGCGCGACCGCGACGGACGCCTCGGTGACTGCGTTGAAGAGCGACGACTTGCCGGAGTTGGGCAGGCCCACGATCCCGAGGCGCTCCACCCGCAGGAGGCTACCTGCCGAGGTGGGCTAGCCTCCCACCCCACATGTCGAAGAAGACCTCGAAGCGCAAGACCAGGTCCAAGAAGAAGGCCAACCACGGCAAGCGGCCCAACGCCGGCCGCGGCTAGCGCAGCCGGCTAATCCTTGTAGCCGGCCTCGGGCGTCCCGGCGCCCGCCGAGCGGAGCACGCCGGTCAGCACGCTCGGGCAGTCGGTCATGATCCCGTCCACGCCGAGGTCGACGAGGCGCTCCATCTCCTCGGCGTCGTCGATGGTCCAGACGTGCACGGCCAGTCCGGCCTCGTGGGCTGCCCCCACGAAGGCCGGGTCCACCACGGTGGTCCCCTCGTGATAGGGGGGCACCTGGAGGGCGTGATGGCGCATCGGCGGCGGCTCGGCGCCGTCGCGGACGGCGAAGTAGAAGCCGGCCATGCCCGCCAGGCCTGCGGCTGTGCTGACGTCGGGAGCGATGGCCGAGAAGGCGGCGGTGGCGTCGTCGTGGAAGGAGGCGACGATGACGTCGTCCTCCCGACCGTGCTCTCGGAACAGTTCGGCAACGAGGCGCTCGTAGGGCTGCACCGCCGGTGCGGTCTGCTTGATGTCGACGTTCAGGTAGGTGGTCGGGAAGGCCTCCAACACCTCTCGCAACGTTGGGATGCGCAGCGCGGGGTCGGCCGGGGCCCGTCCCCGGAGCGGGTAGTCACCGGGGTTCCCCTGGTGATCGACCACCGAGCCGGGGACCCACCAGTAAGCGGCGTCGAGGGACTGCACCGCCTCGAGGGTCATGTCGGCGATGCACCCCGTCCCGTTGGTGGTCCGGTCGACGGTGGGATCGTGGCAGACCACTACCTCGCCGTCTGCGGTGGCGTGGAGGTCGAGCTCCAGGGCCGCCGCTCCGGCTTCGAGGGCCTGGCGCATGGCCAGGAGCGTGCTGGAGGGAGCCTCTCGTGCGCCGCCCTGGTGGGCGTAGTTGAGGATCCGCCGGGATAGCCAGGGATTGCTCACCGGCGGCGGTCGTCCAGGGTCAGCTCGGCTTCGTCGGCCACCTTGGAGAGGGAGACCTGCGGACGCGCTCCCACATGGGAGATCACCTCCGCCGCGGCCACACCCCCGAGTGACGCACACGTTTCGGCGTCGGCGCCGTGGGTGAGGCCGTAGAGGAAGCCGGCGGCATACAGGTCACCGGCACCGGTGGTGTCGACCACCTCGTGCACCGGCATGGCCGGCACCTCGATCACGGCGTCACCCTCCAACACCAACGAGCCCTCGGGGCCGCGGGTGAGGGCCACGAGCCGGCATCGCCCGCTCAGGGCCTTGACCGCCTCGTCCAGTGACCCGGCGCCGGTCAGGGAGATGGCCTCGGCCTCGTTGGCGAAGAGGACGTCCACCTCGTGGTCCACCAGGTCGAGGAACTCCTTGCGATGGCGCTCGACGCAGAACGGGTCGGAGAGGCTGAAGGCCACCTGACGGCCGGCGCGGTGGGCGACGTCCATGGCGCGAAGAAGGGCGTCGATGGCCTCGGGCGGATCCCAGAGGTAGCCCTCCAGGTAGGTGACCCGGGCGCTGGCTATGACGTCGTCGTCGAGGTCGTCGGGGCGCAGGCCGGTGGCGGCACCCAGGTAGGTGCTCATGGTCCGCTGGGCGTCGGGGGTCACCAGCACCAGGCAACGAGCCGTTGTGGGCCCCTTCTCGGCCGGCGGCGTGGAGTACTCCACGCCCTCGGCTCGAATGTCGTGAGAGAACACTGCGCCCAGCTCGTCGTCGCGGACCTTGCCGACGAAGGCAACGGCGCCACCGAAGGACGCGATGCCGGCCGCAGTGTTGGCCGCCGAGCCACCTGAGACCTCGACGGCCGGCCCCATGGCGGCGTAGAGCGTCTCGGCCTCGTCGGCGTCGACGAGGGCCATGGTCCCCTTGGAGAGCTGCAACCTCTCGAGCTCCGCGTCGTCGGCGTGGGTGAGCACGTCGACGATGGCATGGCCTATGGCGACGACGTCGAGAGTGGGGGCGTCGAGGGCGGGTTGGGACATGGACTCGAACGCTACCCGTCAGGCACCACCAGCTACCCTCTGCGGGTGCCTGACGGGGATGCCCACCGCCTGCCGTACACGGTGGAGCCGACGCGCTACGACCTCACGCTGTTCCCCGATCTCGACTCGGCAACCTTCAGCGGTGATGAGCGCGTGCGGATCTTCGTGCACGAGCCCACGGGCGAGATCGTGCTCAACGCCGTCGACCTGGAGATCCAAGAGGCTCGTCTGGTGGGCGACGAAGGCGCCGGTCAGCCCGGGCGGGTGAGCTTCGACGAGGCCGAGGAGCGCGCCGTCATAGCCTTCGACGAGCCCGTCGAGGCCGGGGACCACACTCTTGAGCTCAGGTTCTCCGGCGTCCTCAACGACCAGTTGCAGGGCTTCTACCTCAGCCGGTTCACCGACGAGGACGGCGTCAGCCACACCATCGCCACCACCCAGTTCGAGGCAACCGACGCCCGCCGGGCCTTCCCGTGCTGGGACGAACCGGACCGCAAGGCGAGCTTCGCCGTCACCCTGGTCGTCGACGAGGGGCTCACCGCCATCTCCAACTCCGAGACCGAGGAGGTGACCGACGCCGGGGAGGGAAGGAAGCAGTACCGCTTCGCCGAGACCATGCGGATGTCCACCTACCTGGCGGCGTTCGTCGTCGGTCCCTTCGAGCTGACCGATCCCGTCGACGTGGACGGCGTGCCCCTCCGGGTGGCCTGCGTGCCGGGCAAGGGCGACCTGACCGGCTTCGCCATGGACATCGGCGCCCACGCCCTGCGCTTCTTCACCGAGTACTTCGGCATCCCTTACCCGGCCGGCAAGCTCGACCTCATCGCCCTTCCCGACTTCGCCATGGGAGCCATGGAGAACCTGGGGGCCGTCACCTTCCGGGAGAGCGTGCTGCTCGTCGACACGGAGCGAGCGACCAGGGTGGAGCTCGAGCGGGTGGCCGACGTGGTGGCCCACGAGATCGCTCACATGTGGTTCGGCGACCTGGTGACCATGCGGTGGTGGAACGGGATCTGGCTCAACGAGGCCTTCGCCACCTTCATGGAGATGCTCTGTGTGGACGACTTCCGTCCCGACTGGCTGCGCTGGGTGACGTTCGGCCTCAGCCGTGGCAGCGCCATGGTCACCGACGGGCTGGCCACCACCCGGCCCGTGGAGTTCCCCGTCGTCCGGCCCGAGGACGCCGAGGCCATGTTCGACGTCCTCACCTACGAGAAGGGGGCGGGGGTGGTGAGGATGCTCGAGCGCTACGTGGGTGCCGATTCGTTCCGCCGCGGGATCGCCGAGTACATCGCCAAGCACAGCTACGCCAACACCGAGACCACCGACCTCTGGGACTCCGTAGAAGCAGCCACCGGCGAGCCGGCGCGCTCCACCATGGACACGTGGATCTACCAGGGCGGCTACCCCGTGATCTCCGTGGCCGCCGACGACGATGCGGGCACCATCACCCTCACTCAGTCGCGCTTTCGTTACCTGCCGGGCGGCGACGACGCCGAGGCCAGGTGGAAGGCCCCAGTCCTGCTTCGTGCCTCGGTCGGTGGCGAGGTGATCCGCCATCGACTGGTCATGAGCGACGAGCTGACCACGGTCGAGCTCGGAGGTCCGCCCGAGTGGGTGGTGGTCAACGAGGGCGGCTGGGGCTTCTACCGAGTTCGCTACGAGCAGGAGCTGCTCGACCGCATCACCGCGGAGACGGACCGCCTGGACGCCCTCGAGCGATTCAACCTGGCCAATGACACCTGGGCTGCGGTGCTCGCCGGCCTCTCACCAGTGGGCAACTTCCTCAAGCTGGCCCGCCTCTACGGCGACGAGTCCCATCCCAGTCTGTGGACCGCCGTGCTCGCTCCCCTCGAGTACCTCGACCGCATGTTGGAGCCCGAAAGCCGTCCCGTCCTCCAGGGTTATGTCCGTGAGCTGGTGGGCCCGGCCTTCGAGCGGCTGGGCTGGGCGCCGGTCGACGGTGAGGGAGAGACCACCAGGACCCTTAGGGCCACGCTGTTGCGGGCCCTCGGCGTCCTGGGTGCAGATGCCGACGTCCGTAAGAAGGCCGCCGAGGTCCAGTCCGGCTATCTCTCCGATCGGGACTCCGTGGACCCCGACGTGGCGGCTGCGGCAACCGCCATCGTGGCCGCGGCGGGAGGCAGGACCGATTACGAGAGGCATCTCGAGCGCTTCTCCAACCCGGCCACGCCGCAGGAGGAGATGCGCTTCCTGTTCTCGCTGGCCGCCTTCGAGGACGAGGAGCTGGCCCGACGGACCATGGACCTGGCCCGCACCGAGGTCCGGACCCAGAACGCGCCGTTCGTGATCTCACAGCTTCTGGCCAACCGCACCACCGGTCCCGTCGCATGGGAGATGGTGAAGGAGCACTGGGACGAGCTGGTGGAGCGCTTCCCCGACAACCTTCACGACCGCATGTTGGAAGGTGTGACGACCTTGTCGACCCCCGAGCTCGCCGAGGACGTACACGCCTTCATGGCGGAGCACCCGCTGGCCACGAAGCAGAGGACCATGGATCAGATCCTCGAGCGACTCCGGATCGCCGTCGCTTTCCGCCGGCGCGAAGCTGAGCACCTGGTGGCGGCCATCGAGGCTGTCTGAGCACGGCGGTCGGCGCCTCTTGGAACGCCAGGTGACACCTCGGAGAGGGCGCCCGAGGGTCAGCGTGTTCGCCGTCGAGGACACCGCCGCCCAGGTCTGTTGGCACGGTCTCCCAGAGGGCTCGGTCCTGGAGGCCGGCGACGCCCGGGCCGAGGTCGGCCCCTTCGACGGGGACGACCGCAGCATCGGTGCGGTGAACCTCGATACTCTGCCGCCCGACACCTCGTTCGATCTCACCCTCACCTCCCCCGGCTCGGGCCGCCGTAGGGTGTCGCGCTTCCGGACGCTGGACCCGCCTTCCGGCCGGCTGCTGTGTCGATTCGCCACGGTGAACGACCTACACGTGGGCGAACGGGCCTTTGGGCTGCTCCGCACCATGTCGCTCCCCGGACGGAGCGTGGCCGAAGGACATTCGGCGCTCTGCGCCCGCTCCGCCCTCGACGAGGCGATGGCGTGGGGGGCCGAAGCGGTCGTGGCCAAGGGTGACCTGACCTACCACGGCACTCCGGAGGAGTGGGAGGAGGTCGGACGGCTGCTCGGCGGTCTCACCGTTCCCCTGGAAGCCCTGTTCGGCAACCACGACGTCGGCCGCAAGGCGGTGCACGCCCGGACAGCCTTGGCCGAACAGGGCATCCACACCCCGAACGAGCCCTTCGCTCGGGACCTTCCCGGCATCCGCCTCGTGCTGGCCCACAGCGAGGTCCCACGCCACAGCGGGGGACGCGTGGTCGAAGCTCAACGTCACCGCATAGCCGAGCTTCTCAGAGAGGCTGAGGGGCCCGCCTTCCTGGCGATGCACCACTACCTCCAGCGCCACCAACTGCCCACGTCGTACCCCCGAGGTATCGCCGGCAACGAGGCTCGCTCTCTGCTGGACACCGTGGTCGCCGCCAACCCGGCCACGTTCGTGTCCTCAGGGCACTCTCATCGCCACCGCCGGCGCCACTACGGACCCGTCGTGCTCACGGAGATCGGTGCCACGATGCACTACCCGGGCACCTGGGCCGGTTACGCCGTCCACGAGGGAGGCATCCGCCAGGTGGTACGCCGCGTGGCGGCACCCGAAGCCATCCAGTGGACGCAGCGGACTCGCCGGGTGCTGCTCGGCATCTGGGGGCTTTGGACGCCGGGGCTGCTTGCAGATCGGTGCTTCAGCTACACCTGGCCGGACCGCTAGCAGCGACGGCCGCTCGTACGACGTCAGCTTCGACCCGCACCGCCCAACACCCGTGCGGCCGCTCCATCGGGCTCGTCGAGCAGGCCAGAAGGAGGTGCTCCATGCCGATGCGGCGTGCCCAAGCGAGATCGCTTCGGTCAACGTGGGTTGTCACCCTCCTCGGCGCCGCCCCCGTCACCCTTGTCGGCCAGCGCCCTTATGCGCTGCTGCACCTTTTCCAGCCGCGCCCGGGCCAGCTCCTCCAGGCGCCCGGCCCGCTCGTAGAGGTCCACCGCCTCCTCGATGCCGATATCGCCGTCGGACATGCGCTCGGTGAGGTGCTCGAGGGCTTCCACGAGCTGCTCGTAGGACATCTGCTCCGGCGACGTCGAAGGGGTGTCGCGAGGCGGGTCGGTCATTGCTTCACGTGCTCCACTCGGGCGGTGAACCTCCCGGCCGCCAGCTGCACCTCGATGCTGTCACCGGGTCGGGTGTTGCCGGCGTTGCGCACGACTGAGCCGTCCTCGGTGCGGACGACGGCGTAGCCCCGACGCAACACTCGGTCCGGCGACAGCGCCTCCAGATGGCGGCGCTGCCCCCCAAGTCGCTGTCGCTCCTGAACAAGACGGCGGCTCAGCGGGCCCCGCCATCCAACTCGGCTCAGGCGGGCGGAGGCGTCCGCGACCGAGCGAGCGGGATGTACGAGCCTCAGTCTCGCCGACGGCTGCTCCAACCGGCGGACGGCTACTTCGAAACCCGTCCGCAGCGCGCGCTCCGGGTCCAACAGCTCCAGGCGGCCGGCCGCTGCCGCCGCGGCGTGCTCGATCATGACCCGGCGCCGGTCCCGGAGGCGGTCGAGGTCCGCCTCGAGCTCAGACCTGTTAGGGAGCAGAGCGGCGGCGGCCAGTGATGGTGTGCCGAAGTGCAGGTCGGCCACCTCGTCGCACAGAGGGCTGTCGCCGTGGTGGCCGATGGCCGAGGCCACCGGAGTACCCGTCTCGCAGATGGCGCGGCACAGTCCCTCATCGCTGAACGGAAGCAGCTGAGCGGCATCGCCGCCACCTCGAGCGAGAAGGATTACCTCCACGTCGGGCCGGGCGTCGAGGGCCCGCAGCGATTCGATGACAGCGTCCGCTGCGCCCGGGCCGGAAACGTTCGTGACAACGTAGGCCATCGGGTACCCCGGGTAATGCGCCGCCACCACTGAATCGATGTCTTCGCGCACCGCAGCTTCGCTGCCGCATATGACCCCGATGACGGCCGGAAGCCGGGGCACGGACCGGCGAGGTCGATCGATGAGTCCCTCGGCGGCCAGGCGCTCTCGCCGCTCGACGATGGCCGCGGCTATGGCCCCCTCCCCCAGCGGCACCACCTCGTCGGCGGTCAATTGGAGCTGACCTCGCTCCGGAGTCCATCCGAGCGTCGCCGTGACCAGCACCCGCTCTCCCGCCACGGTCCGGCACCGGCTGATCCTCGACGCCGGGCAGCGGACCGATATCTGGGCGGCGCGATCCCGCAACGTGAAGTAGGTACCTCCGGGATGGTTCTTTGGCCGAACCACCTCGCCCTCCACGGCAACGCGGCCCACCCCGGCCAGGGAGTGGGCAATCTCGGTGCTGAGACGGACGAGGCTCACGCGCCGGACGGGCGCAGCACCTACGTCCCAGAGCTGCGATGGCCCCATGGTCAGGAGCCTATTTGGGAAGGCGTGCGCTCACCGCCGGCGACAAGAGGCTTGGCACGAGCCGTCCATGGGAATGATCACCGCTGCCAAGGAGGCGTGACGTGGAGATCAACCTGGAGCTTCAGCTGCCGCGCGACGAGGCGAGCATCCCTGTGGTCCGCCACCTCTGCCGCAACGCGTTGCGCGGGATCGGAGTGGACCCCGAGTGCGGGGATGACATCGAGGTGGCCATTTCCGAAGCATGCACCAACGCGCTGAAGTACAGCCTGCCGGGAGCCGAGTACAAGGTCGGAGTGAGCCTCGACGACCGCCACTGCATCATCACGGTGGTCGACACCGGCCAGGGCTTCGACGGCAGATCCGGTCGATCCGATCCCGCGGCGGAGCGGGGCCGCGGCGTGGAGCTCATGCGTGCCCTCGTGGACCGGGTGAACTTCGACTCGGACTCCGAAGCAGGGACGGTGGTCCGCCTGGAGAAGGATCTCGTCCTCGTCGATGAGGCGCTCGCCCGCCGGGCGGCTGGAGGACAGGACCGACCCTGAGGCCGCCGGCCGCGGCCCGCGCTTCACCGGGCCGTTCGGTCACGCTCTCTCAGTCGTCGGTGTTGTCCTGCTCGTCTTCCTCGCGGGCGTCGAAGGCATCCCGTTCTACCCTTTGCCGAGCATCGAAGAGCTCTTCTTCCGCCGCCTGCCGCCGATTGAACGCTTCCCTCTCGCTCCTCTGCTGCTGCTCGAAGCTCTCCCTCTCCAGGTCTTGGCGGGCGTCGAACACATCCTCCTCCGCCCTCGTCGGGTCGCCCTGCTCGAAGGCCTCCTCCTCTGCTTCCTGACCAGCATCGAAGGCGTCCTCCTCGGCGTCCTGCTCACGGTCGAAGCTCTTCCTCTCTTCCCTCTGCTCGGCATCGAACGCCTTCTTCTCCCTTCGTTGCCTGGCGTCGAACTCCTTCTTGGTGTCCGGGTCGGGGTTGGGGTTGGGAGCGGGGGTGGGGTTGGG
>JALYGF010000014.1 GCA_030777325.1 Actinomycetota bacterium | reverse complement strand
CACGGCGTGGGTGACCAGGTGAGCGCCGGCCGCGGCGGTGGAGCCGGCGCCGACGGCGACGAGCACGAGCCCGTACTGCGCCGACGTCGATGCGGCCAGTGCCCGCTTGAGGTCGCGATGGACGGTGGCGACGATCCCGCCCGCCACCGCGGTGGCCGCGCCCAGGGCGGCGACGGCGCCCGGCAGCCAGAGCACGCCGAGGGCGACGGTGGCCGCCGCCAAGCTGCCGAGCGCCGCCCGCACGACAGGATCCGGTCCGGGTTGGGCGGCGGACGGGGCGGTCCCCGGGCCGAAGGCGAGCACGGCGAGGCGCCCGGCGTAGAGCGCGCTGAGGAAGGCGGCCACCACGACGGTGGCACCGAGCCAGGCTCCCTGGTGGGCGGCGGCGGCTAAGACCTCCTCCTTCGAACGGGCGGCGCCGAGCGGCGGCACCGCGGCCAGGGCCAGCGCTCCGGCGGAAAACGCCGCTGCGGTGAAGGGCAGGGCCCGGCCCAGACGCAGCTTGCTGAGCTCGAGGGTGCCGGCGGTGTGGAGGGCGACGCCGGCGGCGAGGAAGAGCAGGGACTTGAACACGGCGTGGGTGACCAGGTGAGCGCCGGCGGCGGCGGTGGAGCCGGCGCCCACGGCGACGAGCACGAGGCCGTACTGCGCCGAGGTGGAGGCGGCCAGCGCCTGCTTGAGGTCGGTCTGGGCGCTGGCGACGACGCCGCCGGCCACCGCCGTGGCGGCGCCGAGGACGGCGACGGCGCCCGCCAGCCAAAAGGCGCCGTCGAGCACGGGAACCGTGCGGGCCAAGGCGTAGGCGCCGGCGGCCACCATGGTGGCGGAGTGGAGCAGAGCGCTCACCGGGGTGGGCCCCGCCATGGCCGAGGACAGCCACGGTGAGAACGGCAGCTGGGCCGATTTGGCCGCCGCAGCCACCAGCAGGCCGGCGCCCACGACGTGGGCCGGCCACCCCCGGAGCGACCCGAGGCCGGCGTAGTCGGCGCCGCCAGCCACGCCGAGGGCGACGGCGGCGGCCGCTAAGAGCCCGAGGCCGCCGGCGCGGGTGGTGAGGAAGGCCTGACCGGCAAGCCCGGGGCGGTCGGGATGGCGCCAGTCGTGGGCAATGAGCGCCCAGGAGGTCGCTCCCACCAGCTCCCAGCCCACCAGAAGGCTGAGCAGGTCGGAGGCGGCGACGAGGAGGAGCATGAATGCCACGAAGGCCGACAGCAAGGCCAGGAGGCGGGCGAGGCCCGGGTCACGGCCCATGGTGGCGGCGGCGCAGGCCACCACCGGCAGGGCCACGGCCGGCACCAGCACCACCATGACGCGCGCCAGTCCCTCCACGGCCAGGCCCAGGACGATCCCCCCGCCCCACGTCCACTGGGCCGACGGCTCGCACACCGCTGCCCACATCCCGACGGCGAGCGTGGCGGCCAGGATGGTGAGTGAGCCCACCAGCAGGGTCGCTGGCCGTCCCCGCAGAGCGGTCAGGCCGGCGGCGCCGGCGAGGGGGACCAGGAGGAGCAGCCAGGCCACTCGTCAGGCCCGCAGCCGCTTGAGCTTCTCGGTCATGTCCGCCTTGCGGATGCGGTAGATGCCGATGATCAAGCCGAAGCCGACGGCAGCCTCGACCGCCATGACGGTCATGACGATCACGGTGAGGAGCTGGCCCTTCGGCGCCCCGCCGGTGCTCATGGCCCAGAAGGCGACGGCCGACAGCATGGCGCCGTTCAACATGAGCTCGAGGCCCATCATGATCATGACGAAGGTCTGCTGGGAGAGGGCGCCGTACACGCCGATGCCGAACAGGGCGGCGCCCACCACGAGCAGCGCCTCGAGGGTCATCAGTGCCCCATCCTGGCGTGGCCGCCGGCGCCGTCGGCCTCTGTGTCCTTGGCCCCCGCCGCCTCGGTGGCGGCCGTCGCCGCCGGCACCGGCTCGAGCGGTGGGGGGGCCGAGCCATCGTCGGCGTCGCCGTAGCGGCCCCGCCTGCTGGCGATGGCGATGGCCCCGACCATCGTGGCCAGCAGGGTGACACCGGCGGTCTCGAAGATGAGCATGGAGTCGCCGAGCAGCTCTCGGCCCAGCGCCGCGGTGGGCTCGGGGTCCACACCGGCCGGCCGGTCGGGGAAGTCGGCGACGAGCCCGACGAGGGCCAGCCCAGTGAAGGCGCCCAGGCCGGCGATCCTGGCCGTGCGGTGTTGGTGGACCATGGTCATCGGGTTGAGCCCGGCCGGGTTCATCATGAACATGACCATGAAGACGGCCATGATCGTCATCTCGCCGGCCATCATGAGCACGAGGACGAGGCCGAGGAAGCGGGCGTTGAGCAGCACCATCAGCGCGCCGACGGCGGCGAAGGAGGCCAGCAGCCAGTAGGCGGCGCGCACCATGGAGTCGGTACGGAATACGAGCCAGGCCGCGACGACGCTGCCGGCTGAGAAGACCCAGAAGGCCACGTCGACCGACCACGATGTCGTCACAGGGCGATCGCTCCTGACACGAACACGTCCACCAGCGCCAGGGGGATGAGCAGTGCCCACGCCACCACCACGAAGCGCTCGAGGCGGATCCGGGCCACACGCTGGCCGAGCCACGCCAGGGCGGCGAGCAGGGCGACGGTCTTGAGGGCCATCCATGCCCCACCGGGCAGCAGCGGCCCCTGCCAGCCGCCGAGGAAGACGGCCGCGCCCATGGCGGCCACGGCAACGAGGACGAAGCGCCGGGCCAGCTGCCAGGCGAGGCGCGACGGCCCGGACACCTCCACACTGGTACCTCCCGCCAGATCGCCGCCGTCCGGGGCGTTGAGGGGCCCCCAGAAGGCAAGGCCCATCCCGGCGATGAGGTAGAGGGGCAAGCCGAGGGGCTGGCGCACCACGTTCCACAGGTCGTGCTGGGACTCGACGATGGCGCCCACCGACAGCGACTCGGCGGGCAGGGCGGCGGCGATGAGCACGAGGGCCAGCGGCATCTCGTAGGAGAGAGCGAGGGCGATGAACCGGTAGCCGCCGACCAGCGGCAGGGGCGAGTTGGACGACCAGCCGTGGAGGTAGACGCCCACCATGACGACGGCCATCGCCGCGCCGAACAGCACGATCCCGTCGGCGACGTGGGCCACGGCCACATCGCGGGCGAGCGGCACCATCGCCACCGCCGCGGCAGCCATCGCCGCCAGCAGAGCGGGCGCCAGAGCCCACGCCTGGGCGTCGGGCCGCTCGGTGGTCGAGGCACGGGTGACTAGGAGCAGCGCGGCGTCGTTGACCGGCTGGCGGAGGGCATGGCGGAGCCTGAGGCCCCGTCCGGCGAGGACGCCGGCGAGGGTGGCGTCGAACACGCAGACGACGTAGGCCCCGGCGACGAGAACGGCGCCGACGAGGAGAACCGCTGACAGGGGCGACGACCAGGTCATGCCCGCACCGCCGCCCGCTGGCCGACGGCGGCCTCCTCCAGGTCGAGGTCCAGGCTGGCCACCGTCGTGGTGGCGTCGCCCCATTCCTGGTCCACGAGCAGGGAGGGAAGGAGAGCGAGGAGCATGGCCGAGGGGAGCGGTTCTCCGGCGACCAGTGGGCCGCGGGGCCCCTCCAGAGGGGGGCCGGGCTGGCGGAGGCGCGACCCCGCGCGCTCGGCCAGGTCGAGGGCCTGGGCAGCTTCGGCCAACCGTTGGCAGAGCCGGGCGCGGGCGTCGCCTCCCTCGTGGACGACGGGGGAGAAGTCGATCCCGTCGTAGGCCGGGTCGTCGAGGCGAGCGTCCACAGCCAGACCGGCGGCTCGAGCCACGGGACCGCCGCTGACCTGCTGGGCCGCCGCCACGCCGACGCCGCCCGTCGCCCACGAGAGACTTCGATGACGGCTCAGGCGGCGAGCGAGGGCGTCGATCGCCGGTCGGTGCTCGAGGCCCAGCGACCGGGCCAGTGCGAGCAGGCGCACGGCGTCGCCTCGCAGGCCGAGGAGGCGCAGCGCGCCCGCCGCCCAGCGGAGGTGGTGGCGCGCTCGCGCCACCTCGAGCATGGCGAGGGGCTGCGGCACGACGAGCGCCTCGACGAACACCGCGGTGTCGAGGCCGCCTGGCGCCGATCGGCCCCCACCGTTGGCGAAGGGGTTGTCGCCCACCGCCACCTCCCGGATCACGTCCCCCTGGAGTTGAATGTGGAGGACCAGCCCGGGCGGGAACGGCGGGAACATGGGGCCGACGTGGAGCGGCAGCTGGTCGAGCTCGAGCCCGTCGGGGTCCGGGGCCCGCCCTGCGAGCGGGCGCCCGTAGGGGACACCGCCGGTCATGCCCGTCCCCCCCTGCCCGTAGGGGCCGACTCCCCGCCACTCGGCCGGCTCGTCGTCGGGAAGCGCAGCGGGGTCCGAAGGACGGGCGCCGCTCACCAGTCCCCTGAACACCGAACGAAGACCGGGGCCGTCTCCTACCCGTGACACCACGACCTGCGGAATGGCCGAGCGGAGGGCTTCATCGTCGTCGGCCTCGACGGGCCACCACACCGTTGCCCTCGGCGCCGGCAGCTGGTCGTGCATCACCAACAGCGGGCGGAGCAGCGCCGGCGTGACGCGGCCGACGACGAGCAGGACGTTGGCGGCGCGGGGACTGTCGACCACCCGTACGCCCTGCAGCAGGACCACCTCCTCGGCGGCCGCCCGTCCGCCGGCGCCGGCCACGGGGAGGACCGGCACGTCGGCCGGCGCGGCCACTCGCCCCAGCCATCGCTTCATGCCCACTCCAGCGCCCCCTCGCGCCAGGCGTAGAGGATGCCAAGGAGGAGGATCACGATGAACATCAGCATCTCGGCCAGGGCCAGCACTCCCTCCTCGACGAACACGACGGCCCACGGGTACATGAAGACCATCTCCATGTCGAAGGCCAGGAACAGCAGGGCCATCGAGTAGTAGCGGACGTGGAACCGGCTCCACGCATGGACCTCGGGCTCGCCGCCGCCCAGAAAGGGCACCCGTTCGGGCGCCGTCAACGTCGTGGTATCCAGAGCGAGACGGACCCACCGCGTCGACAGGACAGCGACGCCGACGCCCACCACCGCGGTGAGGGCGGCGCCGAAGGCAGCCATCTACGAGGCGTAGTCGGCTGGGTTGGCCTCGAACTCCTGTCGGCAGTCCGAGCTGCAGAAGTAGTAGGTGGTGCCCTCGTGGTCGAGCTTCTCGGGCGCATCGCTGTCGTCGACCGTCATGCCGCACACCGGGTCGATCGCTGTCGCCATAAAACTCCTCCTCTGCGTCGGCTATCCCGGGGCCGACCCCGGCACGGCAGTCTGGCAGTCCAGCCCGGCCGGCAGGGGCGCAGCTAGGACGGCGGGCTGCGAGCAACTACGCCAAACATCGTACACCGCGGCTCCACCCCCCCTGGGGTGGGCTAGGGTGACCCAACGAGATGCGGCCAGCGTGCAGATTCCTAGGCAGAGAGGGTGCTTCCATGAGGAGACGAGCAAGAGCAGCTCTAGCAGCAGCGGTTGTCGCCGCGGCGGCAGTGGGCGTAGTGGGCGGTGCCAGCGTCGCAGTCGCCGGTCCCCGAGATCACCGGGGGAAGTATCCGCCGCCCGAGGAGACTCCGGGCATGCAGCGGATGCACGAGCTGATGGTGAACGGCAATCCGGGCATGCAGCGGATGCACGAGCAAAAGCACGGCAGCTCCGAGGACCAGAGGTCGTGACCACACCGGCGCTTTCCCACGAAAACCCCAAGCCGCACCGGCCGTCCCGGCCGGCAGGAAGAACAAGGAGGTTGGCATGAAGATGTGCATCAACTGGAGGGTCGTCGGTGCCCTTTCCCTGGTGGCGCTGGCGGTGTTCGCCTTGGCCCCGGACCTCATCGGGGCCGCGCTGCCGCTACTGGTCGTCGCCGCTTGCCCACTGTCGATGCTGCTGATGATGCGGGCCATGCAAGGTGGCAGTCGGTGCCAGAGCAGCTCTGACGCCGCAGCCGGGGAGAGCTCGTCTGAGGGGGCGGCCAGCGCAGCGGAGTTGGCCCGCCTGCGGGCCGAGGTCGACCAACTTCGGGCACAGCGGACTGAGAACAGCAGAGCGGAGTGAGAACAACCGAGCCGAGGTTGCGAGGAGCTGCTTGGCGCTGAGCTTCAGGAACGCATTGGCGCTCGGGGATGCATGAGGTGATCGTGGTGGGCGGCGGCCACAACGGGCTGGTCGCTGCCTGCTACCTGGCCCAGGCGGGGCGAGACGTCCTCGTCCTCGAGGCCCTGGAGCAGCCCGGCGGCGGGTCACGCACCGAGGAGAGGATCCCCGGCTACCGCTTCGATCTGCATTCCGTGGCCCACAACATGATCAACATGACGGCGATCCCGGACGAGCTGGAACTGGCCGGCGCCGGGCTCGAGTACCAGGAGATGGACCCGTTCTCCATCGCGGTGCACGGCGACGGCCGCCGGGTACGCTTCCACCGCTCCGTCGAAGCCACGGTCGACTCCATCGCCGAGTCCAGCCCGCACGAGGCCGCTGCCTACGGCGAGTTCATGGCCGCGTCGATTCCGATCGTGAAGACTATCATGCCTGCCATCCGTGGCGAGGCAGGCCTCCGCGAGCTGCCGACGCGGCTCTGCAACCTGGCGCGCTCGCTCCGGAGCGAGCCCCTGACCACAGTTCGCGACCTCATCGGCCCCTACGACACTCTCCTGCGCCGTCGCCTTCCCAGCGACCTCACCCGGGGCCCAGTGGCCGCGTTCGCCGCTCACGCCGCGGCCGGTCCCGCCATGCCCGGGGGCGCACTGTTCGCCTTCTGGCAGGCGGCATACCACCTCTTCGGCCAGTGGCACCCGAGGGGAGGGGCGCAGGCGCTCGCCGACGCCCTCCTCCTCCGTCTCGAAAAGCTGGGCGGCACCATCCGCTGCTCCGCCCCCGTCAAGCGCATCGAGGCACCTGAAGGCAGGATCGCGGGCGTCGTCCTCGAGGGGGGGGAGCGGATCGCCGCCAAGGCGGTGATCACGGCCATGGACCCCCAGCTGGCGCTGCTGGGGCTGCTGGAGCCACCGCTCACCGGCCGCCACGGCGCCGACCTGGCGGCCACCCGGCGGGGAAATGTGGTCCAGGCGCTCGTTCACGTGGCCACCAACCGCCTGCCCCCGTATCCCCATTCTCGTCCCGGCGACTGGAACGGGCTTCAAAGCTACGTGGACAGTCTGGACGACCTGACAGCCGCCTGGATCACGGCCGAGGCCGGCAGGCTGCCCCACCCACTGCCCCTCTACGCCTTCACCACCTCGGCGCTCGACGACTCACTGGCCCCGCCCGGCCACCACACCGTCTATCTGGCCTGCCCGGCGGCGCCGGCGAGGGTCGAAGGCGGGTGGCCGCAGTGCACGGAGCGCTTCGTCGAGTCGGCGCTCGACGCCGTTGAGTCCCGAGCGCCGGGCTTCCGGGCCACGATCCAAGGCGTCGCCGCCTGGACGCCCGAGGACATGCAGACGGTGGAGGGATGGCCCGGAGGTCATCCCATGCACCTCGACATCGCCCTCGACCAGCTGGGACCGCTCCGGCCCACTCGCCGCCTCGGCGGTCACCGCACGCCGGTTGGCGGACTGTACATATCGGGTGCGGGAACGGCACCCGCCGGAGGCATCCTCGGGACGCCGGGAAGGCTGGCGGCCAAGGCGTTGCTCGCCGACTGGGCGTGACGGAGCGATATGAGTCGAGGGGTCGGCCACGCTACCGTGGTGCCGTCGTGAAGAAGGCGCTCGTCATCTCGTTGGTAGTGGTCGTCATGGTGACGGGCCTGCCCGTGCTCATGGGCATGTCCGGGATGGCGGGATGCCATGACTGCGGCGAGGCCGTGGTGTCGATGGTTTGCGCCCTCGCCGTCCTAGCCGCTGGCATGGCGCTGGTCCTGCTCCTGGCCGGGGCCCGCCTTCGTCTGGGCGACGACCTGTCGCGCCCGCGCCGGCACGCGTTTCTCCTCGAACGACCTCCCCGCCTGGCCTGACCTGGCTGGTGCGCGCCCGAGATCTTCTCGGGAGCGCTCTTTGACGTCCGGTCCCGGGTGCAAGAGGCACCCTCTTTCTCGAGGAGTTCACGATGCAGTTGATGTTCGCCGGCCCCCATATGGGGGGCCGGTCACCGACGATGTGGCGCTTTCACACCGGCGGCCGGGGCCCGTGGGAGAAGCCGCGGTGGCCGCGGCCTGAGTTCGCCGGAGACCGAGCCAAGGCCCCCGAGGCGGGATCGGGGCTGTGGACATGAGCCTGTGGGCGGTGCTCCTTACCGGCCTGTTCGCCGGCGGTGCCTCCTGCGCGGCGGTGCAGGGCGGCCTCCTTGCCGGCGTGGTCGCGCGCCGCCGCCAGCCGGCTCTCGTGCCGGTGCGCTCGGCGGGCAGGCCCCGTGCCCCAAAGCCAGCTAAGCCGGCGCCGGCGCCACCCCCCGCTCAACTCGACGATACGGTGCCCGTGGGGATGTTCCTCGCCGGCAAGTTTGCGTCGCACGTGGCGCTGGGAGCGTCCCTGGGGCTGCTGGGCGACGCCGTGCAGCTCGGGCCGCGCACCAGGGCCTACATGCAGATCGTGGCCGGGCTCATCATGGTGGTCCTGGCCCTGGACCTGCTCGGCCTCAACGCCGTGCGACGCCTGGTGCCGGCCCCACCCGCCGCATGGTCCCGTCTGGTGCGCCGTAGCGGACGGTGGGGCAACGGCCTCGCCCCCGGACTGCTCGGTCTGGCAACGGTCCTCATCCCCTGCGGCGTCACGCTGAGCATGATGTTCCTGGCCGTGGCATCGGGTTCGGCGGTCTCCGGGGCGGCGATCATGGGCGTCTTCGTCATCGGCACGGTCCCGTTGTTCGCGGTGATCGGCTACGCCGCCCGGCGATCCAGCGCCTACCTCCGGGGCCGCCTCGCCATCCTGGCCGGGGCCGCCGTGCTCGTCGCCGGGCTGGTGGCCATCAACTCCGGGCTGGTGCTGAACGGCTCGTCCTTCACGCTGGCCAGCGCCTGGCGCAGCCTCAGCGGCGCCGGGCGCGCCGCGCCGCTGGTCGCTCCCGACGTCGGCGCCGACGGGGTGCAGCGCATCGTCATCGAAGCCCATGACAGCGGCTATTCGCCCTCGGCCGTCACGGCCCGGGCCGGGGTGCCCACCGAGCTCATACTCCGCACCGACAACACTGAGGGCTGCACCCGGGCCATCGTCATGCGCTCGTTCGGGGTGCAGAAGGTGCTACCGGCCAGCGGCGACACGCCCATCGATCTCGGGCCCCTCGACCCGGGCACCTACCGCTTCACCTGCAGCATGGGCATGTACGGCGGGTCCGTCAAGGCGGTGGCCTGATGGGCCAGGCCACGACGCTGGCGCTCAGGGTCAGTGGCATGCACTGCGCCAGCTGCGGGCTGCTCATCGACGAGGCGGTGGAGGAGCTGGCCGGAGTGGAGCGCTCGCAGACCGACAGCCGCCGGGGGCGAACGGTGGTGCGGGCCGATCTGTCCGTGGCCTCGGTCGAACACATCGTGGCCGCCATCGCCGAGGCCGGCTACCAGGCCGAGGCCACACAGGTCTGAGCTGTGGAGGCACTCACCCTGCCCCTGTTGGCCGTGGTGGCCGGCTTCGTCTCCTTCGCCTCGCCCTGCTGCCTGCCCCTGGTGCCCGGCTACCTGTCCTACGTGTCGGCCCTGCCCGTGTCCGAGCTCGGCGACCGCGAGGCCCGGCGAATCACGGTGAGGGCCGCAGCGTTGTTCGTGGCCGGCTTCACCGTGGTCTTCACCGCCCTCGGCGTCGGCGCCACCTTGGTGGGTTCGCTCTTCTTGCGCAACCAGGACGCCGTCGTGCGGCTCTTCGGCGTGGTCATCATCGCCCTGGGCCTGGTCACCATGGGTGTGGTCCGGGTCCCGGGGCTTATGCGGGAAAGGCGCCTTGACCTGGCCCGGATCCCCCGCGGCCCGGCCTTCGCCTTCCCCATGGGGATGGCCTTCGCCGCCGGGTGGGCGCCATGCATCGGGCCGGTGCTGGCCATCATCCTCGCCGCCGCCGCGGCCAGCGGCACCGCCGCCTGGGGCGCCGTGCTCCTCGTGCTGTACTCGCTGGGCCTGGGCATCCCCTTCGTGCTCCTGGCCCTCGGCTTCTCCAAAGCGCAGCGGTCGCTGGCCTGGCTGCGGCGCAACGGCCGGCGCCTCGAGGTGGGCGGCGGCGCCCTGCTGGTGGTGGTGGGAGTGCTGTTCGTCTCCGGCCGCTGGCAACCGCTGTTTAGGCCCTTACAGCGCTGGTTCGCCGACTTTGGATGGCCGCCCATATGAGCGTCGACCAGGCCACCGAGGGGTCGGCCGCCCCGGCTGAGCCCGACACCCCCGCCGGGGCCACCCGGGCTCCCCTCGCCCCGCGCCGCTCGCGCCGGGCTCGCTGGATCGCCGTGACC
>JALYGF010000013.1 GCA_030777325.1 Actinomycetota bacterium | reverse complement strand
CGGCTGCCGAAGCGCTGATCTCAACTCGTGACCCTTTTCACTTGAACCTTCGCCCCCGGTTCTTCGGCATGCGGCCCCTGGCCCTTGACTGGTGAATTTGGACCCGGTCGGCGAAGAGAGCTCCTAGGAGACATCGGTGCCGGACGCCACCCCGCCGACCGGCGTGGCCGGACATCACAGGCGGGCTCGCTTCGGGGTCTCCGGCTACCTCGCCTGAAAGCGGTTCGGAAACGGTGGTTGGATGCTGTCTCCCTCGCCCTTGGCGGCAAGACTCAAGGCAGGCGAACAGAGGAGTGAGATCCGGTGCCTCAGGTGACCGAAACGCAGCTACCCGGTGTCGGCGTGCGCCACGACTTCACGACGGCGCGTGGCGAACGCGTGGGCGTGGTGATCCATCGCAGCGGCCGCCGGGAGCTGCTGGTCTACGGCCGCGAGGATCCTGATGCGTGCCGTACTGCCCTCCATCTCAGCCCCGAAGACACTCGCACGCTGGCCGAGCTGCTCGGTGCCACCCAGGTGAGCGAGGTGCTCGCAAACGTGCAGCAGCGCCTAGAGGGGGTTTCCCTTGACTGGGTCAACATCCCCGCCGGCTCGCCCGTCGCGGGGTCGACCATCCGCAGGGGCCAGTTCCGCACCCAGACCGGCGTGTCCATCGTCGCCGTCATCAGGGGCGACACCACCATCCCCGCTCCGGGGCCTGACTTCGAGCTCCAGGCCGGCGACGTGGCCGTCGCCGTGGGCACGCCCGAGGGACTGTCCGATTTCGCCGACCTGTTGGGGGCGTGACCCTCCTACTGGCAGCGGCCGGTGGCGATGCCGCGCTGGCCTTCATCGAGCTGGGCGCCGTGGCAATCGGCTTGGCGGTGCTGGCCCGACTCGCCGGTCGGTGGGGCATCACGGCGATCCCCTTCTACCTGCTGGCTGGCCTGGCCGTCGGAGAAGGCGGCCTGGCGCCTCTTGACGTCAGTGCTGACTTCATCTCCCTGGCCGGCGACATCGGGGTCCTCCTGCTCCTGTTGACTCTCGGACTCGAATACACCTCAGACGAGCTGCGCCAGGGCTTGAGGACCGGTGGGGCGCCTGGCCTCGTCGACGCCGCCGCCAACTTCACTCCTGGTCTCGTGGCCGGTGTCCTGTTGGGCTGGGAGCTGGAGGCGGCACTACTGCTGGGCGGTGTGTGCTGGGTCAGCTCCTCAGGAGTCATAGCCAAGGTGCTCAGTGACGTGGACCGCCTCGGCAATCGGGAGACCCCGGCCATCCTCAACCTGCTGGTGATGGAGGACCTGGCCATGGCGGCATTCCTGCCGGTCATGGCCGCCCTGCTGGCCGGTACCGGTGTCGGCGATGCTGCTTTCACCGTTGCCATCTCGCTGGTTGCCGTCGCCGGCATCCTCACGTTGGCCCTGCGCTGGGGCCACGGGCTCAGCAGCCTCCTCGCCGGCGGGACTGACGAAGCGCTCCTGCTGTCGCTCTTCGGCCTCACCCTCCTCGTCGGCGGTCTGGCTGAACAGCTGCAGGTTTCCGCCGCCATCGGTGCGTTCCTTGTCGGGCTCGCCCTCTCGGGCCCCGTACAGCAGCGAGCCGGACCGTTGATCGAGCCGCTTCGCGATCTGTTCGCAGCCACCTTCTTCCTCTTCTTCTCGTTCCAGATCAGTCCTGGCTCGCTCCTCACCGTCGCCCTGCCCGCCCTCTTGCTGGCCGCGGCCACGGGCGGCACGAAGATGGCGACGGGCTGGTTCGCCGCGCGGCGTATGGGGGTCGGCGTGCAGGGCCGCCTACGAGCCGGGACAGTGCTCATCGCCCGCGGCGAGTTCTCGATCGTCGTGGCCAGCCTCGGAGTCGCCGCGGCGGACGGGGAGGAGCTTCGAGCCCTCGCCGCCGGTTACGTCCTGCTCACCGCCACGGCTGCCACGCTGCTGACCAAGCATGCAGAGCGCCTTGCGCCAGCTCGGTGATCAGTTCCGCTCGCTGGGCGCAGCGCCTCACGCCGCGGCGAGGAACACGTTGAAGGGTCGGGTCACCGCGCCGAGTCGTCGGGGACGCTCGAGTGATAGAGGAGGCCGACCCTCCGTCGTCCTTTGCTTGGTGAGTACAATCGAACGGAACCAAGCCCCCGAGGGGGAGTAGCCCCGCGTGGCAGCGTCGTCATCTCGGCCGAAGTGGCCCGGCGCTCCATCCCGAAGCTGGGCGGGCGAGACCTTCGGTGACAGCCGGCAATCCTGGAGGTCACCATGCTCCTCGTTGTACTCCTCGTCATCTGGGTTTCCTTCGGCGCCGTCGCCGTTGTCATACTGCGCCGCCGTGGTCATGACCCGTTCGGGTGGGCGATCGCCTTCGCTGTACTGGGGCCGCTGGCGGTACCACTCGCCGTGAGCGCCGACCGGCAACCTCCCCCCGATCCCCCCACAACGGCGCATGGCGGCCCCCTCGATGTGCTCGTCGCCCATGACGGGTCGCCCCAGGCGTCCGCCGCGCTCGATGCCGCCCTCGCGCTCATGGGCCGAGGGGTTACCTCGCTCACGCTTGCCGACGTCGTCTATGCGGAGGAGGCGACCACGTTCAGCGGGCGAGAAACGGTACAGAGCGCCCAGGAAAGGCTGCAGGGGTTGAGCGATCGCCTCGCCGCTGCCACGAGCACCCCGGTTGACACCGTAGTGCTCTACGGCGCGCCGGCGCGTGCCCTGGACCACTTCGCGGCTCACCACGGCTATGCCCTCGTTGTCGCCGCCCGAGGCGGTGGGCACGGCGCATCGTCGCTCGTGCGAAGACGCGTCGCCCAAAGGCTCGCCGCCAGTGCGTCGGTCCCTGTCCTGATCGTCCCGGCCCAGTGATCGCCCCGCCGCTGCTGGCGGCGTCGAAGGCAGGAGACTTCGCACAGATCGATGTCCCGCCGTGGGCCTGGACGGCGCTGATTGGCGCCATAGGGGTTCTCCTCCTCGTCGATCTCCTGATAGTGCACCGCCGACCTCACGCCGTGAGCATGCGGGAGGCCGCGGTCGAAAGCACGGTGTGGATCGGAATCGGTGTGGCGTTCACCGCCGTCGTCGCCGTGTCGTTCGGAGGGACGGCGGCGACCGAGTACATCACCGGCTATCTGATCGAGAAGAGCCTCTCGGTCGACAACGTCTTCGTATGGGCTGTTCTGTTCTCTTACTTCGCGGTGCCCCGGGAGTACCAATTCCGGGTTCTCTTCTGGGGCATCTTCGGTGCGCTAGTCATGCGCGCCCTCTTCATCTTCGCCGGAGTCGCCGTTCTTGAGCGCTTCGAGTGGGTGCTCTACGTCTTTGGCGCGTTCCTCGTCGTCACCGCCATTCGGATCGCCCGGCACCGGAAGACCGAGGTGCATCCTGAACGCAATCCGGTGCTGCGATTGGTGCAGCGAATCATCCCCTCAACCAGCGAGTATCACGGTCAGAAGCTCTTCAGCCGCCGGACCGGCCGCCGGCTCGCGACGCCACTCTTCATCGTGCTGGTTCTCGTGGAGTCCACCGACATCGTGTTCGCAGTAGATTCCGTCCCCGCCATCCTCGCCATCAGCCGCGAGCCGTTCATCGTGTTCTCGTCAAACGCGTTCGCGATTCTCGGGCTGCGTGCGCTGTATTTCTTGCTGGCCGGGATGGTTGGGCGGTTCCGTTACCTCAACATCGGCCTCGGGGTGATCCTCGGCTTCGTCGGCTTGAAGATG
This sequence comes from Actinomycetota bacterium, assembly GCA_030777325.1. Lineage (GTDB taxonomy): Bacteria > Actinomycetota > Acidimicrobiia > Acidimicrobiales > YB1-3. The sequence goes on along the minus strand of JALYGF010000013.1, from coordinate 15,500 downwards.
TTGCTTGCCGAGGTGTATCACCCGCCAATGTGGGTGTCGCTCGGCTTGATCGTCCTCGCTTTGACGGGCTCGGTGGCAGCTTCGCTGCGGGCAGACCACCGCGACCCGGCGACGGCGGTGGCGGAGGACTCGTCTTCTTGACGTGTCGAGCCCTTCTCCGCCGCTAGTGCGAGGGCGTTGGCCACAACGCCCGCTACCACCGAACCGATAAGGCCGAGCAGCAGTGTCATCCCCATGCTCAGGTGCTGGCGACCGGGGACGACAAGGCGAGCGACGATCCCACGACCAGTCCGAAGACGACAACCCATTACGGTCCTTTGGCGCGTCTCGGCTCAACGGAGAGCAGGACAACACCGGCGCTGAAGACAGCCAAGCTGTAGCGGACGGGCGCCGGGGCGACCGGCCCGGGCGTCATGTCGCCGAGCAGCACGATCACCACCGTGGCGGTGACGGCGGCGGTGAGGGCGCCGGCGGTCGTCCACGCCCGGCGGGCCAAGCGCGAAGCGACCAGCCAAGACTCCTCCCGCAAAATGCAGGCCAAGGACGGAGCGGGCGACGACGGGCTGGAGCTGGCCATGCGCCGCTCACGGCGACGCCGGAGGGCGGCGTAGACGGCGGCGGCAAAGAGCATCCCTTACTCCGAGGGCCCCACGCCCGCCGCCCGCATGCGCTCGGCGAAGTGCTCGGGAACCGTCACCTTCCATCCGCTTGCCTCGAGCTCGCTCCGAGGGACGACGAGCTCGCCCCCGTCCACGCCGGCGTAGCTGAAGCGGAAAACCCACTGCTTGCCCTGGTCGATCACCTGTGCGAACCCATGGCTGGCCGTGCGATCGACGGTGCCCATGCCGAGCCAGCCATCCCGCTGCGCTCCGGTGACCTTCACCCCGACGTCAAACTGGTGGGGGTTGACCACGGTGAGGGCAGCGACGTAGGAGGGCGTGCGAGCTTCAGGCAAGAGGAATGCCACCATTGCCAGGACGGCCGCACCGGCGACGGCCAAGGTCACGAGGCTCCAGCTCCTCTTGGACCCTGGCGGTAGGGGTCCGGGCCTGGTCTGCACAGCGCTCATGAACGGACCCCCCGCTTGGCCTGTGGACGGGTGCTGGCGCTCATCGACGTCGTCCTCCCTTCTTGCCCTTGCGCTTGCGGGGCCGAGGAGCTCCCCGGCTAGCTGGCGGAGGGGGCCGCGGCGAGACCGGGCGACGGGTCGCCACCAGCGAGTCGGTGGCCCGACCACGCCCCGCCAGGTCAGGCTCTGTCTCTCCTCTCACCTTCGGGCGGCTGGCCCCCGGGCGCAGCGGAGCGACGGGCTCAGCAGAAGCAGCGCCCGGTCTCGAGCGCGAAGGCGTGACTGGCTCTGCACTCGAAGCCCCGCCTGCGGTGCGGCCCTCGATAGCCACGGCCAGCGGAGCGGCGGTGAACACCGATGAGTAGGTACCGACCAGGATCCCGATGATCAGGGCCAGGGCGAAGTCGGTGAGGGTCTCACCCCCCAGTAGGTAGAGGGCAACCAGGATGAAGATGGCACCCAGGCCGGTGTTGATGGTGCGGGGGACGGTCTGCAGGCACGCGTCGTTGGCCACCGCCGCCAAGGGCTCGCGGCGACGGGCCCGGCGCTGCTCCCGTATGCGGTCGAACACCACGACCGAGTCGTTGATGGAATAGCCGATGACGGTGAGGAGGGCGGCCAGGAACACGCCGTCGAGGGTCTTGCCAAGCCAGGCGAAGATGCCGAGGAGGATGGCCACGTCGTGGAACATGGCCACCACGGCCGCGGTGGCGTAGGTCCAGCGGAACCGGACAGCCAGGTACACGAGCTGCGCGGCCAGGGCCAGGGCGAGGGCGATGACCGCCCGGCGGCGAAGCTCGTCGCCAATGGTGGGCCCCACGAACTCGTCGCGGACGGTGGTGGCCGCACCGCCGACGCGCTCGACGGCGCCTCGGACGCTGGCCGCCTGGGCCTCGGTCAGCTGGGCGGTGCGCACGGCGACGTTGCCGTCACCGGACTCCTGCACGACGGCGCGGGGCAGGCCCTGGCCGGCGAGCTCGGCGCGGAGCCGGTCGAGGTCGGCGGGACGCTCGGTTGAGTACTCGATGAGGCGGCCGCCGGAGAACTCGAGGCCGTAGGTGAGGCCCCGGGTGGCGATGCCGACGATGGCGAGGACGACGACGGCGGCGGAGATGGCGAACCACAGTCGTGAGCGACCGAGGATGTTCGGTCCCCGCTCGCCCAGCCAGGCCCGGAGGCGGCCCCCGACGCCCAGGCCCCAGAGGTTGGGCCGGGCCGTCAGCCAACGGCTGCGAGCCGCCAGCTCCACCAGCACACGGGTAAGGACCAGAGCGGTGAACATCGACACCACCACTCCCACGCTGAGGGTGACGCCGAATCCCCGCACGGCGCCGGAGGCGAAGAAGAACAGCAGCACCGCGGCCAGCAGGGTGGTGGCGTTGGAGTCGGCGATGGCGCTCCACGCCCGGCGGAACCCGGCCACCACCGCCAGGCGCACGCTTCGCCCGCCGGCGTGTTCTTCCTTGGCCCGTTCGAATACCAACACGTTGGCGTCCACCGCCATGCCGACGGCCAGCACGAAGCCGGCGATGCCGGGAAGGGTGAGCGTGGCCCGCAGCGCCAGCAGCACGGCGAAGCAGACCAGGCCGTAGGCCACCAGGCCGACCGCGGCGAGGCCACCGAGGAGGCGGTAGTAGGAGATCATGTACAGGATCGTCAGCGCCGCTCCGATGATGGCGGCTTGGACGCTGGCGTCGATGGCGGCGTCGCCAAGCGTCGGGCCGATGGTGCGCTGCTCGACGATTTGGACGGGCACGGGCAGGGCCCCGGCTCGTATGAGCAAGGCCAGGTCCTTGGCCTCGGCTTCGGTGAAGTCGCCGGTGATCACCGTGGTGCCGCCGGTTATTCCCTCACCACAGGTGACCTCGGGCGACACCTCAGGGCTCGAGATCACGTCACGGTCGAGCACGATGGCAACCCGCCGCTTGGGGTCCCCCGCCGGTGCGCAAGCGGCTGCACCGGTCAGCTCCACCCATTGGCGCTCACCCGCTCCCCGAAAGCCGACCTCTACGTCCCAGTTGGCGCCGAGGTCCTGGCCGAGCGCGGCCCGGGCCGAGCCCACCGCCTCGCCGGTGATCCGAGCAGGACCCAAGCGAAGACGCTCGCCGTCTTCGCCCTGCAAGACCAGCTCCTCGCCCCCCTGTCCGGCAGGGGGCACGGTGTTGACCGTGGTGATGGTCGTCGAGGCTCCGGCGGGCGGCTCCACGTCCACGACCGGATGGAAGCGGAGCTGGGCCGTGCGGCCGATGACCTCAACCGCTTCCTTGGGGTCGGCCACGCCGGGCAGCTCCACGATGATGCGCCGGTTCCCCGAGCCCTGCAGGCTGGGCTCGGCAACGCCGAGCGCGTCGACACGTCGCCGCAGCACCTCCAGCGTGCGAGACAGGGTGTCGCCGTCCACCTTCTGGCGTTCGGTGTCCTGCGCCTCCAGCACGATCTGGGTGCCGCCCTGGAGGTCGAGGCCCAGGCGTACGGGGCGGGTGGCGACCAAGGCAGCAGCGCCGGCCAGCACCGCCACGACGGCGAGCAGACGCCAACGAAAGGCGTTCGACATGCATTCCTCCAGCTCGAGCGCCCGAAGGGCGCGGGCGGTTCCCGGGTCGAGTAACGACTAGGAGAGCTGGAAGGAAGGGGGACCGCGGACGACGAGGCTGTAGCGACGAGCGCGCCGCGGCGTGACTACGACGAGTTGGACTCGCGCATGTCCCGCCCCGCGCAGGCGAGCCCCGATCAACGACACCAGCACTGCCAGAGCGCCCGCGAACGCCGCCCTGGATGAGCGGTTGAACGCCCCCCAGCTCGGCGTTGAGTCGGTCTTCAACCGAACGACCGCGTGGTCGAAAACCGCAGGCCCGGAGGTGATCGCCGGCGATGTGCGACCGCCATCCGGGCCGTCGACGCCGACTCTCATCCAGACGGCCAGGCTCAAGGCCGCCATGACCACAGCAAGGACCACGGCGCGGCGGCGCAGCAGCTCTCGAGGCATTGCGGTTGAGCCTATGCCTCCCGCCTCGGCCGTGTACCCGCGTGCTTCACCACCCGAGCTCGGGCTCGGGCTGGTCCTCGTCCTCGTCCTCACTCCGGTTGTCGCTCCGGCGCCGGCTGATCAGGGCCAGGATGGCGAACACGACGACGGGGACGGCCAAGAACGCCGCTTCGAACGCCAGACCGGCGGTCCCGCCGTGAGCGAGCACCAGAGACGTCATCGTCAACCTCCGAGGAGAAGGAGCAGGCCGCGCACGGTGACAGCACCATGGCGCCCAGAAGCGGGTGCTGCGAGCGGGTAGCCAATCGTCTGTCGAACAGGACAAGGGCCCGGTCGAGCGCCAAGACCAGGCTGGCCACATGGCCAATCAGGACGCCGAGCGGCAGGAGGGCGACTGCGGCCAACCGGGTGGGCAGCACAGGGTCAGCGTAGGTCCGGTGTGGGCCGTGAGGGAGTCGAACCCCCGACCTCTTGCGCGTCATGCAAGCGCTCTAGCCATCTGAGCTAACGGCCCTACAGGCGCGAACATTACCGGCTTCTCACACCGGTCCGTGCCCACAAACCAACGCCGATCGTGTTCATGAGATGGGCCAGCCTGGGTACAACGACCACGAGGACACGAACCCAAACGATCAGGAGGATCGACATGGCCAATGTGGCATTCCTGCTCGCAGACAAGTTCGAGGACAGCGAGTTCCGCGTCCCGTACGATCGCATCCGCGACGCCGGACACGAGGTCACAGTGATAGGCACCGAGACCGGCAAGGAGGTCGAGGGCAAACAGGGTCAGGAGACGTTCACGCCCGAGGCCACGCCCGACCAGGTGAACGCCGCCGACTTCGATGCCCTGGTCATCCCCGGCGGCTACGCCCCCGACAAGCTGCGCATGGACGAGGGCGTGGTCAAGTTCGTGAAGGATGTCTTCGAGGGCGAAAAGCCGGTGGCGGCCATCTGTCACGCCGGGTGGCTGCTGGCCGAGGCCGACGCCGTGAACGGAAGGACTGTGACGTCCTACCCCTCGATCCGCACGGACCTGGTGAACGCCGGTGCCGAGTGGGTGGACGAGGAGGTGGTGGTCGACGGCAATCTCATCACCTCCCGCGATCCCGATGACCTGGACGCGTTCTGCTCGGAGATCCTGAAGGCCCTTTGAGCTCGGGCCGCTGGCCAGTCGAGCGAAGGGTGTTAGAACGGCCTGATGACTGACCACGTTCCCGAGGCCGACGCCATCGAGCAGGATCTCCCTCCCGGCGGCCCACCACCGTCACAGCCTTCCTCCGTTGGCGCCGAGGTTCCGGTGGCCGATGCCATCGAGCAGGAGCTCCCGGCGGGGGGACCGGTGTCCGCTGACCCCATCCCCGAGGAGCCCAGCATCCCCCTGGGGGCACCTGAGGCCGACGTCATAGAGCAAGCTCAGCCAGGACCTCTCCTCGAGGAAGACGAAGGGCCCCGCTGACCGGGATGGAGATCGGTTATGGCCTCTCCAGCGAGGAGCACGCACCGCTCGACCTGGTGAGGAATGCCGTTCGAGCCGAGGAGCTCGGCTTCACCTTTGCCGGCATCTCGGACCACTTCCATCCCTGGGTCGAACAACAAGGGCACAGCTCCTTCGTGTGGGCGGTGGTAGGTGCCATCGGCCACGCCACCGAGCGCATACGCGTTGGTACGGGCGTGACCTGCCCAACGGTGCGCACCCATCCGGCCATCGTGGCCCAGGCCGCCGCCACCGCGGCCTGCCTCATGCCGGGCCGCTTCTTCCTGGGGGTGGGCAGCGGGGAGGCGCTGAACGAGCACATCGTGGGGGACCGCTGGCCGCCGGCCCCCGTCCGCCTGGCCATGCTCGAGGAGGCGGTGAAGGTCATCCGCGTCCTCTGGGAGGGCGGGAGCAAGGACCATTACGGCACTCACTACACCGTCGAGGACGCCACCATCTTCGACCTGCCCGACGAGCTCCCCGCCATCGTGGTGGCCGCCGCTGGTCCGCAGGCCGCCCGGCTGGCGGGGCGCATCGGGGACGGCATGTGGTCAGTGGGCCCCGACAGCCAGGCGGTCGCCACCTTCGACGGCGAAGGTGGCGGCGACAAGCCCCGCTACGCCCAAGCCGTGATGTGCTGGGCCGACGACGAGGCCGAGGCTCGGCGGACGGCGCACAGGGAGTGGCCCAACGTGGCCGTCACCGGACAGCTCAGCCAAGACCTGCCCACCCCGGCGCACTTCGATCAGGCCATCCAGATGGTCACCGAGGACGACGTGGCCGCCAGCGTGCCCTGCGGTCCCGACGTGGCCCGTCACGTGGAGGCGGTCCAGGAGTTCGCCGACGCCGGCTTCACCCACGTCTACCTCCAGCAGGTGGGCCCGGACCAGGACGGCTTCTTCGGCTTCTGGGAGCGCGAGCTTCAACCCGCCCTCCGACAGGAGGGGCTCCTCTGACTCAGGGCGGTCTTCCACCCTCGGTACCATGATCTCGACAACCAAGCCACACAAGGAGCGCACATGGGTGCATTCGAGGAAGCAAAGGGCAAGCTCAAGGAAGCCGCCGGTGACCTGACCGACAACGCCGGCCTCAAGCGCGAGGGCCAAGCCCAGTCCGAGAAGGGCGAGGCCGAGCGCGAAGCCACCGAAGCCCGAGCCGAGGCCCAAGCCCGGGAGGCCGAGGCCTCCGCCCGTGAGGCCGAGCAGCGCGGCGCCGAGCGCCTGAAGTAGCGGCAGCCGCCGGCAGGGCCTGATGGCCCGAGCTCCCCGACTCCGCCGGGTGGACTGCTCGACCCCGGGCATCACCCGGCGCCGGGCCGGGCGGGGGTTCGTATATCTCCGCGGTGGCGAGCGCATCACCGACCCCGAGGTCATCGGGCGCATCCGCGCCCTAGCCATCCCGCCGGCGTGGACCGACGTGTGGATCTGCCCCCTGCCCACCGGCCACATCCAGGCCGTTGGTACCGACGCCGCCGGGCGCAAGCAGTACCGCTACCACGACGCCTGGCGGATCCGGCGGGACCAGGAGAAGTTCGACCACATGCTGGACTTCGCCCGGGCCCTGCCCTCCCTGCGGGAAGTGCTGACCGAGCACCTGGCCTCCGATGACATGAGTCGCGAGCGGGTGCTGGCTTGCGCCACCCGCCTGCTCGACATCGGATTCTTCCGCATCGGCACCGAGGGCTACGCCGAGCAGAACCAGAGCTATGGCCTGGCCACCATCCAGAAGCGCCACGTGCGCCTGGCCGACGGGGCGGTGACGTTCGACTACGTGGCCAAGAGCGGCCAGCACCGCCTCCAGGCTCTGGTGGACCCCGAAGTCTACGACGTGGTGGCGGCGTTGAAGCGGCGGCGGGGAGGCAGCGCCGAGCTGCTCGCCTACCGCTCGGGGCGACGGTGGGCCGACGTCCGCTCGGGCGACATCAACGCCTACATCAAGGAGATCACCGGGGACGAGTTCACGGCCAAGGACTTCCGCACATGGCACGCCACCGTCCTGGCTGCCGTAGCCCTGGCCGTTGCCGGCGGGGCCACCTCGCTCACGGCTCGCAAGCGGGCCGTGACCCGGGCGTACAAGGAGGTGGCCCACTATCTCGGCAACACACCGGCCGTGAGCCGGTCCTCTTACGTGGACCCCCGGGTGGTGGACCGCTACCAGGCCGGGGCAACCATCGACATGGAGTTCACCCGCCTCGGCGAGGACGTGGCTCTGGGCCAGCTCCCCTTCCACGGTCAGGTGGAGCAGGCCGTCGTGGAGCTGCTGGAGGACGCCGACGACACCGTCCGGGTCGCATAAGAGCGCCGCTCAGCCCGGCTCGGTCGCCGGCAGCGCTCCGTAGATCACCACCCCAACCACGTCGCATTCCACGGCGATGGGGTCTCGCCGGCGGCGTCGCTCTGCCAGCTCGGCGGACGTCCATCCCACCGGCTGCAGCCCCGGCGGGGTATCGGCCATCACCATCTCCGCCCGCGACCGCCACTCGGCGGGCAGGTCCTCGGCGATCACCAGCACGTCCACGTCGCTCCACTTGTTGAAGTCGCCCCGCACAGTGGAGCCGAACACCACCACGGCGGTGACCCTCCGGCCGGCGGCGAAGCGCTCGGCCCACGCCGCCGCGGCATTGATGCGGGCTCGCTGCTCCGCCCGGCGCCTCTCGATGATGGGGATGCTCATGCCGCGCCGAGCGCCCGCCAGGCCTCATCCACGGCACCGATGAGCGCCCCTGCATCTTGCTCGGCTTGGGCAGCGTCGGAGTCGTTGTAGTGAGTGCCGGTCGGCCCCGAAGGCACGGCGTCTGGGTAGCGGGTGGCGATGTAGTGGCGCGACAGCCTTGCCGCCGCATCGCTCAAGCCCCCCGGCCAGGCCGATCCCAGCTCGGCACCGGCACGGGCGCAGAGGACCGTCAGGTCGTGACCCCAGGCGTCGAGGCCGGTGCCGTGCAGGAGCGCCTTGACAGCGAGTTGAGCTGCCTGCTCGGAGAGGAAGCACGCCCACTCCGCCCGCCCGCCGGCTCGAGCCAGGTCGGCGGTCTGGCTCGCGCTGTCCGCCTGCCGGCGCCAACGGTGGAACTCCTCACCGTCGAGCGGTGCGTCCATCCTCACGAGCGTACGTTGTGGCCGTGCCCGGGCCGGGCTAAGTCAACACCTCGACGTCCACCTCGAGCGCCCGGTAGACGCCCATCGCCCTCACGTCCCGGGTGGCGAGCGGCAGCTCATGGTGTCGGGCCACGGCTCCCACGAGCGCGTCGTAAACGGAACCCCCGACGATGCCCAGGCCGGCAAGGCGCACGGCGAGGGCCTCGTGATCTTTGGCATCGAGGAATCGCGAGGAGGGGAAGTCGTGTGCTAGCAGCCGCGCGACCTCGCCCGGGCGGCGGCGCGCCGGCGGTGGGAGTCGGGTGAGCACCGAGTAGGTCTCGAACCAGGCCTGGCCGGCCAACCCCAAGGTTCGGCCGCCAACCGCTTCAGCGGTAGCCAGGTGAGCCTCGTGGTCAGCCAATACCAGAGCCACGGCAACGCTGGTGTCAACCAGGAGCTCGGGGTCAGCGCTGATCGCCAAGGCGCAGCACTCGTACCCTGTCGTCCCCTACCGCCGCCCCGCTGGCGGGAATCACCAGCCGGCCGGCCTCCTCGGCCAGTCCTTCACCGGCTACGGGCTCGATACGGATGCCGGCGCCCTCGTAGGAGATCTCCACCTCACCGTCGCTGAGGCCCGCCAGCTCCCTCAACGCCCTGGGGATGACCACCCGTCCTGCCTTGTCGATGGTAGTTCGGATGCCATCAAGCTACCATGCAAGCCCTCCTGGCGGCTCGAGCGAGCCGGATCAGGCCACTGTCTGGACCGGGGTGCCGACAGGCACGGTCTGCGCCAGCGAGGTGATGACGTCATTGGCGAGCCTGATGCATCCGTGGCTCACGTTGCTGCCCAGGGCACCAGTGTTGGTGGTCCCGTGCAGGGCGAGCTGGCCCTGCCCGCCGCCGAAGCGGGTGAGCACCTCGGAGAAGCCGGCCATGCTCAGCTGGTAGGCGCCGTAGACCCCGTTCGGGTTGTCCAGCTTCACGATGGCGTCCACGTAGAACTCGCCGATGGGCGTCGGGTACTGGGCCATGCCCACCGCCACCGGGGCCTGGAGCTTTGCCGTCGCGCCTTCGTAGAGGGTGAGGCGATGCGCTCCGAGCTCGACGACGATGCGGTAAGGCGTTCCGCTCAAGGCCACGTCCCCGGCCCTGATCCAGCCGGTGCTGCCGTTGGGCCGCACCGGCAGGAATACCTTCAACCAGTCGCCGGCCCGCTCTTGGACTCGGAATGCCAGTGGGTAGTCCTCCGGCGTGGGGTGGCTGAGGCTCCGGAGCGCCTGGGGAGCGGTGGGGTCGGCGTAGACCGGCACCGTGGGGACGATGGCGGAGGCAACGAGGTTCTGGGGCGGCGGGGGTGGTTCGGAAGGCGCTGGTGGCGGTGCCGACATCCCCGTCGAAGGCGAAGGAGGCACGGGCCACTCGACCGCCAGCTTCCGCTCCTGCCATGAGCATCCACCGAGGGAAATGGCGACCAGCAGCGTCGCGCCGGCGACGAGCGAACGGCGAAGCGGCCCCGATCTCACTTGGGGCCAAGGTAGCCGACACCATGGCGTCGAGGAACCGGCCATTCGTCAGGCCCCGTAGTACTGGCGGTACCAGTCCACGAAGCGGCCGATGCCGACTTCTATCGGCGTGGCGGGCGAGAAGCCCACGTCGGCCACCAAGTCGTCGACGTCGGCGTACGTAGCGGCTACGTCACCGGGTTGCATGGGCAAGAGGTTTAGCTCGGCGCGCCGGCCCAACGCATCTTCTATGGCTCTGATGAAGGCCATCAGCTCGACGGGACTGTGGTTGCCGATGTTGTAGAGACGGTAGGGAGCCGTGCTGGTGGCGGGATCGGGCGAGTCACCCGACCAGGAGGGATTGCGGGAAGGCACCCTGTCGAGCACCCGCACCACGCCCTCGACGATGTCGTCGATGTAAGTGAAGTCGCGGCGCATCCGTCCTTCGTTGAACACCTCGATCGGCCGGCCCTCGAGGATCGCACTGGTGAAGAGGAACAGCGCCATGTCGGGTCTTCCCCAGGGCCCGTACACGGTGAAGAACCGCAGCCCGGTGGTGGGGATGGCATAGAGGTGGCTGTAGGTGTGGGCCATCAGCTCGTTGGCCTTCTTGGTGGCGGCATAGAGGCTGACGGGGTGGTCCACGTTGTCGTGCACCGAGAAGGGCATCGTGGTGTTGGCCCCGTACACGGAGCTGGAGGACGCGTAGACCAGGTGGTCGGTCCCCCGATGGCGGCAGCCCTCCAGGACGTTGAGCGTGCCGGTGACGTTCGAGTCCACGTAGGCGTGCGGGTTCTCCAGCGAGTAGCGCACGCCGGCCTGGGCGGCCAGGTGAACGACCCGGTCGGGGGATCGATCGAACGCGGCGTCGATGGCCGCTCGGTCAGCCAGATCGTGGCGAAGGAGCTCGAAGCCGTCCCGCCCCTCCAGCCGGGCCAGTCGAGCCTCCTTGAGGCTCGGGTCGTAGTAGCCGTTGACGTTGTCGAAACCGACGACCTCGTCACCACGATCGAGCAAGGCGGTGCTCACCTGTGCGCCGATGAAGCCGGCCGCACCGGTGACGAGCACCCTCACGCCGCCACCCTACGGTGACTCGGTCGGTCCTGCGGCTAAAGAGCGGCTCCGGTCGTGCCGAGATCAGGGATATGACGGAGGCGGGGAAGCGCAACCCCACAAGGTGAGCCGCTCTCCATCCCGTTGCTCGTGAACAAGTTCCCAAAGCTCGGCCGAAGCCACGTCCTCGGGGCCAGCGCCCTTGCATTGGTGGTGCTGCTCTTGGGGGCCGTGGTCCTGACCAGAAGCCCCCAACGGCGCGGGAAAGAGTCCAATCCACAAGGGCCTCCCACCGCCGTGCTCGGTCAGTCCCTCGAGGGACCGACGGCCCCCGGCGGCGGAGCGGCCTCCCCGACGGGCGGGTCCGGGCCCGGTTCTCCCCCGCCGCCTGCTGCGGGCCCCACCACCGGTAAGCGCAACAGGCCGCAGCCGGATCAGGTGAAGGACAGCTACATCGTCGTGTACAAGAGCCGGGTTTCCGAGCCGAACGCGAGGACCGACGCCCACGAGCGCTCCAAGGGCTTCAAGACGGCGCACCGCTACCGCCGGGTGCTCGGGGGCTTCTCGGCCAGGCTGAGACCGGGCCAAGTGGAGGCGCTGAGGGCCGATCCTGACGTGGCTTACGTCAGCCCCGACCTTGCCGTTCGGGCCACAGGCACCAATGCCGTGAGCGACGGTGACTCAGCGCCACCGGGGGTCCGCCGTATCGAAGCAGCCACCAAGAGCGCCGTTCACGGCCAGAGCAGCGCCAACGTGGCGGTGATCGACACCGGGGTGGACCTCGACCATCCGGACCTTTCGGTGCGAGGCGGGGCAAACTGCCTGGGCTCCGGTCCTCCCGAGGACGAGGGAGGTCACGGCACACACGTGGCGGGAACGATCGCCGCCCGCAACAACGGGCTCGGGGTGACCGGGGTGGCACCCGGGACCACCATCTACGCGGTCAAGGCACTGGACGGCGCCGGCAACGGGTCGTGGGCGTCCGTCATCTGCGCCATCGACTGGGTCACGGGGACACGAGGCGACCTCGACCCCACGAACGACATCGCCGTCGCCAACATGAGCTTGGGCGGCAGCGGTGCTCCCGTCACCTCCTGCGCCGAGACGACCGATGCACTGCACGCCGCTGTGTGCAACGCCACCGCCGCTGGCGTGCACCTGGTGGCTGCCGCCGGAAACGCCGCTTGGGACTTCGACTACGCCGAGGCACCCGACGTGCCGGCCGCCTACCCGGAGGTGCTCACCGTCACCGCCATGTCCGACGGGGACGGCACCCCGGGCGGCGTGGCGCCCCTGGCCTGCTCGGCCAGCCAGACCGACGACCGTTACGCGACCTACTCGAGCTTCGCCGCCACCGCGGAAGGCGCACGCCACACCATCGCAGCACCGGGGTCGTGCGTGCAGTCCACGTCGATCAACGGCACCTACTCGACGCTGTCGGGAACAAGCATGGCCACTCCCCATGTCGCCGGGGCCCTCGCCCTATGTCTGGGCGAAGAGGGCGCACCGGGCCCCTGCTCGGGGCTGTCACCGGCCTCGGTGATCGACAAGCTCCGCGGGGATGCCCAGGGCCACGACGCGGCAGAGCCCGGCTATGGATACGACGGTGATCCTTCCCGTCCCACGGCCGGCCGCTACTACGGACCGCTCGCCTGGGTCGGGATCGACGCCGCCCGTGACCCAGTGGTGGTGCCGCCGCAGCTGTCGGTCTCCGACGCCTGGGTGGTCGAAGGCAGCGCCGCCACGACGACAGCCCGCTTCTCGGTGTCGCTGTCGGCGCCCGCCAGCGGCCCGGTGAGCGTGAAGGTGGCCACCGCCAACGCCACCGCCGTGGCGCCGGGTGACTACACCGCGCTCGGCTCCACCACGGTGAGCTTCGCTCCGGGGGAGACCACCAAGTCCGTGGAGGTGGGCGTGAACACCGACGCTCTGCGAGAGGCCAACGAGGTGTTCAGCCTCAGGCTGTCCTCGCCCAGCGGCGCGGTGGTTGCCGACGGCGCCGGGGTGGCCACCGTGGTCGACGACGACGGAGGGCTGCCGCAGGTGTCGATCTCCGACACCTGGGTGGCCGAGGGCGACGCCGCCACGTCCACTGCCCGCTTCGCGGTGTCGCTGTCGGCGCCGGCCAGCGGGGCGGTGAGCGTGAAGGTGGCCACCGCCAACTCCACCGCCGTGGCGCCGGGTGACTACACCGCGCTCGGCTCCACCACGGTGAGCTTCGCTCCCGGCGAGACCACCAAGACCGTTGAGGTGGGCGTCAACGGCGACGCCCTGCACGAGGGCAACGAGGCCTTCGTGCTCAGACTCTTCTCACCCATCGGTGCGGTGGTCTCCGACGGCGCCGGGGTGGCCACGGTGGTCGACGAGGAGGGCCCATTCGCGGTCTCGGTCGACGACGCGGTGGTGGTGGAGGGCGACGACGCCGGCGCAGTGGCCACGTTCAACCTGTCGCTGTCGGCCACGCCCCTCGATGGTGAGTCGGTCACCGTGCAGGTGGCCAGCGCCAACGGGACCGCCGTGGCGCCGGGTGACTACACCGCGCTGGGGACCACGACGGTCACCTTCGGCCCCGGCGTGCGCACCCAGACGGTGCGTCTCGCCGTGGCTCCTGACAAGGTGGCCGAGCCCAACGAGACGCTCCTCTTGCGCCTCTCTTCGCCCTCCAGGGGAGCAGTGCTGGCCGACAGTGTGGGCACGGGCACCATCGTCGACGACGACTGACCCAGCCGGGGATCCTCTCTTGACCACTTGAACACGACCCCTCGGCATTTCCTATGCTTGGCCACTGTGCGTGCCGGAGGGGTGGGCAAGGCGGGAAGCAGGCCTTGCGGTCAGTGATTCTGCGCAGGCGAGCCATCGTCCAGCGCTTGGTGCGCCGCCGCACGGCCGTCCAGGTCGCCATTGACGCCGCGGCCTGGCTCGTTGCCCTGACGCTGGCCACAGTTCTGAGGTTCGACTTCCGTCTCGACCTCATCAACTTCGCCGGTCTGGCCGTCATGGTCCCCGTCGCCATCGAAGCGCAGTTCGTGGCCGGTTATGCGTTCGGCCTGTACCGGGGCCGATGGCGCTTCGGGAGCTTCGACGAGGTGGAGGCGCTCGTGAAGGCGGTCGTCCTCACCACCGCTCTCATCTTCGCACTCGACTACTCCCTGGCCCAAGAGAGGTCCATACCGCTCAGCTCGGCTGTGGCTGCGGGGCCGATGGCGCTGGTCCTCATGGCTGGCGTCCGATACGCCTGGCGTCTCCGCCTCGAGCGCCGCCGACGACCGACCGGAGCCGACGGCACCCGGATTCTCGTGTTCGGTGCCGGGGAAGGTGGCGCCCAGGTCATCACCGCCATGCTCCGGGACCCGGCCAGTCCCTATTATCCCGTCGGCCTGATTGACGACGATCCTGACAAACGGAATCTCACAATCATGGGAGTTCCCGTACTGGGCGATCGCCGCCGAATAACGGAGATGGCTGAGCGCTACAAGGTAGAAGCGCTATTGGTCGCCATCCCCAGCGCCGGCGCCCAGTTGCTGGCCGAGGTGGCCGACCTGGCCGCCGACGCCAAGCTCGCCGTCAAGGTGCTGCCACCGGTGAGAGACCTCTTTGGCGGTGGCGCTGGATTGGGCGATATACGAGACATCGACGTGAAGGACCTGCTCGGACGCCATCAGGTGGAAACTGATCTGGCGTCGATCGCCGGTTACCTCACCGGCAAGCGGGTACTCGTCACCGGCGCCGGGGGTTCCATCGGCTCGGAGCTCTGCCGCCAGATTTCCCGCTTCGGACCGGCAGAGCTGATCATGCTCGACCGCAACGAGAACGGCCTGCACGCCGTGCAGCTCTCCATCGACGGTAAGGCCCTGCTCGATTCTGACAACCTCGTCCTCGGGGACATACGCGACGTCGACTTCCTCCGCCGGCTTTTCGAGCAGCGCCAACCTGAGGTGGTCTTCCATGCCGCTGCCCTCAAGCACCTGCCGCTGCTGGAGCGGGCCCCCGGGGAGGCGGTGAAGACCAATGTGTGGGGCACCTTGAGCGTGCTCGAAGCCGCTGCCGACGCCGGCGTGGAGCGCTTCGTCAACGTCTCCACCGACAAAGCGGCCGACCCCGTCAGCGTGCTGGGCTACTCCAAGCGCATCACCGAGCGTCTCACCGCCCACTTCGCCCAGCGGGACGCTGGTGTGTTCTTGAGCGTGCGATTTGGGAACGTCCTGGCCAGCAGCGGTTCGGTCCTCACCACCTTCCATGCCCAGGTCCAGGCCGGCGGTCCCCTTACCGTCACACACCCAGAGGTGACGCGCTACTTCATGACGGTGGAAGAGGCCGTCGAGCTTGTGATCCAAGCGGG
>JALYGF010000012.1 GCA_030777325.1 Actinomycetota bacterium | reverse complement strand
GGGGCCTTCGGGCCCCGCTCCGTCGCGTTCGGCCAGCCGACCGGGAGGGCCGGCGGCCTAACGTGTGTGCCGTGCCCGATGCGATGTGCCTCCTCACCGTGCACGCCCATCCCGACGACGAGTCCTCCAAGGGCCCTGGGACCGTGGCCCGTTACCGCGACGAGGGCGTGCGGACCGTCCTGGTGTGCTGCACCGGCGGCGAGGAGGGTGACATCCTCAACCCGGCCATGGACCGCCCGGAGGTACGGGCCGACCTCCACCGGGTCCGCCTCGAGGAGCTCGGGCGCGCCACGGAGGTGATCGGCTACGACGAGGTGGTGATGCTCGGCTACCGGGACTCCGGCATGCCCGACAGCGAGTCCAACGCCCGGCCCGACAGCTTCGCCGCCGCTGATCTCGACGAGGCCGTGGCCCGGCTTGTCACCGAGATCCGCCGGGTGAGGCCCCAGGTCATCGTCACCTACAGCGACGACCAGCAGGGCTACCCCCACCCGGACCACCTCCGGGTGCACGACATCTCAGTGCTGGCCTTCGACCTTGCCGGCGATCCCGACGCCTGCCCGGGCGCGGGCCAGCCTTGGCAACCCTCGAAGCTGTACTACACGGTCTGGTCGCGGGACCGGATGATCGCCACCCACGAGAAGTTCCTGGAGCTCGGCCTCGAGTCGCCCTTCGACGAGCGCTGGTTCGAACGGCCTTCCCAGGACGAGCGCGTGACCACCCGCATAGACATCTCCGGCTACGGCGATGTCCGCCGTGAGGCCCTCTTGGCCCACGCCACCCAGATCGACCCCCGATCACCCTTCTGGTTCGGCCTCCCACCCGAGGTGGCCCGCACCGTCCACCCGTACGACGACTACGTGCTGGCCCGTTCCCTGGTGGAGACCACCCTCCCCGAGGACGACCTCTTCGCCGGGGTCCGCCACGTGGCCCACTCCGAGGCCCAGGGGAGCCGCGGGTACTAGATTCCGCCGCCGGAGCGAGGTTTTGGAGAGGCGACCGATGGCCAAGTGGCTGACGCAGGAGTGGCTGGACGAGGAGAGGAGGCTGGCCGAGTCCCAGCCTGAGCGGCCAGGAGCTTCTGCCCGCATGCAGTACGTGGTCACCGGCGGCCCTGATGGGGAGGTCCGGTACTACTGGATCCTCGAGAACGGGAAGCTCCTCGACAGCCAGCTCGGCGACCTTGGCGAAGCCGAGGTCACGCTCACCACCAACTACGACGATGCCATGAAGGTCCAGCAGGGCGAGCTCGACGCCAACGCCGCCTTCATGCAGGGCCGGGTCAAGGTCACGGGCAACATGGCCAAACTCATGGCCCTCCTTCCCATCACCAACTCGCCGGAGTACAAGCAGTTCCAGGAGGAGTTGCGACAGGTCACCGAGTTCTGAGCCCCCCGTCGCCGTGTCCTTCGGCCCATCCGGGAGGCATCCCGGCCCCGTAGACCCGACGATGAGCCTCGTCCTGTCCGATACGAGCGACAGTGCGCTGGTCATCGCCATCGGCCGCTACCGGGAGGACGCCCTGGCCGAGGTATACCGCCGCCACGCTGGGGCGGTCTACGCCCTCGCCATGCGTGTCCTCGGCGACGTCGCCTCCGCCGAAGAGGTGGTGCAGGAGGTCTTCCTGCGCCTGTGGAACGAGCCCGAGAAGTTCGACCCCGGACGGGGCTCGCTGCGCTCCTATCTGCTTGCCCAGTCGCACGGCCGGGCAGTGGACATGCTGAGGTCGGAGACCTCTCGCCGCCGCCGGGAGGACCGCCAGGCCCGTGAGACCGCGGAGTCGGGCTACGACATCGAACGCGAGGTTTGGGACCTTACGGTCGCCGAACGGGTCAAGGACATGGTGACGGTCCTGCCCCCCCAAGAGAGGCGCGCCATAGCCCTGGCCTACTTCGGCGGGCACACCTACCGGGAGGTCGCGCAGCTTCTCGACGAACCCGAAGGGACCGTGAAGAGCAGGATCCGAGCTGGTCTCAAGAGGATGCGGGCCGGAGGTGACCGGACATGGCTCGAAGGATGACCCACGACGAGATTCAAGAGCTGCTCGGCGCCTTCGCCCTCGATGCCGTTGAGACCAGCGAGGCCGAAGAGGTGGAGGCCCACCTGGCGGTGTGCCCCCGCTGCGCGTCCGAGGTCGCATCCCACCGGGAGGTGGCGGCAGCCCTGGCCCACGCCGGCTCGTCCGCCCCAGCGGGGCTGTGGGACCGGATCGCCGGCTCCATCATGGAACCGGCGCCGGCCCTCGACCTGTCAAGGGTGGCACCGCCGCCGAGGAGCCGGCGGGGGCGAGGGCCGATGGTCGGCCTGGCCGCCGCCGCCCTTGCCGTAGTGGCGGCCCTGGGGACGGTGGTGGTGCGCCAGGAACAGCGCGTAGACCGCATCACCGCCGGCATGAAGCAGCGGGCGCTGGAGCAGGCGGCCGCGTCGGCCAACGCCGATGACAGGGCCCAGCGGGTGGCCCTTCGTTCCGACGACGGCGGTGTGTACGCCCAGACGGCGGTGCAGGAGAACGGCACCAGCTATCTGGTGAGCCACAATCTTCCCCCTCTGGCGGAGGACCGCACCTACCAGCTGTGGGGCTTGGTGGGCACCCGCAACGTCTCGCTCGGGGTGCTGGGCCCGAACCCCGGTGTGGTGAGCTTCAACGTGACCGGCGGCGTGACCACCGTGGCCATCACCGAGGAAGAGGGAGGGGGCTCGGTGTTCCCCACCAGCCGGCCCGTCGTGCGGGGCT
This sequence comes from Actinomycetota bacterium, assembly GCA_030777325.1. Classification (GTDB taxonomy): domain Bacteria; phylum Actinomycetota; class Acidimicrobiia; order Acidimicrobiales; genus YB1-3. The sequence goes on along the minus strand of JALYGF010000012.1, from coordinate 60,754 downwards.
TCCTGCCCGACGCCTGAGCCGCCTCCACCCGTCGAAGCGGATCGAACCCCGCAACGAGAAGGACCCGCCCTCGCAAGGCGGGTCCTTCGGTGATTCCGATGCCGGCACATGCCGGGGGATGGCTCAGGCCGTGGCCGCCTTCTCCGTCTTGGCGAAGGTGTCCGGCACGGGGTACATCCCCAGCACGTACAGCAGGATGGCCACGTGCTTGGCGTCGATGGCCTGGATCGAGGCAGCCTGGGTGATGGCGGCCTTGTCCTTGAGCTGGGGGATGGCGCTGAGGTAGGTGGCCGCAGCCGTCTCCTCTAGCGTCAGGGCCAGCTTTGCGGCGTCAGCGAAGGTCTTCGCCTTGGCGAACTCGGCGTCAACGGTGGGCTTCAGCTTGGCGTTGGGCTGGGTGACCTCGGGCTGGCCGGCGCTCTTCAGCACCTTGTTCCAGGCCTCGAGGTGCTCCTGGTGATGAGCCATCGCGGTCTGAACGAACGTGGCCCCCGCCGGAGGCACGGCGCCCAGCTTGCCGGCGCTCGCCGCGTCCAGGGCTGCCTTGTAGGTGCTCACTGCGAGCACCTCGAGGCCGGCGGCCAGTGACGCCACCGCAGCATCGCCGCTGGAGCCCTGCTGGCCACTCTTGGAGGAGGTGGTGGTCTCTCCGCCGCTGGACTCGTCGCTGTCGCTCCCGCAGGCGGCGGTGGCGAGCACCGCGCCGGCGGCCACGCCGGTGCCCACCAGGAAGCGCCGCCGGCTGAGACCGCTTGATGACTCGATGTCAGACTTCGTTTCCATGGGGTTGGTTGTCTCCTTGCTCACTTGACGGCTCCGGACTCGGGCTCGGCGACCGTCTTGGCGGTCAGGAAGGGCTCGGGGAAGGCCACGCTCCCGGCGGCCGCAGGCAGCTTGGCCACGTCGGCGCCGATGGGGACCTTGATCAGCTCGGGGGCTCCGCCCTTGAGGAGGGCCTCCACGGCCGCCAGCGTGGCGGCGTGCTGGGTCTCCACCCCCATGACGCTGGCCATCACCTTCTTCGAAGCCTGGTCCTCGAGCTGGGTGGTGTTCATGAGGTAGGTCTCGGTGGCCACCATCTCCAGCGTCTTGGCCAAGCCCACCACGTCGATGGGACCCTTGATGGTCGGTAGCGCCTCCTGCACGACCATCTGGTACTTGGGGTTGGGCTGGGTCTGCTCCTTGCCCCCGAGGGTCGTGGACTGAGCCTGGAACGCCTTCTTGTGCTCGTCGTGCTGCATGCGCGTGGTCTGGGCGAACTTGAGGACGACCGGGTTGCCGCTCTTGATGAACTGCAGTCCGAGGGCCGTGTCGTAGGTGCTGACGGCCAAGACCTCGAGCGACGACGCCGTCTGCAGGATCTGGATGTCGAGCGGCTTGTCGGCACTGGCTGGCGATGCCAGCAGGCCGGCGAGGAAGCTTCCCATGCCACCGGCGAACAGGCCTCGGGTGGCGAGGCCTCCGGCTCCGAAACCGAACCTCTGAAGCAGCTGGCGGCGGCTGGAGTTGTACCGGTCGATCTCATCGGTGTTCACCGGCTGTCCCCGGCGCTCCTCGCGGATCTCGGCCAGCTCGGGGAGCGTGGCCTTGATGTCTCGCATGGCGTCGATCTGGAGGTCCTGGGACTCCACCATGAGCTCATTGAGCCCTCGTTCGTCGATGTTCAAGAAGTTCTGTCCTTTCTCGCCTCATCCCAGGCAAGGTGCTGGGATCTCCTGACAAGCCGGGTCCTGACGCACCAGGCCGTGCAGCTCCTCGGGGAGGGCTGCACCCAATACGTTCGTTACGGGCCGCTTACCTGGATGACGCCGGTCATGTATTGGTGGATGTCGCACTTGTAGGCGACCTGACCCGCCTTCGAGGCGGTGATCTCCTTTTGGGCCTTGCCCTCGATGTTGCCGGTGTCGAAGGAGCGGTCGTCAGCCGTGAGCGTGTGGGCGGCACCGTCCTCGTTCTTCACCGTAACCTTGGCGCCCGGAGCGACCCTCAGGTTTGCGGGCTCGAACTTGAAGTTCTTGATGACGACCGTCGGGCCGCCCCCGGCCTCGCCGCTCGCGCCGCCGCCGGAGTCACCGTCGCCGCTGCAGGCGACCAAGCCGGCCGTGGCCAGCGCGGTCAGCGCTGCCATGGCCGCCCTCGAGAAGATGGAAGATGCCATGGGGGGAATACGAAGCGAACGGCCATGGCGGATGGCACCCCCCACGGGGGCGAGGCTGCACGCGTGGAGCGCGGCTCCTATCGGATGGCCTTGTCAGATGCCTCGCATGGCGTCTCGAAGGGCCCGAAAGCCGATCAGGCGCACCTTGGCCCGTTCGGCCAGGGCTCGGATGCCGTGGTCGTGGACCAACAGGTCGTGGTCATCCACCCGCCCCGGCCAGTCGGGCGCCAAGGCCCGAAGCTCGGGGGTGTCCACTCCGGGGCGGGCCTGTATCTCGGTGACTCCGGGCTCGAGCTCGAAGAGGGCTCGTTCCAGAACCTTCCGGGCTCCGGATTCCGGAATGAGCACGAAGTTGTCGGGGAACGCCACCCCCTCCTCGGCAGCCAGGCGGCGGAAGGGGAATCCGATGTCGCGCTCGGCGGCCGCCGGGAACAGGCGCAGCGGCAAGCCGAAGTCGACGGCGAGCTCGAGGTAGACGTCGAAGAACTCCGGCCGTTGCTGCAGGGTGCCCAGATGCGAGTTGAGGTGACTCACGTCGAACCCCCAGAGGATGGCCCGCTCCACCTGGGCTCGCAGCTCCCGGCGCACCTCGTCGAGGTCGGCGTGGTCCCAGGCGTCACCGGGGGTTCGCGGAAAGCCGCCATCGCCGTCGAGGAGGGAGGGGGCCTGGGTGATGGGTCCCCAGCGGTACAGCTCCCACTGGGCATTGAGGGTGAGCTGGACGCCGACGTCCTCACCGCGATAGCGCGCGGCGGCTTCCCGAGCCCAGGGTGCGGGCACCATCAGGCTGGCACTGGTGGCCAGACCGTCTCTCAGCGCTTCGTAGACGCCGACATTGGCGGCGTGAGCGACACCGAGCTCGTCACAGTTGACGATCAGGAGCTTGGCCTTCGGGGAGTAACCCAAGCGCTCGGCCACGCTGGTCACGCCGTGGACGGTAGCTCAGCGAGTACAGCCATGTTCCGATGGGCGGTGGTAGGAGGACACAACCGTGGTGCTCGACTCGGCACCCCCTTCACAGTGCCTTGTCGGGCCCCCCGCACTGTCGCCACAGGCCCCTGCCGGCGCCGCGGGCGGCGCGGGTTGCGGCATCGAGCTCCTTGGCGTGAGCGATGTTCGGCGGGTAGGCGAGGGTGGCGGCGTAGCCCTCGGCGGCCAACGTCAGGTTCACGAACAACCCGTCGGCGATCCGGTACACGTAGGCCAGCAGCCGGCCGTAGCGGTCCCGCGGCTCGACGTCGCGGACGAGGCGGACCTTGGTTCCCATAGGGAGGAGGTCCTGGGCGCGACGGGTGGCCTCCGCCCCGAAGCACTCACGGAGGCCGCCGGGTCCGTGCTTCTCGGGCGTGTCGATCCCGATGAGGCGGACCTTCTCGTTCCCGGCCCCCACCCGGACCTGAATGGTGTCGCCGTCGACCACCTTGGTGACGGTGGCCTGTCCGGCCTCGGCCCGTCGCTCTGACGCCTCCTCAGACCCGCTCCCACAGGCGGCGAGGACGGCGAGGACGGCGACCGCCGCCATGGCGGCGGCAACCCGAGCACGGTTTGGGCGGGGGGTCAAGGGTTGCAGTGGGTCATGCCGCATCCCGGCCAGAGGCCTCGGCCAGGGCGGCGCGGGCCGCAGCCAACCCCCGCCGGCCTCGCTCCTTGCTGGCTTCGTCGAGCCGCCAGTGCGGCCGCATCTCTATCAGTACGAGCTGTCTTCCCATGCCTCAGGAGTATGACGGGGGGGTGTGACAACCCGATCTCGCTGGGGCATTACCGACGACCTCGACGGGGAGTGCCGGCATCGTAGTGAGTCGAGCCGTGCGCGGACGCCGGTAGTGGGTCAGTTTGATTCCAGACGCTCGACCAGTTGAGTGAGCGACCACGGATGGCGCTCGACCCCGGCAGCGACGGCGGGGGTCGTCTTGAGCGTCTGGTGCTTCCTCACGAAGTTGTAGTGCATGAAGTGGAGCGCCACGGCGGCGGCGTGGTTCTCAACCTTCTTGGAGAACCCGTTGGTCAACCGGGTGAAGCGGCGCATGTTCATCCGCATGGTGAGGTTCTGGCGCTCCACGTAGGAGGTTGAAACAAGGGCATCGTCGGGGTCGCCGCAGATCGTCCGCTTGTCGAACCCGGTGCAGACGGCGGGACTGTAGGTGCGCTCCCCGTTGGGGTCGGCACCGTAGAGCTTGTGGAGCATGGCGAAGTCGATCCCGTCCGAGCCGAACACCGGCTCGACCACGGTGAGGTAGGGCCGGTGGCCGTCCGTGGTCATGTGCACCCGGTGCTTGAGCCGGGACTTGAGGTCGGATATGAACAGGTAGGCGTCTTCGACGGTGCGCTCGCCCACGAGCCAAGAGGGGACGAGCTTGGAGTCGGCGTCGATGGCTGTCCAGGTCCACACGTCGCCGTAGCCGAACTCGCCCTCGTGCTCGGGACTGACGTTCTTCTGCTTGGAGTGGCAGAAGGACCAGATTTCGTCGCACTCGATTCGGCGGGTGCTGAGGTTGGTCAGGGCGGCGTCTTGGTACTCGCTGGCGGCTCGGCCAAGGTCGACTAGGAGGTTCGTCACGGTGTTCTTGGCAGCACCGGTCACGCGGACGGTGCCTCGGATGCTCATGCCCTCCACGAGACAGGCAAGGACTTGGGCCCTGCGCTCGGTGGAAAGCCTGTTCATACTGACTAGTATGCTTGACTGCTTAAGGCAAGAGCAAGCCGTCTTGACATCTTTTTAGGTTGCTTGCTAAATTTAGGTGTCGAGCTAAAGGATAGGCAAGATGGCGAACACCGAGCAGCTCCACATGAACCTTGAAGATGTCGGCAACCCTTTCAAGCCGGGAGCCGGCCACATGCCGCCGTACCTCGCGGGACGTAACCCGGAGCAAGAAGAGTTCCGCGAGCTGCTCAAGCAGACGACCATCCTCAAGAATGTTGTGCTTACCGGGCTCCGAGGCGTCGGCAAGACGGTCCTGCTGGAGACGTTCAAGCCAATCGCGCAGAAGAGTGGGTGGTTATGGGTCGGAGCAGACATGTCGGAGGCGGTGAGCGTCAACGAAGAACGCCTAGCCATCCGCCTCTTGGCCGACCTCTCAGTTGTCACTTCCACACTCGTGATCCACGCAGACGAACAAACAAGGATCGGATTTGCCGCTGGCACTGAGTGGTTTATTCAAACCTTGGACTTCGCCGCACTAGAGGCAATGTATAGGTCAACGCCGGGCTTAGTCGAGGATAAGCTCAAAAACGTACTAGAGCTGGCCTGGAAGTTCATATGTGACAACGACCAATCATCCCGAGGCATCATCTTCGCGTACGATGAAGCCCAAAATTTGTCTGACAACCGGCAAAGAGACGAATTCCCGTTGTCGATCCTTCTTGATGTATTCCAATCCCTACAGAAGAAGAATATTCCGTTCATGCTTGTGCTGACCGGGTTGCCTACCTTGATCCCCAAACTGGTGGAGGCTCGTACCTACTCGGAGAGGATGTTCCAGGTCATTCACCTGAGCAAGCTCGGAGAGGATGACAGCCGCGAGGCAATCACTGTTCCCATTGAGAAAAGCAACTCGCCTGTGTCCTTCCATCCAGAGTCAGTAGAAGCGATCATTTACGAATCGGCTGGCTATCCTTACTTTCTCCAGTTTATCTGTCGGGAAGTCTATGACGTCTTTCTACGGGATATTAGAGCGGCCCGCCCTCCAAGCGCGGTGCCAGTAGTGTCAATTACTCAGAAACTAGACCAAGACTTCTTTGCTGGTCGATGGGGTAACTGCTCGGATCGTCAGCGTGAGTTGCTGTGGGTGTTCGCCCAAGCACTTGACCGTTCTGGGGGGGAGGTAACAATCCAAGACATTGTCGCGACTTCGAAGCGACTACTGAAGAAGGGTTTCAGCCCTAGCCACGCGAACCAAATACTTGTGGCATTGAATGACAAGGGTTTGGTTTACAAGAACCGGCATGGCCGGTACTCACTAGCTGTTCCGTTGCTGGACCGGTTCATTTTGCGACAGGACTTTGAAGAGGCGCAGCGTGAGTGAACGCCGGAGGATGCTTGACCGGTCATGGTCCACCGATAGGCCGGATCAACGTGCTAGAACGCGGAGCGGACCGGGGATGCGACCCCGGTCCGCTCCCCAAACGGGGCCGTAGCTCAATTGGGATAGAGCGTCCCCCTTACGAAGGGACAGGTTGTGGGTTCGAGACCCACCGGCCCCGCGAACTGTCTAACGCGAAATCTTCTCCACCGAATTCCACCGGGCGGCGGCCGCCTTGCGAGCTATCTCGCGGCGACGACTGGCTGAAAGCTTTTCGGCACGCGCTGGGCCACCCTTGGTTCCACCCAGCTTCCCAAGAGCGACGGCGTGTGGGTTCTTGCCCTGGTCCGGATCGGGCGCCTGACCGGTCGCCTCAGCCACAACAGCCGCGGCGCGACGATTCAGGTCGGCCGGGCGTGACCGCCTCTGTGTCATGTCTGGATGTCCTTGGGGAAGGGGCCTTGTGCGATAGCACTGTAGACCCAGCGACTACAGATGTGAAGCACTCTCAGCGGCGGGCGTCCCATTTTATCCGTTGCCTTTCGTGCCGCTGGTGTCCGCTGATGTCCGTTTTGTCTCACGGTGTCTCGCTTGTCTCGCGCTCTAAGTGCTCGCCTTGCTAAGGCCAGGTTCAAACTGACTCACTACCCGGACGCCTGGGCGGTAGCCTCTGGCCTCAACGTGGCGTTCCTCCGAGCCCGTCGCCACGGCGGCGCTGACCCGATCCTGCAGCCTCATCCCGGTTCAGCCTCCTCCATGGTCGACACCACGACCGTGCCCGCCCACACCCCTGCGAGCGGGCTCAGCGAAGGCAGCACCGTTCAGCCGGAAACCGAGGCGGGCTCCGGCGTCGCTTCCCGACCCAAGTGGCTCGGGGCGGCAGTCGCCCTCCTGATAGCAGTCGGGATCGCTCTGCGGTGCTGGACTCCGGTGGCTCTATGGCTCGACGAGGCCCTGTCGGTCAACATAGCCCGGCTGCCGCTCGGGTCCATCCCGGAGGCTCTTCGTCACGACGGCTCGCCACCGCTGTACTACTTCCTCCTACACGGCTGGATGCGCCTCTTCGGAACGGGTGACGTGGCCGTGCGGGCCTTCTCCGCCGTGCTGTCGGTCGCCACGCTGGTTCCCATGTGGTTCGCCGGCCGGCGGGCCGGCAACCGGACCACGGCATGGGCGGCGGTCGTCCTCCTCGCGGCGTCGCCCTTCGCCATCCGCTTCGCCACCGAGGCGCGCATGTACGCCCTCGTCATGCTGGAATGCGTTCTCGGGTACCTGGCGCTTTGCCGGGCCCTCGAGCGACCGGGCTCAAAGACGAGGCTGGCTGCCGTCGCCCTCGTCACGGCTCTGCTCCTGCTCAGCCACTACTGGACCATGTACCTCCTGGCTGTAGTGGGCGTCCTTCTCGCTCACCGCGCTCTGCGGGGAGCCGACCCGGTTTCGGCCCGGCGTGCGCTTGGCGCCATGGCCGGAGGCGTCCTTCTGTTCATGCCCTGGCTGCCGTCATTCCTTTTCCAGTTGCGCCACACGGGCACGCCCTGGGCGCGGAGACCTTCGTTCGAGGCCGTCGTCGACGTCATCCAGGAGTTCGGTGGCGGCAGAGGGGCGTTTGCGGCCATCTCAGCGCTGTTCCTCATCGGGCTGGCCTGCCTCGGCCTCTTCGCCCGTCCCCTCGACGGACGCCACCTGGAGGTGGACGTGCGCACCCGGCCGCGGGGCCGAGCCCTGGCGCTGGCGGCGGTGGGCCCTGTGCTCATCGGTGTGGTTGTCGGGATCCTCACCGGAGCGGCCTTCGCCGCCCGCTACGCCGCAATGGCCGTACCCCCCTTCGTCCTCCTGGCCGCGCTGGGCACCGATGCACTGGCCGACCCCAAGGTCCGCCGGTGGGTCCTCGCCGTGATTGCCGTGCTCGGGCTGTGGACCGGCGCCAGCACGTCGCTGCACCGCCGCACGACCGCTCGGCAGGTGTCCACGGCCATCAAGGAGCGGGGATCGCCGGGTGACGTGGTGGCCTACTGTCCCGATCAGCTCGGGCCGTCCGTGAGCCGGTACCTGCCCGACCAGTTCGTGCAGGTGACGTTCCCCCGCGGGCTCCGGCCCGAGCGCGTCGAGTGGGTCGACTACGAGGAGACGAACCGTGAGGCCGAGGCGCGCCTGTTCGCCGAGGCGGTGCTGGAGCGGGCGGGGCCCAATGACGTCTGGATGGTTTGGTCTCCCGGCTACCGCACCTTCGACGCCAAGTGCGAGGCCGTCATCGAGGCCTTGGAGGTGGAGCGGCCACTGGCGAACAGGCTGGTCCGGGTGCAGCTGCGCTACTGGGAGCATCCCGGTCTCGTCCGATTCCGGCCTGGTTCGCTAACATCCGGTGGGCCCCGGGAACCACTCGTGATTCCCACTCCGAGCTCACCGAGGTGACAGTGACCGACCTCCCCGATCCCGTGCCTGACCCGAACCCGCCCTCCCAGGCTCCCGAGGTCGTGATCATCGGCGCGGGGCCGGCCGGGCTGACGGCCGCCTACCAGCTCACCAAACGGGGCAACGTCGCCACCATCCTGGAGGCCGATACCGTTGTCGGCGGGATCAGCCGTACCGCCGAACGCGACGGTTGGCGCTTCGACATCGGCGGGCACCGCTTCTTCACCAAGGTGAAGCCGGTGGAGGACCTCTGGATGGAGATCCTGGGTGAGGACGACTTCCTGCTCCGGCCGCGGATGTCGCGCATCTACTACAACAACAAGTTCTTCGACTACCCCCTCAAGGCCATGAACGCCCTCAGGGGGCTGGGCGTGCTGGAGGCCGTCCTGTGCATGGCGTCCTACGCCTGGGCCCGTATCCGTCCCCCGAAGGACCAGACCAACTTCGAGGGTTGGGTGACCGCCAAGTTCGGGGCCCGCCTCTACCGCATCTTCTTCAAGACCTACACCGAGAAGCTCTGGGGCGTCCCGGCCACCACCATCCAGGCCGACTGGGCCGCCCAGCGCATCAAGAACCTGTCGCTGTTCAAGGCCGTGATGAACGCGGTGATGCCCAAGCGCAACCAGAAGGAGATCACGAGCCTCATCGAGGAGTTCCGCTACCCGAAGTACGGCCCGGGAATGATGTGGGAGCGAGCGACGGAGCTTGTGACGGCGGCCGGCTGCAAGGTGGTCTTCGGCGCCCCCGTCACGGCGGTGCACCACGAGGGAGGCAAGGCCGTGGCGGTCACGGCCGACGTCGACGGGGTGCCGAGCCGCTACCCGGCCAGTCACGTCATCTCCTCCATGCCCTTCCGCGACCTTCTCCGGGTCATGGACCCACCCCCGCCGCCCGAGGTGCTCGCCGCAGCCAACGGGCTCACATACAGGGATTTCCTCACCGTGGCCCTGGTCGTGCCCGAGGAGGCCGGCTTCCCCGACAACTGGATCTACATCCACTCGCCCGAGGTGAAGGTGGGGCGCATCCAGAACTTCGGTGCCTGGTCGCCCTACCTGGTGAAGGAAGGACGCACCTGCCTTGGCCTCGAGTTCTTCGTCTTCGAGGGAGACGAGGTGTGGTCCATGCCCGACGACGATCTCGTGGAGCAGGGCAAGAGGGAGCTCGTGCAACTCGGACTGCTGGCCGACCCCTCGAAGGTGGAGGCCGGCTACGTGGTGCGTATGCCGAAGGCGTACCCCATGTACGACGCCACCTACAAGGACAACTTGAGGATCATGCGCCAGTGGCTCGAGGCCAACGCTCCCAACGTGTATCCCGTTGGGCGCAACGGGATGCACAAGTACAACAACCAGGACCACTCGATGTACACCGCCATGCTCTCGGTGGAGAACATCTTCGGCGCCGATCACGACACGTGGACCGTGAACGTCGAGGCTGCTTACCACGAGGAGCGGGAGGTGGAGGACAAGGTCGGCGCCGCGTCCTCGCCCACATCTCCCTGAGGCACGGACCGATCGGGTGAGCACCCGCCTCGGGCGGTGGCGCTCCTCCCCTTACAGGCACTCTGGGCAGCGGCAAACGTCCGGCCCCCATGGCTCGGGCCAAGGCTCCGGACGACCGTTCGTCCACGACGTCGTGGCGGCCGTTCCGTCCTGGCTCACGGCCCGGCTGTTGGTACTGGCCGCCCTGGCCGCATCCCACCCGCTGCAGAGCAGGTACCGGCCGCTCGAGTCCTCCGCTCGGCGAGTACGGGAGGGGCTCCTGGCGTGGGACGGAGACTGGTTCCGCGACATCGCCGAGCAGGGGTATGCCGCGCTGCCTCGTCCCGGCCTGCGCTACTTCCCGTTGTTCCCCACCCTGGGCAGGGGGCTGTCCGTACTGCTGTTCTCCAACGTGGGCCTCGCCCTGGTCCTGCTGGCCAACCTGTTCGCCCTTCTGGCCGCAGCGGGCCTGCACCGCCTGGTGCTCTACGAGCGGGGCGACGAGCGACTGGCCCGACGGGCGGTCTGGATGCTGGCGTTGGCGCCGCCCTCGTTCGTGCTGGTGATGGGCTACACCGAGTCCCTGGCCATCCTCCTGGCCGTCTTGACCTTCATGGCGCTGCGCCGGCGGCACTGGGGATGGGCGGCCGTCGGCGGTTACGTGTCGGGACTGGCCCGGCCCCTCGGCGTGTTGCTGTCGATCCCGGCCGCCGTCGAGGCCCTCCCGCTGCTGCGCCGTGGCCCGCTGCCCAGGCGACTGGCTGCACTGGTTCCGGTGGGAGCCCCCGTAGCAGGCTGCCTCACCTACCTGGTCTGGGTGGGCGTGCGCTTCGGTGATCCCCTGCTGCCCTACACCTCACAACAGACGCCCGAGTTCCGGGGTGGTTTCGCCAACCCGCTCGTCACCCTGGTGAAGACCGCCGGCGAGCTGGTGACGGGCCGATTCGCCACCAAGAACGTGCCCCACCTGCCTTGGGCCCTGATGCTGATCGCCCTGGTCGTGGTGGTCTGCTCGCGGTGGCCGCCCTCCTACGGCGCTTTCGCCGTGGCCACGCTGGTCGTGGCGCTGAGCACGGAGCGGCTGGGGTCACTCGAGCGCTACGGGTTCGCCTGCTTCCCCGTCGTCCTGGCTGCGGCGAGCCTGGCGACGAGCGACCGCGTGCACCGGGTGGTGCTGGCGGTATCGGGTGGCCTGATGACGATGTACGCCACCCTCACCTTCATGGGCCTGTACATCCCCTGAAGCGGGCGGTGAGCTCCGTGCCTCAGGAGGACTCGGGCTTTTCCTTCCTGTCGCCGCAGCGGAAGGTGCCGTCCACGTCGACGCGCATCTTGTCGCCGTTCTCCCATCCGCGCAGTGAGATGCGCCCCGACCGCTCGGACGCGTCGACGGCGATCGTGCCGCTCGACCCCTGCTCGTCGCCCCAGATGAACGGGGCGTTCTCGATGTCCTTGAACAAGAGGAACAGGCCCTCCCCGTCGAACTTGCGGTTCTTGAGGTCGGTGCCCAGGTCGTAGGCCCGGGGCCCGCTGTAATCGGGAACGACGAAGTCGAACGACGTGAGCTCCCTGCCGCCGACCTCCTTGCCCTTGTCGCTGTCCATGCGGACCTGGAAGCTGTCCCCCTTCTCCGCCGGCAGGTAGCAGGTGACCTCCAGGTCGTCGTCGAGGGTGCCTGCGATGGCCCCGGAGAACTGAAGGGTGGCGTGGCCCCCGCCGGGGTCTTCCTCGCCGCCGCCGCATGCCCCCAGCGAGGCCACCGCGGTGGCCAGGAGGACGGCGCCTCCCCGCCGGGCTCCTTGCCGTCCGCGACGGCGCCCGAGCTCGGTCAAATCACGAACACCGGGGTGCCGTCGGTCACGAGCTTCGGGAAGGCGTCGGCCGAGCCCATGGGGATGCGGACGCAGCCGTGGGACGCGGGGGTGGGCGGGACCGAAGGGAAGCCGTGAATGGCGATGCCGCCGGTGAAGTACAGGGGGTTGTACAGCCGCCCCAAGTCGCTCTTGCGCCAGCCGTTGATGCGTCGCTCGATCCGGAACGTTCCCTTCGGGGTGGTGGCAATGCCGCACTTGCCCTCGTCGCAGTAGCGCTTCCCCGTGCCGCTGGAGATGGGCAGGACCTTGTGCAGGGTTCCGTTGAGGTAGAGGAACAGGACCTGGCGGCCGAGGTCGATCTCAACCCTGGTGGGGCCACCGTCCGGCTTCAAAGGTGAAGGCAGCGTGGCGGACGCCAGGGCGTCGACCACGGCGGGATCGGACTTGCCGGTCCTGGGCAGCCCGCTCAGCTTCTGGAAGGCGATCAGGGCCTGGCGAGTGTTGTCGTCCATCACGCCGTCGGGGGTGACGTCGAAGCGAAGGTCGGCCAGCCGCTGCTCGAGAGCCTGAGGAGAGGCCAACGACGCCGGGCTGACGGCTGCCAACGCCGGCTGGCCCGCGGTGGGGGCAGGCGGCGTTGGCGCGGGCGGCAACGGCGGGGACGTGGTAACCGGCAGCGTCGTCGAGGAGCCACCCGAGGCGGCCGCTTCATCGGAGACGTAGTCTTCGCCGGAGGTGCCCAGGAAGGACCCGCAGCCTGTGAGGAGAAGGGCGGCGGCCACCGGCAGGGCAACCCATCTTCGAGACGTGATCGCCGACTTGATCACCGACAGTGCTCCCTTCCGCGCCGTGGCACCGGCATCGATGGCCAGAGACTAGCTTCGCCTCCTTCTCTACGACCTCGGCCCCTGCCCATAGGTTTCACCCTCGGGGCGGCGACAGGGGGGCCAGGCGGCGACCCAGCCGACCGAGCGGGATACCGACCGCCACCCCGGCCAGCACGTCGGAGGCGTGGTGGATGCCTACGTACACGCGGCTGGTGGCCACCACGACGGCAACGGCGTAGTACAGGGGCCACAGCGGGTCGTCCTCGGCCAGGAGCGCAGCGCCGACGAAAGCCGAGGTGGCGTGACCGCTCGGGAAGGAACTGGTCCGCGGCTGGCGGATGTTCAGCGGTCGGCTCACTGCCGGCTTGGGGCGGCTGCGACGGAACAGCGACTTGACGCCCAGGTTGACGAGCGCCGACTCGATCCCCATCCCCGCACCGAGGCGAACGGCCGCCTTCCAGTGGTGATCGGACCGCAGCCCTCGCAGCGCCCCGAGGATCAGCCATATCAGACTGTGGTCCCCGAGGGCGGACGCCCCGTAGAAGATCCGGTCGACGGCCGGGTTCCCCCGCCATCCCTCGAAGACTCCCTCGACGGCGTCGTCGAAGCGGCCGACGAGCTCCCGCGCCCGGTGTACAGGATCGGCCATGCCGCCCGTCACCACCCGGTCAGAGCACTGAGGGGGAGGTGACGGTGGCAGCTGCCGGGACCGGCTCGTCGCCGAAGGCCGGACAGTACGCCTGGAAGGCGCACCAGTCGCAGAGGCGGGAGGGCCTGGGGCGGAAGTCCTCGGTGGCGCACGCCCGCTCCACGGCCGACCACACGGCGGAGGCCCGGCCCACTAGCCCCCGGATCGACTGGAGCGTGGGGACGCTCACGATCGCCAGGGGCTCGGCCAGATGGAGCAGCTGGATCCGAGCGGGTCGTCGTCCGAGCGCCTGCTCGCAGAGGAAGGCGTAGAACTGCACGCCGCCCAGCCGGCTGTTCTCGAAGGCGACGCCGGGTGCCCTTCCTGTCTTGTAGTCGGTGACGACCAGCTCGCCGTCGGGATCGAGCTCGAGACGGTCGATCACGCCGCGCAGGCGCATGGCCCCGAGGTTGGCCTCGAGCATGAGCTCGATGCCCACGGCGCGGACCTTATTGGGGTCCTCGAGCTCGAAGTAGTTGGCCACCAGGCGGCCGGCATCGGTACGGAACTCGTCCTCGGCCTCATCGTCCAGGGCAAGACCGGCGAACTCGGAGTGGAGGCGAAGGTCGCTCCATGCCAGGTCGAGCTGGTGCATGGCCGCGCTGGGCGTCCTCCGGCCGGCTGGGACCTGGGAGAAGAGGCGCTCGAGAGCCCGGTGCACCAACGTGCCCTTCGACGCCGGCGCCGAGGGAGGCTCCGGGAGATGGTCGATCACCGAGTAACGGAAAGCCAGGGCGCAGTCCTTGAAGGAAGCGACCTTCGACGGTGAGAGGGACCTCGGTAGGGGCAGGCTCACGACCGCATCACCTGAGCAAGGCTAGGGCCGGCCTGTGACATCGGCGTGGACCCGTGCCGTCGACCGCCGGGTCGCTCCGGTGCCAGGCCGGTAGGCAGTGTCAGCGGGGGGCGGCGGCCGGGTCCACGAGCCAGAGCACGCGGTCGGCCTGGACCCGTGCAGCAGGAAGGTCCTCGCCGTCGGCGATGCGCTGCATGGCGGGCTGCTTGTCCTCCCCGGACACGGTGAAGAGCACCAGGCGGCCCCGAGCTATCCCCGAGTAGGTCAGGGTCATGCGGAGCAGGGGGTTGTTCCCGGTCGGGTCCTCGTTCATGACGACCAGGCGTCCGGGATCGGCGTCGAGGGCGGGTGAGCCGGGGAAGAGCGACGCAGTGTGCCCGTCGGGGCCGAGGCCGAGGTGGACCACGTCGAAGCGGCCCACCTCGCCCACCCGCAGCTGGTAGGGGTCGGCGCCCTCCTCGCAGCGCATGGGGTGCACCGAGTTGGCCGCCCCCACCTGTTCGAGCAGGGCTTCGCGCACCAGGCGCTGGTTGGACTGCGGGTCGTCGGGCGGCACGCAGCGCTCGTCGCCCCAGTACACGTCCACCAGCCACCAGTCGATGCGGTCGCCGGCGTCGGCGGCCAGTCGCTGGTAGCAGCGGCGGGCCGTCTCGCCGCCCGACAGGACGAGGGAGAACTCCTCGTCCGGGCGCTCGCGGAAGGCCTGCACCACCCGCTCGGCAAAGGCGCCCGGCACGTCGTCAACGACGAACAGCTCGCCGTTCACGGCCCACCTGCTCGGGTCACGAGGCGAAGGTTACGGCGGACCGCAGCGTCGGCCCATAGGAAGGGTGTGGCTCCAGGCGGGCCAGGGCCTTGCCGAGGGACCAGGGAAGGGAATCGTCATGGAGGACCAGGCGGTCCTCATAGGGAGCCATTCCCTCGACCTCGGCCTTCGAGCGCACCAGGCGTTGCCCGGCCACGCGGTCCACGGTGAAGGTGCCACTCGTCCCCTCATGCTCACAGCTCAGGCGGACGACCAGGTGGCGGGCATCCGACAGAGTGAAGGCCGTGGGGGGCAGGCCGAGCCGGGACGAGAGCCATCCCGCCATCAGCTGGCGGGGGCCGGCCTTGCCCTGGATGGTCACCGCACTGATGCCGTCCAGGAAGGGCCGGAACGGCTTCACCTCGAACAGGTTGCCGATCAGCTCGCGCCACGGCTGCAGGCGGATCCACGACAGGTCCATGACGTGGTGGGTCTCGGCAAGGGCCGTGATGCGGGACAACGACCCGTCGTCGGCGGCGTCCTTGGTGTCCACGACGACGAAGCCGGCCGCTGCCAGCACCGGGTCGGACGGCCGGGGGAGGGGGGTGAGGAACCACACCACCACGGGAACGTCGGGAAGCGTGAGCGGCTCGACGAGGGAGTACAGGTGCTCGCCGAGCGCACCTCTGACACGCAGGCGGACGTCCTCCGACCACACGGCATGGCCGCCGGCCGCGGCGCCGTGCAGGCTGACCTCGGCATCCAGCCTCGGCGCCGCCTCCTCGTCCTCACGAACGAGGACGATGGTCCGACCGGGGTGGCCGGTCTCCAGCCGGTGCATCGCCGAGCAGGCCCGTTCTGCCTCCTCCTCGTCGTCTGCCACCATCACCAGGTTGACCACGCTGGTGCGGGTGGCGGCCCGGGGCTCGCCCCGCCGCAGCTCGCCCAGAGCCTCGAGGATCTGGCCCACGCCGACACCCTCGCCTCGCCAGGCGCCCAGCTCGGTCGGTCCGGCGTCCACCGGGTCGAGGGGCTGCGCCCCCCCGGACTCGACAGGCCGGCCTAAGGGCTGCGCCATGAGTGCCCGTCCTGCTCGAGTAGGCGGTCGGCCGCTTCTGGGCCCCATGTCCCTGCGACGTAGCCGGCCAGGGGCGCCCGGCCCGCTTCGCCCCAGACCTTCAGGATGGGCTCCACGATGCGCCACGACTGCTCCACCTCGTCGGACCGGATGAACAGGGTGGGGTCACCGAGCATGGCGTCGAGCAGGAGCCGTTCGTAGGCGTCGGGCGCCTGCTCCAGGAAGGCGGCCTCGTAGGAGAAGTCCATGGACACCGTCCGCACCCGGAGGACCTGTCCGGGAACCTTGGCGCCGAATCGCAGCGTGATGCCCTCGTCGGGCTGGATTCGCAGTACCAGGGCGTTGGAGCCGAGACCCCGTGTCTGATGGGCTCCGAAGGGAAGGTGCGGCGCCCGCTGGAACTCCATGGCCACCTCGGTCATCCGTTTGGGGAGCCGCTTGCCGGTGCGGACGTAGAAGGGCACGCCGGCCCACCTCCAGTTGTCGACACGCAGGCGCATGGCCACGTAGGTCTCCGTGCGGCTGTCAGGCGAGACACCCGGCTCCTCTGTGTAACCGGGGACTTCCTCGCCTTCCACCCAGCCCCGCAAGTACTGGGCGGGGACGACGTTGTCGGCCACCTCCTCGGGGCTCAGGATGTCGACGGCGCGCAGGGCCTTGACCTTCTCGTCACGGATGCCGCGAGCGTCCACGGTGGCCGGTGGCTCCATGGCGGTGAGGGCAAGCACTTGCAGAACGTGGTTCTGGACGATGTCACGCAGGGCTCCGGCGCCCTCGTAGAAGCCACCGCGATTGCCGACTCCGAGGGACTCGGACACGGTGATCTGGACGTGGCTGACGTAGCGACGATTCCAGATTGGCTCGAAGATGGAGTTGGCAAAGCGCAGGGCCAGGACGTTCTGGACCGTCTCCTTCCCCAGGTAGTGGTCGATGCGGTACACTTGCTCCTCGGCAAAACCCTCCAGGATGGCGGCGTCGAGCCGGGCTGCGCTCTCCAGGTCCCGGCCGTAGGGCTTCTCCACCACGATCCTCACGAAGGCGTCCTCCGACAGAGGGCGGGGGAGGCCGAGGTCGGCGAGGTAATGGGCCACACCGGCGAAGACCTCGGGGACGGTGGCCAGGTAGTACAGGCGGTTGCCGGCCGTTCCCCGCTCTGCGTCGACGGCGTCGAGAACCCGGCCCAGCTCCCGGTAGGTGGCCGGCTCGTCGTAGCCGCCGGAGACGTATCGGAAGCCACTGACCAGGTCCTGCCACGCCGAGCTGGGCTTCTTCACGGCGTCGAGGGCGAGCTGGCGAAAATCCTCGTCGCTCATCTCGGTCCGGGCCACTCCCACCAGGACGAAAGCGGAGGACAGAAGGCGGTTGGCGGCCAGAGCCTCCAGGGCGGGGATCAGCTTGCGCTTGGTCAGGTCCCCCGAGGCGCCGAAGACCACCAGCACGCACGGGGGCGCGCGCCGTTCGCTGTCGAGGTCCTGGAAGAGGGGGTTCGGCTCGGTCACGGGTTGCTGAGGGAGGGCGGCGCGTCAGGACCGGGCGCCCGTGGCCGGGTCGCCCGAGGCGTCGTCGTCCGAAGCCGGGTCGCCGGGCGCAGCCGAGTGCACCCGGTGGCCACCGAACTGGTTCCTGAGCGCTGCGATCACCCGCGCCCCGAAGCGCTCGTCGTCGCGGGAGGAGAAGCGCTCGAACAACGAGGCGGTGATCACCGGCGCCGGCACTGCCCGGCTCACCGCCTCCTCCACCGTCCAGCGTCCCTCGCCCGAGTCCTCCACGTACCCGCGTATGGAGGCGAACTCCTCCGGGTCGGCAAGCGCCTTCTCGGCCAGCTCCAGCAGCCAGGACCGCACGACGGACCCGTGGTTCCACAGGACCGCCAGCTGGTGCAGGTCCAGGTCGAGCTCGGTGGCCGCCTCCAAGAGGGCGAAACCCTCGGCATAGGCCTGGAGCAGTCCGTACTCGATGCCGTTGTGCACCATCTTGGTGTAGTGCCCGGCGCCTGGCGGTCCCACGTGGGCGTAGCCGTCGGACGTGGCCAGGTCGACGAACGCCGGCTCGAGCTTGCGTACCGGGTCGTCCTCCCCGCCCACCATGAGGCAGTAGCCGTCCTTCTCGCCCCAGACTCCGCCCGACACGCCGGCGTCGATGAACTGGATGCCCTGCTGGGCGAGGTCCTCCCACACCCGCTTGGAGTCGTGGTGGTTGGAGTTGCCACCGTCGACGACGATGTCCCCCGGCTCGAGGACGGCGGCCAGCTTGGCCAGCGTGGTCCTCGTCGCCTCACCGGACGGCACCATCACCCAGATCGCACGGGGAGCCTGGAGCTTGGCCACCAGGTCCTCCAGGCTGGTGGCCGGAGTGGCGCCCCCTTCGGCCTCGGCCTTCGCCCGCGCCGGGTCGACGTCGTAGACCACGACTTCATGGCCCCTGGCGACGAGCCGGCGGGCCATGCTCGCCCCCATGCGTCCCAGCCCGACCATGGCGAGCTGCACTAGCCGAGCTCCTCGATCTCGTCGACGGACACCCGCATGACCCGGCGTTCGTGGTCGTGCAGGGTCCGGTAGTCACCGAGCGCCTGACCCGCGATCATCGTGTTGAAGTCGTACTTGAACCAGGGGATGGGAACCGACGGGGGACTAGTGCGGCGCACCACCTGAAGGGCCAGCACCGTGTTGGGCCCTCCCTTGTGGAGCTGGCCTGTAGAGTGGAGGAAGCGGGGGCCGTAGCCGGCGGTGACGGCCATGCCGCCCAACCTGTCCCGCAGTGACCGCCGGGCGCGCTCCAAGGCGTCGTCCTGTCCATAGGGCAGGTAGGCCTGGATCGACAGGTAGTCGCCGGGCTTCGCTCGTTCCCCCACCCACTCGCTCACCGTGGCCGGGTCGTGGCTGATCACGTCGGGCAGGGGCAGGTCCCTCAGGACCTTGGCCACGTTGGCCTTGGACTCGGCCACGTCCGGCTGGTCGAACGGGTCGATCCCGAGCACGTGGCCCGCGCTCGCCGTCGCCAGCTCCCACCGGAGGAACTCTGCACCGAGTTCGATCGGATCGCCCATGTCGAGCGTGACCACATGGCGGTCGGGACCGTCCTCTGGCTCGGTGGTCGGCACAGGGACGCAACCCTTGCCCTGCTTGCCGGTGGACTCGGCGATGAGCTGCTCCACCCAGAGCCCGAAGGCCGCGTACCGCTCCGACACGACCACGGTCACCTTGTCCCGGCCCTCCAACGCCGCCTCTCCCATCTCCACCCCGAGCTTCACGGCCTCTTCTCGGTCGGCGTCGATGGCCGACTGGCAGAGGGCGCCCACGTCCAAGCCGCACAGAGCTGCCGGCACCAAGCCGAAGTAGGAGAGGACCGAGTAGCGGCCTCCGATGTCGGCGGGGTTGAGGAAGAGGCGGTTGAAGTCCGTCGCCTTGGCCAGGTCGGCCAGGGGGGTTCCCGGATCGGTTATGGCGGCGTACCGGCTAGGGTCCGCCACCCGCTCCCAGCAGTAGGCGAGCAGGGCCTTGACCTCGAAGGTGGTTCCCGACTTGGACGACACGAGGAAGAAGGCGTCGTCCAGGTCCACCGAGGCAACGGTCTCCGGCTCGGTGGTGTCGAGCACCACCAGGCGGTCCGTCCCCGCGGCCGCCCGGAGGACCTCGGGCCCCAGGGAGGAGCCGCCCATCCCGAGGAGCACGACGGTCGAGGCGTCGATGGTGGAGGCCCACTGGCGGAGGTCGTCGGCCTCGCCCCTCATCCGCCTGGGGACCTCCAGCCACCCGAGGCGGGAGGGTGCCACGTTGCCCTCGGGCCAGAGCCCGGCATCGGCGGCGAGGAGGCGCTCGAGCAGGGAGTCGGTGGTGGTCACGTCCTTCTACGTCCCGCTCACGTCGACATCACGACGTGGTCGCGGCGTGGGAGGGGCCAAGCAAGCTGGACGCCTTCTCGGTGAGGGCGGCCATGAGGCCGTCGAAGGATGCCAGGAACGACGCCACCCCCTGGTCCGCGAGCACCGTGGCCACGTCGGCGATGTCGACGCCCACCTCGGCCAGCCGGGCCAGGGTGGCCCGGGCCTCGTCGATCCCCGAGTCGATCGTCCGGGCGAGTGTCCCGTGGTCGTCGAAGGCGTCCACAGTGGCGTCGGGCATGGTGTTGACCGTGTCCGGCCCGATCAGGTTGTCCACGTAAAGCAGCTCCGGATAGGCCGGATTCTTGATGGACGTGGACGCCCAGAGGGGCCGCTGCACGCGGGCGCCGGCGGCCTGCAGGGCTTCCCACCGGGGACCGGCGAAGGCCTCGGTGAAGAGCTGGTACGCGGCTTTGGCCTGGGCCACCGCGACCTTGCCCCGCAAGGCCAGAGCGGCCCCCGAGACGGGAGCCTCGGGTCCGGCGGCGGTGGCAATGGCCTCGAGGCGCCGGTCGACCTCGGTGTCGACCCGGCTGACGAAGAACGACGCCACGCCGTGGATTCTCGACACGTCGGCCGTGGCACCATTACTGGCGCCGGCGAGGAAGTCCTCCAGCCCGGAGAGGTACGCCTCTATGACCTCGGCGTAGCGGTCCAGCCCGAAGATCAGGGTCACGTTGGTGCTCCGGCCCTCGGCCACCGTCTGGCGAACGGCGGTGACACCCTGGGCCGTAGCCGGGATCTTCACCAACAGGTTCGGGCGGTCGATTGTGCCGTGAAGCCAACGGGCCGCCTCCACCGTGGCGCCAACGTCGGTTGCTATGGCCGGGGACACCTCGAGGGAGACGAAGCCGTCGCCCCCACCGCTGACGTCGTACAGCGGCCGAAGGACGTCGAGGGCGTCGACGATGTCGCGCATGACGAGGCCCCAGTAGGCGTCCTGGACGGTGTGGGAGCGAATGAGAGAGGCGAACTGCTCCTCGTAATAGGGGCCGGCCGAGATGGCCTTCTGGAAGATCGTCGGGTTGGAGGTGACGCCGCGGATTCCCCGGTCCACGAGCGCCTGCAGGCCGCCCTCGGCGATCATCGGCCGAGTCAGATTGTCGATCCACGGGCTCTGTCCGTGCTCGGTGAACAGCTGCCGCAGCCTACCCGCGTCGGTCACGCGCTCACCCTATTCGCCGGGGTGGGAATGCTCACCCGGTCGCCTCGCGTTCCCGCAGCAGGGCGACGGAGGCCGTGAAGCCGTGGACGAAGTTGCGGCCTCCCACCGGACCGAATTCCCCGGCGGCGAAGAATCCTCCCGTCGGAGCCCCGACCGCATCCTCCATCACCGAAGCGTCGTGGTCGGGCCGCCCGAACAGGCGCACGCCGCGGCCGTTGCAGGTGAAGAGGAGAGCACCGTCGGCTTCCCGCGTCCCCAGCAGGTGGCGCAGATCCTCGTCGGCCGTGGTGGCGTCGCGCACGTGGAACTGCACGGTGGTGCCCACCTCCACCACGTCGTTCACGGCGATGGCGCCCGCTTCCTGGTCGGCGCCGACCACGTTGCGCACGAGGAAGTCACCCCGCTCGAAGTCGAGCTTGTGCTCGTCGATGACCTGCCCGACGTGCAGGCCCCGATTGATCAGGGCCACGTCCTGCTCGGGCATCCCGGAGTTTGCCATGTGAATCAACCGCTCCAGGGCCGGCTCACCCCCAAGCTCGTGGACGACATTGCCCTCGGCTCTGGTCACCACGTACGGCTGGCCGATGGGCCGGCAACCCTGCGAGACCACGGTCTCCACCTCCACACCAGGGCCGATGAAGGCGCCGACCGCTCCTGAGCTGAACCCACGGCTTCCGAGGACCAGGCGGTTCCCACCGGGACCTCGGGCGGCAGAGGCGTTTCCACCTATTACCGGAAGCGGGCCGTGACGTCGCTCGAGCTCTCGGTAGAACGCCTCCACCGGAAAGGAGAACGGGTCGGCGACGAGCACGAGGGCCTGGGGCTCGAAGTCGAGTTCACCCGGCCATCCCGCGATGTCCACTGCCGGGCCGGC
The DNA here is from genome assembly GCA_030777325.1 of Actinomycetota bacterium. GTDB lineage: Bacteria > Actinomycetota > Acidimicrobiia > Acidimicrobiales > YB1-3. Next base: position 38,817 of record JALYGF010000012.1, on the reverse strand, counting down.
GCCCTCGGCCTCGAGGCGCACCGGCACCACCGGCCCGAACCGCCCGGCCCACAGGCTGACGGCGGGGTCCTCCTCGACCTCGCGGCCCGTACCTACCACCGAGACGGCGGCGCATCCGAGCAGAGTCTTCGGCTGCAATGCAGCGGCCACGGCCGCGCCGGCGTCCTCCAGGGCTCCAGCGTGAGGAGGCGTCACGAAGAGAAGGGCAAGGTCGGGTGCCGGCCCCAGCTCCTCCAGGACCTGGCCGGCGGTCTCGCCCACGGCCTGAGCGGTGATGGGGTGCTGCGAGAGGGCGGCTGCGAAGGGCATCAGCTCTGGACTGGAGGAAGGAGGGTGAGGGGGACGACGATGGTCTGCCCCTGGTCGACCCTGCAGTGTGCCTCGACGGTGGCGAGCGCCTCGTAGGTCAGCTCGCCGCGAACCAGCCGGTAGGTGAACTTCCCCGGCTCCACCGTGAAGGGCGACACGTTGCGGGCGACCTCCTTGCCGTCTTCGTCGGTGAAGACCACCTCGAGGACAGCGCTGCCCTTCTCTTCGGGACGGCAGCGGACCAGCACCACGAGGTGAGGGGTGATGGTGACCGGGGGATTGCTCGGTGCCGGCGTGGAGAACATCACGCCGGAGAGATCGATGCGGGTTGCCGGTCCCGGCACCTGGCGCATGTCGAACTTCTCGCAGAAGAGCGCGGAGACGATGTCCATCCACCCACCGTACTCAGCATCGACAGCCGATCCGGCTCCGATGCGCTGGCCTTAGGCCGCGACTGGCTGCTTCAGCTTGACCTCGTGATGGCGCACCTTTGCCCAGCGCAGGCGCTCGAGCATGCGCACCACCCACCACCCGAGGTCGACCTCACCTCGGTGGAGCGAGAAGCGCGCCGACGTGGGCGCGGCGTGGTGGTTGTTGTGCAGTCCCTCACCGGCTGTCACGAAGGCCAGCAGCTGGCTGTTGCGGGCCGTGTTGTCCTGGGGCTGCACGCCGAAGTAGTGGCCCACGGCGTTCACCGCCGCATTGAGCAGGAGGTAGGTCACCGTGTGGACCACGGCCGCGAGGACTCCCGGCCAGAAGCCCAGCAACAGGACGAGCAATGCCACCCCGATGGCAAGACCTGGGATGGCGTGGTCGAGGAACAGGCGGTCCCAGCGGTCGGCGGGCAGGTCCCTGGCATACCGCCTGACCACGGCTTTGTCCGCGGCCACCCGGCGGTACATCCCCACGTTGCCGAACTGCACGGCGGCGAAGCCCTCGAGCAGCGGTGAATGGGGGTCGCCTTCCACGTCGGTGTAGGCGTGGTGCTTGCGGTGCACGGCCACCCACTGCCGGGGGCGGATGCCGGTGGTGACCCAGGTGAGCACGCGGAGCGGCCACACCAGCCCTGGCGACAGTGTCAAGGCCCGATGGGCCAGCGTGCGGTGGAGGTACAGGGTGGTCACGAGGGTGGCCAGCTGAGCCACGGCCAAGCCGACCAGCACGGCCAGAGCGAAGGACGTCATGATGGCACGGTAGCAGCCTACCTACCGGTCGGTAGGCGGATACCTTCCGGGCCGGTCGCCGTGCCACTACCGTGGGTGCAAATGGCCGCCCCGGCAACCCCCTCGACGCGCGAGGCCATACTCGTCGAGTCGCTCCGTCTCTTCGCCCATCACGGCTACGAGGGAACATCGCTCAACGACATCGCCGCGGCCGTCGGGATCCGCCGTCCGAGCTTGCTGCACCACTTCAGCTCCAAGGAGTCGCTCTATCGCGAGGCGTTCCAGGCGGCGGTCGCCGACTGGATCACGAGGGTGCAGGAGGCGATCCAGGCGCCCAAGGACGGTTGGGCCCAGGTCGACCGGGTTCTCACCGCCGGCTTCAGGTTCTTCGCCGAGAACCCGGACTTCGTGCGCCTCGTGCGGCGGGCGGCGCTGGACGACGACAGCGACATTGGCAACGAGCTGGGCACGGCTCTGAAGCCGTTGTTCGACCGGGCCTCACAGTTCTTCGCCAAGGAGATGGCTGCCGGCCGCTTCCGGCGCCACGACCCCGAGCAACTGCTCCTCACCGGGTACGGGGCCCTGCTCAGCTACTTCAGCGACTCCCCCTTCCTGGAGGCGTTGCTCGACCGCGATCCCCTGGCGGCGGACGCAATGGACCAGCGGCTCGAGCACCTGCGCTCGCTCTTTCGCGCCGCCCTGGTTCCCTGACGCGCCGGAGCCTGAAGGACACCCGCCTGGCTCTGCCCGCACCCGACGTGCTCGGCTGAGCCTGTTCTCGGCCTAACGGCGGTCGACGTCGTCGAGGAGACGGAGGGCCTCGACCTCCTCGGGACTCGCGTCGGGGCCGTACTTGAGCGCCACCGTCCCCCTGGCACCGCACCGAGGACAGACCAACGCCGCCACGGCCACCATGTCGGAGGGGTCGGAGGCGCCCTCCGTGCGCCGGAGGAGCTGGAGGTGCACGTCGCAGGCGGGGCTGTCCTGGCGGCACGTGAAGCAACGGATCATGCCCCCCTCGGCAGCCGCCATCTGGCCGACGTAGCCGTCACTCTCCAGGCGGCGGATCACCTCCACCAGGGTGGTGCCGTCCGACGCGTACTCCGGTGTACTCGTCATGGTCGCCTGGGACGCTAGGCCAACCCGGGTCGACGGGGGCGCTCGGGTGTCGACCCCTAGGCTCGGGAGATGCGGCGCTGGCTGGTGCCCCTCGTCCTCCTTCTGCTCACCGGATCGTCCGCGGCGATCGCGCTCCGGCCGCTCAAGGCCGGTGATAGTGGGGACGAGGACCACTCCCCGCTGCGGCTGCCCGTCCTGTCGGCCCGCAGGGTACCGGGGGTCGTCTCCACGCTCGTGTCCGACACCCGGCTGCGCACCGATCTCGAGCAGGTGCTCGCGAATCCGACCTTGGCCGCCGGGAGGGACCGCTCCTGTCTGGTGGTGCGCCAGGCAGGGCGCCAGGTCTTCGCCCGCAGGCCCTCCGACCGCCTGGTGCCGGCCTCGACCATGAAGGTGCTCACGGCCCACGCCGTCCTGCGAAAGCTCGGGGCCGAGGAGACATTCGTCACTGAGGTCAGGACGACGGGTCCGGTCGGTCCCGGTGGGGTCGTGACCGGGCCGTTGTGGCTGGTGGGCGGGGGCGACCCCGTGCTCGCAACCGCCGACTTCGCCGTCTCGCCTCCGACCGAGCCCCAGGTGCGTACCTCGTTCGAGGCGCTGGCTGACGCCCTTGTCGCCGGCGGGGTCCGCCAAGTGGTCGGTGGGGTGGTGGGCGACGAGACGCGATACGACGTGCAGCGCTTCATCCCCACCTGGAAGTCCACGTACCTCACGAGCGGCCAGGTCGGTCCCATCAGCGCGCTGAACGTCAACCACGGATTCGTCTCGCTCGGACCGAGTGCCGCGTTCGCCTCCCAGCCCGACGTCGTGGCCGCCGGTGCGCTCACAAACCTCTTGCGGGCCCGAGGCGTAGTCGTGACCGGCGGCCCGGCGGAAGGAGCGGCGCCGCCCGGGGCAAGCGTGGTCGCCCGCGTGGCCTCACCTCCCGTGCGAGAGGTGGTGGGCGCCATGCTGCGCCACAGCGACAACCTGGCGGCTGAGCTCATGCTCAAGGAGCTCGGCTACCGCTTCGCCGGCGACGGAAGCACGGCGGGCGGCATGAGGGTCCTTCGCGACACGCTGGGCTCGACGGGGCTTCCGGTTGCCGAGCTGTCGGCCGTGGACGGGTCGGGTCTCGATCGCAGCGATCAGGCCAGCTGCAACCTCCTGCTGAGTGCCGTTGAGGCCGGAGGTCCCTCGGGCCCCATGGCGGCCGGCTTCCCGGTGGCAGGCCGCAGCGGGACTCTGGCCCAGCGCTTTTCGGCCACCAACCCGGCGACGGGGCGCCTGCGGGCCAAGACCGGCTCGCTGGACAACGTCACAGGTCTCGCCGGCTACGTGGACCCAGCCGGCGGCGGGCAGGCCCTCGCCTTCGCTCTGCTGGCCAACGAGGTCCCCAACGACGGGGTGGGCAGGGCGCTGCAGGAACAGGTGGGTGCGGTGCTGGCTCGATATCCGCAGGGGCCCTCGCCCCCAGCGCTGGCCTCATCGACGGGGCCACAGGCGGGCACGAGCCGGACCCCGCTGCTTGCGCCTCCGCGTCCAGCCGGTTAAGCAGACTCGCCAGATGCAACAGCCCCGCCTCACCGCCAGCAAGAAGAACAAGCCGGTGTCCACCCTCGTCGGCGAGCTCTGGCAGCTGTTCGTGGACTACCTGAAGCAGGAGACCATCGTCCCGGTGAAGGACCTGGGCCGGTTCCTGGCCAAAGGCCTTGCCGGTTCGGTCCTCCTGAGCATCGGACTGGTGCTGCTGCTGGTGGCCGGGCTACGGGCCCTGCAGACCGAGACCGGCTCGGCCTTGGACGGCAACTGGTCGTTCGTCCCCTACCTGATCGTCCTCGTCCTGGCGGCGGTGATCGCCGGGCTGGCCGCCCGGGCGATCGGCAGCCACAAGCGGCGGGCGGGGAGAAAGGGCTCGATGAGCCGATGAGCGACGTCAAGGGCCGTGTCACCCGGGCCGACATCGAGTCCAAGCTGAGGGAGATCAAGGACGACGTCGACACCACCACGGGCGCGGCCAAGCCCTATGTGGCGGCGGCGGTTACGGTGGCGGCGGTGGTCGTCGTGGGCCTGGCCTACATCCTCGGCCGGCGCAAGGGGACCAAGACGAGCACGGTCGTCGAGGTCCGCCGTGTCTAGGCGCTCCAAGGCCAAAGGAAAGGCAAAGTCCAAGGGCAAGGGTGACGGCAGGGCGTTCCGCCTCCTGTCGCGGCTCGGCATCTCCAGGGGGCTCATGGGCGGCAGCCGGGCGTGGACGATCGTCGCCGTCTTCACCATCGCCGTCCGGCTCCTCAAGAGGGTCTTCGGAGGTACGCCCGACACCGTGTACAGCGAGACGCTCGGGCCGGGCGACTGCCTGGTCATTGCCCACGACCGGGAGGCACGGGTCGTCAAGGCGCCGTCGTAGCCGCTCTGGGCCACGGCCAGGATGGGGCAGTGAACCTACCGTCGGCGGGTACGTCCGATGACATCCCCCGCACCGTCGTGAGCGGCCCCTTCGCCCCGGGCGAGCGGGCGCTCCTCATCGACCGCAAGAGCCGCCGCTACCTGGTGACCCTTGCAAGCGGCGCTGAGTTCCACACCCACAACGGCAGGGTCGCCCACGACGACCTGATCGGCCAGGAGGAGGGTGCCAGCGTCCGTTCCACATCGGGTAGCCGGTTCTCGGCCGTTCGGCCGACGCTTGCCGACTTCGTCCTCAGCATGCCCAGGGGGGCGCAGGTCATCTATCCCAAGGACCTCGGTCCGATCCTCGTGTTGGCCGACGTGTTCGGAGGAGCCCGGGTCCTCGAGGCCGGAGTCGGCTCAGGCGCCTTGTCGATGGCACTGCTGAGGGCCGGGGCCGACGTCGTCGGCTACGAGCTGCGGCCCGACTTTGCCGACCGGGCCAGGCGCAACGTGAGTGCCTTCCTGGGGGAGGACTGCATGCGCCGGTACCGGGTGGAGCACCGGGACGTCTACGAGGGGATCGAGGAGACCGGTTTCGACCGGGTGGTGCTCGACCTGCCTGAGCCCTGGCGGGTGGTCGGCCACGCAGCCGCCGCTTTGCGCCAGGGCGGCATCTTCGTGGCCTACCTACCCAGCATCATGCAGGTCGCCCAGCTGCGGGAGGCGTTGGCGGCCAGCTCCTTCGCCATGGCCGAGACGATGGAGGTCCTGGTGCGAACGTGGCACGTCGAGGGACATGCCGTGCGGCCCGACCACCGAATGGTCGCACATACCGGTTTCCTGACCTCGGCTCGCCTCATGGCCAACGCCGAGCCTGCTGTGGCCGAGCCCCACCCTGAGACCGACTCACGGCCATGAACCTCCTCGACCTGGTGATCCTCGTTGCCGTGGCGGTGGTGGGCATCGGTGCCTACCGTCTCGGCTTCCTGGCCCGAGCCCTGTCGTGGTTGGGGCTGGCCTTGGGCATCTTCCTGGCGGCAACCTTCCTGCCGACGGCGGTGTCGTTCTTCGGGGGTGGCTCCGGCACCAAGCTGCTCGCCGCGGTCGCCGTCCTCGTCGGCGGCGCCTTCCTGGGCCAAGGGCTCGGCCTGCTGGTCGGTGCTTCTCTGCGACGTTTCGTACCCAGGGGGCCACTGCGCACGGTGGACAGCGTGGTGGGGGCGGCGGTGGGCGTCCTGGGCGTCCTGACCTCCGTATGGCTGCTGCTCCCGTCGCTGGCCGTGGTCCCCGGCACGTCCGCCAACCAGGCCCACAATTCGGCCATCGCCCGGGCCATAGACGCCTGGTTTCCCGAGCCCCCGAACACCTTGCAGTCGCTCAGGCGTCTGGTGGGGGAGTCGGGCTTCCCCCGCGTCTTCGAGACCCTGCGGCCCGCTCCCCAGACCGGACCGCCACCGGCCGCCACCGGCCTGTCCCCGGCCCTGCTGGCGCGGGTATCCGCCTCGACGGTGAAGGTCACCGGGGTCGCGTGCCAACGGATCCAGGACGGCAGCGGCTTCGCCGTCGAGACCGACACCATCGTCACCAACGCCCACGTCGTTGCCGGCGAGCGAGCCGGGCGGACCCAGGTCATCCGGCCCGACGGCCGCCGCCTGCCGGCCTCGGTGGTGGTCTTCGACGCCGGCCGGGACCTGGCCGTCCTCAGGGTGGCGGGGCTGGGCCAGCAACCCATAGGGATCGGGACAGGGTCGGTCGGCTCCCAAGGGGCGGTCCTCGGCCATCCGGGTGGCCAGGATCGGCTCCGCGCCGCGCCGGCGGCTGTCCGCCAGCGGATGAACGCGGTGGGACGGGACATATACGACTCCCGTGTGACCAGGCGCGACGTGTTCGTGCTGGCCGCCAGCCTTCGTCCCGGGGACTCGGGGGGCGCCCTGGTGAACACGTCGGGGAGCGTTATGGGCGTGGCCTTCGCCATCGCCCCCGATCGCCCGGGAACTTCCTACGCCGTCACCGACAGGGAGCTGCGGGCCGTGCTCTCGGTTCCCCGCTCCGGCCCGGTGCCGACCGGCCCGTGCCTCAGCGATTGAGCAGCTACTAGCGCCCTGACCGGAACGTTCGAGTGCTTGAACGTGTCTCGTTAGGCTCGCCAGGGAGGTCGCACGGCGTGAAGACCTGGATCCGGGGGTGAGTCGACTCGAGGAGCTCCGATCGATCCCGCCGGAGCCCCACGCCGAGCTCTTAGATGGGGCGCGAGAGTGAGCGTTCCCGATGTAGCCGGCTTACCTTGGCCCGACGCCGACCCTGAGGCGTTGAAGGCCTCTGCCACCCAGGCACGCGACCTGGCGGCGGCCATCGCCGACGCCGGGCGGCGCCTTCGCGAGGCGTCACCGCCTGGTGGCAGCTGGCAGGGTCGGGCAGCGTCCTCCTTCCTCGCCACCGTGGCCAAGGAAGGAGTGACCCTTGAATGTGGAGCGGCCGCCTTCGCCACCGCGGCACCTGCCTTGTCGACCTTGGCCGAGAAGGTGCAGGAGGCGCAGGTCCGCATCAAGGCCCTGGCGGCTCGCATCAGGGCGGCCGAAGGAGAGGCCAAGCGCGCCGAGGCCCAGGTGCAGCTGGCCGCTGACCGGGTGCGCGACGCCCAGGCCGCCCGTAACCCGATGATGCCCAGCCTGGGGCCGGCCGACCCGTTCGCCGCCCTGGTCGCACCCCCAGGAGACCTCCGCGTACCTCGCCGCGGGCAGGCAGGCCGCAGATGCCAAGGGCAACCTCGCCACCGTCCGGGCTCAGGCCACCAAGGAAGCACAGGACCTCTTGGAGCAAGTGCGCCAGGCCGACATCCGAACCGCTGATGTGCTCAAGGCGGTGGCCGCCCAGCCTCCAGCCGGCGGCAGCGTCGGCGCCAGCCTCCTCTGGCAGGTTGGTTCCCCCGTCCAGCTCCCGGCCGGTCACGAGCTGCCTGCGGACCGATCGTTCACCGTCGAAGGCTTCGAGGCCATGACTCCCAAGCAGCGGATCGCGTGGCTGACTGAGTTCATGAACCTCACCCGTGACCACCGCTTCGAGGGCATCCGTGGAGTGCTCTGGTACCTCAACGACTCTACCGAGATCGACGGTGACAACGCTGACGCCTTCGCCGGGACGTGGCTCTCCTACGCCGACGCAGCGGTGCTCCAGGTCATTCAAGACGGGTACCTCGCGTCGGTGGGCAGCCCGCCCAGCGAGCCGGCACGCTACGCAGCTGACCCCGCCTACAAGCAGGCGGTCGATGGCTGGGCCAGCTACTTCCAGCTGGCCGACGAGGCCCGTTCCCGACGAGGCGGACGAGGGCGAGCCATCGCCGCACGGGACCTCACCCGGGCCTGGGCGGCAGCCGAGGAGAACGGGGTTCGTTATGGCGAGAAGCTCTCCAACGAGCTGTGGACGTCAGGAGATGCGAGCTTCAAGCCCCCCACGAAGGAAGAATGGGAGACGATTGAAGGAACTCGTCCCCGGTACACACATGTTCCGTGCCTCCATCACCGGTGGCTTCGAGGACGAGGTCCTGGAGAGCTACACCAAGGATGCCATTCCTGCCTTCATCGACAAGGCCACGCCGGTTGCCTTCAACAAGGGGTTCGACGAGGTCGGCGACCTGGCCGACGAGGCGGCCGGTGACGACTGGTGGAACCCGGTCAACTGGGCTGCGGAGGTGGCCAGCGGGGGAGCTCATGCCACGGGATCCGTGGGTGGGTTCGCGCTCGACAAGCTGCCTTTGGACAAGCTCACGGACAGCATCGGCGTGGGGGGCGCCTTCGTCGTCGAGTTGCTCGATCCCGACGGGGACGAGGGGCGCGAGCAGCAGCTGTCCGAGATGATCATCGACCCGGCGGTGAAGCCTCCTGACGAGGTGCAGGGCGGGCTGGACTGGTTGCTCAGCATCGACCGCAGCAAGCAGGATCTGCCCGGCACCTACTACGTGCCCATCCTCATCGAGCGTGGCTATCTGCCCCCGTTCCCTTCGTCGGTGAACAGAAGCTCTCTTCCGTTGGTCGGCCAGACCTACTCCATCGAGCCTCCCGAACCAGCCGGCCCCTTCCGAGAGGACGACTGAGTGTGCGGGGCCTCCACGGCCCGACCAGTGCGCCGAGCCATGGTTGGCGGCGCATCGTGCCGGCGCTGCTCATCGCCATGGCCGTGGTGGTCACCGGCTGCCGAAGGTCGTCGACGGCGGAGGTGCCGGCACCGTTGATGACCATTGCCGACCTCGATCCGATCCGGCACCCACCGGAGTGGTTCTTCGGCGCCGTGGCCTGGCTCGAACAGGGAATGGTGGTGTCGGTCACGCCGGCGTTCAGGATCGGGTCGGGCTCACCGGGCGCACCCGAGCGATCACGCGATCGACTGTTACTGCTCCCGGAGGGCTCGTCCGCCGGGTTCGAGCCGATCGCCTTGCCCGAGGTCCCGGGCTGCCGTGAGACAGGTTTCGATTCCCCCCAGCGACTTCCCGACGGGCGCCTCGGTTATGCCGCCCGTTGCCTCGCGGCCGACGGGACCGTCTCGGCCAGCCTCCGTGCTCATGACCTGGGGACGGGCCGCACCACACCACTTCACGAAGGGATGCTCCCGCCCTCGGCCACGCCGTACCAGGTGGCCTGGAGTCGAGACCTGCTCCGGGGTGTGACCAGCGACGACGACGGCAACCTGTTGTCGATCACCCCCCAAGGATCGAGTCGCCTCGACGTCAAGGGCGTGAACCTGGATTTTGCCTATGGTGCTACCGCCGATCCCAGAGGCGAGCGGATGGCGTTCAGTGGCTCCGCCGATCCCCGAGATGGCGAGCGCTTTCGCCAAGTGGAGCTCTACCGGGCCAACCAGTACGTCTCCCGGCTGGACGGCACCGGCATCGAGGTGCTGTGGGCCGATACGTTTGCCCCGGGCGTCCCTGCCTGGTCGCCTGACGGCCGGTGGCTTTTCAACGATGTGACCGTCGAGCGACCCTCCCTCCAGAGGACGGACTCGAGCCTTTGGCTCATCGACGCTACCAAGCCGGAGCGCCGGCGCCGTGTCCTTGCAGCCCGCGTCGCCAATGCCAGTTGGTCGCCCGACGGGAGGAAGATTGCGGTCGTCGGGTCCGACTACGACTACCCGCCCCAGGAAGGTAATGCCGTGCTCCAGCTCTACATCGTGGACGTGGCTGCCATCACTGGGGCGCGATAGTCAACGGGGTGTAGCGAGGACAAGGCCCAGAGGACCATACAGAGGACCATAGAGACATGGCCGCCTCGTAGTGTTCACGCTCGAGAACGGAAGGGGTCCGGGCCGACCATCGGAGAAATCCGAGTTGACCCCCAGAGCTTGGAGCAGTCGGGCTCGAAGCTGGCCGCCTCGGGCCGTGACATCGCCGACCTCCAGGCCAAGGGCAAGGGCCTGTCCAAGCGTTCGGGGGACGCTCCGCCCGAAACGTCGGCCGCCCTGGAGTCGGTGGCATCAGAGTGGTCCGGAGGCCTCGCCCGCCTGGGTGACTTGGTGACCGGACTGGGCGGCTTCACCTCCGGCGTGGGTCGCCTGTTCGCCCTTGTCGAAGGGGTGTTAACCGAGTCAGACAAGTGAGAGCAAAGCTCCGCCGGGGTGAGGGACTGGCTCTGCCAGTCGTCGAGTTCGCGCCCTCACGCCAAGGACCCTGCACGAACCAGACGGGGTTCGGCCGACCTCGGGGTCTCTGACGGAGAGAGTCAGTCGACCTCGATGAAGATGCATTCGCCGGGGCACTCCTCGGCTGACTCGATGGTGCCGTCCTCCATGCCGGCGGGCACCTTGGCCAGGCCCTCTGGGCCACCCGGGTCACTGAAGACCTTGTCGCCTTCCTTGACGTAGGCGAGCCCGTCGTCGAGCAACGTGAACACCGACGGCGCGATCTCCTCGCACAACCCGTCGCCGGTGCAGAGATCCTGATCGATCCAGACCTTCATTCCACTCGCCTCTCCTGACAGGGGGACACGACACGGTATCCACCGAGCGCACCTGAGTCAATATACGCGGGCTCCGCAGGTGAAACTCGCTCAGGGGTCGACCGAGCGATCGCAGGGGACGTGTATGGTCGAACGGACCGTCCGTGAGGGCGAGAGGAGGTGGTCCCGAATCGCTGACTCCGACGAAAGAAGGCGGTTTCCCCCCGGTCCGGGTGAGGCGGCTCGCGGCCGTGAGCACGTCAAGGCCCTCGAGGAGGAGGTCCTCCACCTTCGGCGGCGCCTGCAGGAAGCGCCGCGGCGGGTGCGCGCCCTGGAGGAGAAGCTGCTCGAGGCCAAGGGCCAGCTGGCCCAGGCGGTGTCCCAGAACGAGAAGCTCACCTACACCCTCCGTGAGGCGCGTGAGCACATCGCCGCCCTGCGGGACGAGGTCGAGAAGCTCACCCAGCCGCCCTCCGCCTACGGCACCTTCCTCGGCGTCAACGACGACGGCACGGTCGACGTGTTCTCCGCCGGTCGCAAGATGCGGGTGGCCCTGCACCCCGGCCTCGAGGACGAGGAGCTCCACCGGGGCCAGGAGGTCGTCCTCAACGAGTCGCTGAACGTCGTCCTGGCCCGTGAGCAGGAGATCGCCGGCGAGGTGGTCTCGCTCAAGGAGGTGCTGGAGGACGGCCGCCGAGCCCTGATCGTGGGGCGTGCCGACGAGGAGCGGGCCGCAGAGCTCTCCGACGCACTGGTGGGGGAGCGCCTCCGCGCCGGTGACAGCATGCTCATGGACCCCCGCACCGGCCTGCTCCTCGAGCGCCTGCCCAGGCCCGAGGTCGAGGAGCTGGTGCTCGAGGAGGTGCCCGACATCTCCTACGAGGACGTGGGGGGCCTGGACGACCAGATCGAGGCCATAACCGATGCCGTCGAGCTGCCCTTCGTGCACCGTGAGCTATTCATCGAGCACGAGCTGCCCGCGCCGAAGGGGATACTGCTCTACGGGCCGCCCGGTTGTGGCAAGACGCTGATCGCCAAGGCGGTCGCCAACTCGCTGGCCAAGAAGGTGGCCGAGGTGACGGCTGACGCCAAGACCCGCAGCTACTTCCTCAACATCAAGGGGCCGGAGCTGCTCAACAAGTACGTGGGGGAGACCGAGCGCCAGATCCGCCTGGTGTTCCAGCGGGCGCGGGAGAAGTCCGAGGAGGGTGTCCCCGTCATCGTGTTCTTCGACGAGATGGACTCCCTCTTCCGGACCCGGGGCAGCGGAATCTCCTCGGACATGGAGTCCACCGTGGTGCCCCAGCTCCTGGCGGAGATCGACGGTGTGGAGGCGCTCAAGAACGTCATCGTCATCGGTGCCTCCAACCGCGAGGACCTCATCGACCCGGCCATCCTGCGGCCCGGCCGCCTGGACGTGAAGATCAAGATCGAGCGGCCCGACGAGGCGGCAGCGGGGCAGATCTTCGCCAGGTACCTCACCGCCGACCTGCCACTCGACGCCGGCGAGGTCGACTCCCTCGGGGGGGGAGACCGGCACAAGGCGGTACGGGTGATGATCGAGCGCACTGTCGAGGAGATGTACCGGGACGACGAGGAGAACCGGTTCATCGAGGTCACCTATCAGAACGGTGACAAGGAGGTCATGTACTTCAAGGACTTCGCGTCGGGCGCCATGATCGAGAACATCGTGCGCCGTGCGAAGAAGCTGTCCATCAAGCGCCAGATCGCCAGGGACGGCAAGGGCATCCGCCTCGGCGACCTCCTGGTCTCGATCCGCCAGGAGTACAAGGAGCACGAGGACCTTCCCAATTCCACCAACCCGGACGACTGGGCCAAGATCTCGGGCAAGAAGGGCGAGCGCATCGTCTTCCTGCGGGTTCTCCAGTCCGAGGGCACGGGCGAGCCCACAGGCGGACGGGCCATCGAGCGAGTGGGGACGGGCCAGTACTTGTGACGTCACCACCGGCGAGGAGCACCATCGAGCTCCTCCCCAGTGGGCAGCCCTGGGCGGCACCAGGTTGGCGGGCATCCTTCTCACCATGGATGCGGACCAGGGTGTGGCCGCCCTGCAGATCGTGAGGCCTCGATGTGCGATGCCGATCCACTACGACGACTATCCCGTCTTCAAGTCCCCGCTCGAGGACTTCAAGCGGGCTGCGGCCGCCGCCAACCTGGACACCAAGATCCACTACGTCGGCCGCGGCGACACGCACCGCTTCGAGCTGGGCCGCTGACGCCAAAGCGGCACGGCGGCAGCTCAGGGTCGGTCGTGCCGTCGTTCCACAGGGCTGCACTAGGGTCGATTCGTGGCCATCCCGAAGGTCTGCGGAATCGAGACCGAGTACGGCATCGTCCTCCGTGGCACCGGAGACTCCAATCCCATCGCCGCCTCCTCGGTGCTGATCAACGCCTACGTGAGCGAGCTGCAACGCAGGGTCGGGTGGGACTTCGAGGACGAGTCCCCGGGCAACGACGCCCGGGGCTTCGCCCGTGAGGGATCCATGCCCCCGGAGGTGGAGACCCACCTGGTCAACGCCGTGCTCACCAACGGCGCTCGTTACTACGTGGACCACGCCCACCCCGAGTTCTCCACTCCAGAGTGCGCTGACCCTCTGCAGTGCGTCCTCTACGACAAGGCCGGGGAGCGCATCCTGGCTCGGTCGATGGAAGCGGCGGCCAGAGCCCTGCCCGCCGGACAGGACATCGTCGTCTACAAGAACAACTCGGATCGCAAGGGAAACTCCTACGGCTGCCACGAGAACTACCTCATGGACCGCCAAGCACCTTTCCCCCGCATCGTCCACCACGCCATGCCCCACCTCATCACCCGCCAGATCTACACGGGTGCGGGCAAGGTCGGCACCGAGACCGCTCAGCCGGGGGCCAGGGAGGTCTCCTTCCAGCTCACCCAGCGAGCCGACTTCTTCGAGGAGGAGGTGGGCCTTGAGACGACGTTGAAGCGGCCCATCGTGAACACCAGGGACGAGCCCCATGCGGACGCCCAGAAGTACCGCCGCCTCCACGTGATCGTGGGCGACGCCAACCTGGCCGAGGTCTCCACCTTCTTGAAAGTGGGCGTCACCGTGCTCGTGCTGTGCATGATCGAGGACGACTGGTTCGGGGACAAGGACTTCACCTTCGCCTCACCAGTGCAGGCGCTCCGGCGCATCTCCTGTGACCCCGGCCTCACCGAAGCCCTTCCGCTAGCCGACGGCACCACCGCCACAGCCCTCGACATCCAATGGGAGTACCTGGACCTCGCTCGCAAATACGCCGAGGAGCGAGGCCTGGGCGGGATGGGCGAGGACGTGGGGGCGGAGGTGCTGCGTCGCTGGGAAGAGGTGTTGAGCGGCCTGGAGACCGATCCCATGTCCCTCGCCGACCAGCTCGACTGGGTGGCGAAGTACCGCCTGATCGACGGATACCGCCAGCGTCACGACCTCTCGTGGTCCGACCCCAAGCTGGCGGCAATGGACCTGCAGTACCACGACGTGCGCCCGGAGCGCTCGTTGTTCGCCCGGCTCCCGATGCAGCGGATGGTCGTGGAGGAATCGGTGACCGAGGCCGTCACCGAGCCGCCCCCCGACACCCGGGCCTACTTCCGAGGTCGGTGCCTGCAGCGCTGGGCTTCGTGCATCTCGGCGGCGAACTGGGACTCGTTGGTGTTCGACCTGGGCACCGATCCACTGCGCCGAGTCCCGATGATGGAGCCACTCAGGGGAACGGCTGCCATGGTCGATAGCTTGTTGGAGCGATGCTCGGAGCCAGCCGAGCTGTTAGAGCTCCTGGGTTCTTAGTCTTAGGAGGAGAATGGCCGAGAGAGAGCAAAAGAAGAAGCCGGCACCCGCTCGACGGGACGAAGAGGTCGAGGATGTCGCGCCTGTCAGCTCCGAGCAGGGCGAAAAGATCAAGGCCGAATTGGACGAATTATTGGACGAAATCGACGAAGTCCTCGAAGAGAATGCCGAGGATTTCGTGCGCTCATATGTCCAGAAAGGCGGTCAGTAAATACGGCCGTCGACTGCCTTGGGCCGGCGCCTAAGACCCGGCTCTGCTCGAGAGGTTGGCGGCGCTGAAGCAAGGGACTGGCGCCGGCCAACCGCAAGGTGTGCTCTGGCGGTAATGGTCCGTACCGCGCCCGTCCGGTAACGAGAGGCGACGACGGACCGTACCCAGGACGCCGCCAGGGCGCCTAACGGCTAGCAACTATCGTGCGGCGGAACATGACCCTTCCGATGTTCCCGCCCACCGACGACCCCGGGCCGAGCTTCACCCATCTCCTGCGCCGCCTGCACGGCGACCCCGGGACCTTCGAGGTCGACCAGGCTTTGGTGGTGCACGGCACCACCATCGCGGCCATCCGCTACGGCGAAGGCGTGGTGATGGTGGGCGACCGCCGGGCCACGGCCGGCTCCACCATCGCCCACCGCAACATGGACAAGGTGTATCCCGCCGACCGCCACTCGGGTGTGGCCATCGCCGGCGCGGCCGGGCAGGCCATGGAGGTGGTGAAGCTCTTCCAGCTCCAGCTGGAGCACTACGAGAAGGTCGAGGGCTCGGCGCTCAGCCTCGAGGGGAAGGCCAACCAGCTGGCCGGAATGATCCGTCAGAACATGCCGCTGGCCATGCAGGGCCTGGCCGTCCTTCCCATATTCGGGGGCTACGACCTCCGGCGGGGGACGGGCCGGATCTTCGCCTACGACCTCACGGGTGGGCGCTACGAGGAGACGGACTACCACGCCGATGGCTCAGGGGGCCGGGACGCCCGCACCACCGTCAAGCTCGGCTTCAGGGACGGCATGGAGCGCGAGGCCGCGATCGAGCTGGCCATCCAGAGCCTCTACGAGGCCGCCGAGGAGGACTCCGCCACCGGTGGGCCCGACCCGGTCCGGGGCATCTACCCGGTCATCGCGACCATCACCAGAGACGGTTTCGAGAAGCTGGCTGAGCAGGACGTGGCCGAGCGCTTCGAGGCGCTGATCCAACGCCGCATGGCCGATGGAGGGGGTCGGAACCGGTGATGGCCAGATGAGCATGCCCTTCTACGTCGCTCCCGAGCAGATGATGAAGGACAAGGCCGACTATGCCCGCAAGGGCATAGCGCGCGGTCGATCGCTCATGGGAGTGGTGTACGCCGGGGGCATCCTGCTGGCGGCTGAGAACCCCTCCAGGACCCTGCACAAGGTGAGCGAGATCTACGATCGCATCGCCTTCGCCGGCGCGGGCAAGTACAGCGAGTACGACCAGCTACGGGTGGCCGGCGTGCGCCACGCCGACACCAAGGGCTATGCCTACAGCAGGGAGGACGTGGACGCTCGATCCCTCGCCAACGCCTACGCCCAGCTCATAGGCCAGGTCTTCACCCACGACGTCAAACCCCTGGAGGTGGAGATCCTCGTGGCCGAGGTCGGACCCGGGGAGGAAAGCTCCCGTGAGGCAGCCGGCGGCGACCAGCTCTACCACATCCTCTACGACGGCACCGTGGTCGACGAGGACCACCTGAGCGTGCTCGGGGGTGAGTCGGAGGGGATTCAGGAACGGATGGAGTCCGCCTACGTCGAGGGGTGGTCCCTGGCCGACGCGCTGAAGGGTGCCGTGGCCGCGCTCGCCGGGGAGGACCGCAGCATCGAGCCCAGCGACCTCGAGGTGGCCGTGCTGGAGCGGGAGACGGGGCGCCGCGCCTTCCGGCGGATCAAGGACCAGGAGCTCGTCAGCCTGCTCGACTGAGCGTGAGCAACAGCACCGAGGTGAGGACCAGGAGGGCGAGCGCCAGCCTGGCGTGGGCCCCGAAGAACGGCTGCAGCGCGGCCCCGCCGGCACCGGGCCCATCCCCCCCGCCATCGCCGGAACCCGCCCTCGACTGGTCCTCGTCGGCGCTGAGCAGCGCCCTGGCCAGCTGCACGTCGTCCTCGCCCACGTACAGGTCGACCTCTCCGGGGAGCGGGTAGGGTCCGCCGAGCGGCGGGCGCACCTCGGTGAAGATGCCGTCGGAACCGAGCCGGGCGGTGATCACCCGAGCGTGGAACTCGTGCTGCACGCAGACCAAGTGCACCATGCGGGTCACGCCCAGAACGGTACCGTGGGACCAATGGAGCGGCGCATATTCGGGCTCGAGAACGAATACGGGGTCACCTGCACCCTGCGAGGCCAGCGCCGCCTGAGTCCCGACGAGGTGGCGCGCTACCTGTTTCGCCGAGTGGTCAGCTGGGGCCGGAGCAGCAACGTCTTCCTGGAGAACGGCGCCCGGCTCTACCTCGACGTGGGGAGCCATCCGGAGTATGCCACCCCCGAGTGCGACTCGATCTACGACCTCGTGGTCCACGACAAGGCCGGGGAGCGCATCCTCGAGCACCTGCTCGTAAGCGCCGAGCAGCGCCTGAGAGAGGAGGGCATCCGAGGGGTCATCTACCTGTTCAAGAACAACACCGACTCGGCCGGCAACTCCTATGGTTGCCACGAGAACTACCTCACCAGCAGGAGGGACGACTTCGGCCACTACGCCGAGGTGCTGATCCCGTTCTTCGTCTCCCGCCAGATCTACGCCGGGGCAGGCAAGGTGCTGCAGACGGCGCGCGGCGCCATGTACTGCATCAGCCAGCGGGCAGAGCACATCTGGGAGGGGGTGAGCAGCGCGACCACCCGGAGCCGGCCCATCATCAACACGCGCGACGAGCCCCACGCCGACGCCGAGCGATTCCGTCGCCTGCACGTGATCGTCGGGGACTCCAACATGAGTGAGTACGCCACCTTTCTAAAGGTCGGGGCCACCAGCATCCTGCTGCGGATGCTCGAGGACCCCAAGGTGGTGCTCAGGGACATGACCCTCGAGAATCCGATCAAGGCCATCCGGGAGATCAGCCACGACCCCACGTGCAAGCGCCGGGTGCGGCTGGCGAACGGCCGGGAGGCGAGCGCCCTCGACATCCAAGCCGAGTACCTGGCGCGGGCCCAGCGCTACCACGCCCAGAAGGGTCTGAGCCCCCTCGAGGAGCAGGCGCTGATGATGTGGGAGCACTGCCTAACCGGTTTGGAGAAGGACCCGCTCTCCCTCGACCGCGAGTGCGACTGGGTGATCAAGCACCGCTTGATCGAGGGCTACCGGCAGCGGGAGGACGTGCCACTCACCCACCCTTCGGTCTCACTGCTGGATCTGCAGTACCACGACGTGTCCCAGAAGCGCGGACTCTTCTACCTCATGCAGGGCAAGGGCATGGTAGAGCGGGTCTGCACCGACGAGGCCGTCGAGACGGCGGTGGAGCAACCGCCGCAGACCACCCGGGCCCGGCTGCGGGGCGAGTTCATACGCCGGGCCAAGGAGAAGCGCAAGGACTACACGGTGGACTGGGTGCACCTGAAGGTCAACGAGCAGCCGCAGAAGACGGTGCTGTGCAAGGACCCGTTCAGGGCCCGTGACGAGCGCGTCGAAAAGCTCATCGCCTCGCTCTAACGCGGAGGCGCGTCCTGCCTAGCTTCTCTACGCACCTCGTCAGCGCCCTGCTCTCCCAGAGGGACGGTTTACAACGCGTCGAGCTGGACTCGGGCCGAAGGGCCTATGTGCTCACCGGCCTCATCGGGAAGGTGGCGGTGGGGGACAGGGTGGTGGTGAACACCACCGCGGTGGATCTCGAGCTGGGCTCGGGAGGTTGGGACGTCGTCCACTGGAACCTGGAGCGCGACCGTTGGTCCCAGCCGGGACCGGGTCACGTGATGAAGCTGCGTTACACGAGCCTGCAGGCCGACACCGGTGCGGCCGAGGAGCGCGTCGGGTCCCAAGGGGAAGAAGCGCTCGACTCCATGCCCGTCGTGGCCTGCTCACTGCACAGCCAGGTGGCTTGCGTGGCCGCAGCCTTCAAGGACGCCGCACCCGATCGCAGGCTGGCCTACGTCATGACCGACGGTGGCTCCCTTCCTCTGGCCCTGTCCGACCTCGTTGCCGGGCTCGTCACGACCGGATTGGTGGACACG
The DNA here is from genome assembly GCA_030777325.1 of Actinomycetota bacterium. Classification (GTDB taxonomy): domain Bacteria; phylum Actinomycetota; class Acidimicrobiia; order Acidimicrobiales; genus YB1-3. The sequence goes on along the minus strand of JALYGF010000012.1, from coordinate 19,964 downwards.
ACCATCACCGCCGGTCAGGCCTTCGGCGGTGAGCACGAGGCGGTCAACGTGCTGTCCGCCCTGCACGTGGCCAAGGGAGGCGGGCGCGCCGACGCCGTGGTGGTCGGCACAGGCCCCGGTGTCGTGGGCACGAGGACCAAGTACGGCACCAGCGCGCTGGAGGTGGCGTGGGTCATCGACCTTGCGGGCAGGGGCGGTGGCCGCCCCGTCCTTGCCCTGCGCTACTCCGAGGCGGACCGCAGGACGCGCCACCAGGGCGTGAGTCACCACTCGCTGACCGCATTGGAGCAGGCCCACGAGGTGGCACTGGTGCCCGTCCCCCGGGATCGTGGGCACCCCCCGCTCTTCGGTCACGACGTCGTCGAAGTCGACGTGCCAGACGTCCCCGCGCTGCTCGAGGGGCACGGGCTGAGCGTGACCTCCATGGGCAGAGGCCCGTCGCAGGACCCGCTCTTCTACTCCTTTGCTGGCGCAGCTGGGGTCGCCGCGGCGTCGATAACCTCACTCCTGTGACCCGCCTGGAGCGGCTGATCAACCTGGTGGCGGCCCTTCTGGAGACCGACCGTCCCATTCCCAGGGTCCAGCTCCAGCAGCGGGTGCCGGGCTACGAGGGATCCGACCAGTCCGCCCGGCGTGCCTTCGAGCGGGACAAGGACTCGCTCCGGAGCATGGGCGTGCCCATCGCCGTCGAGCCGCTCGATCCTGCCAACCCCGAGCTGGGAGATGGCTACCGGATCAGGCGCGAGCAGTACGAGCTCGCTGATCCCGGTCTGGAGACCGACGAGCTGGCTGCCCTGCACCTCGCCGCCTCGGCCGTGCGGCTCGAGGGTGCGGGCGGAGAGGAGGCACTGTGGAAGCTGGGAGGCGTCCCCGGAGAGCATGGGCCGGACAGTCCACTGGCGGCTCTCCCGGGCGGCGAGCACCTGCCCACGTTGTTCGCCGCCATGAGTGACCGGCGGACGGTGCGGTTCACGTACCGGGGTGCCGAGCGAGCGGTGGACCCCTACTGGTTGACCTTCGCCAACGGCCGCTGGTACCTCGGTGGGAACGACCACCTTCGCCAGGAAGAGCGCCGGTTCCGCTTGGACCGGATCGAGACGCCGCCCGCGGTGGGCGAGGCGGGAGCCTTCGAGCGGCCGGCGATGGCGAGGCGGCCGTCGCCCCAGCCCTGGCGCCTCGGGGACGAGGAAGAGGTGGAGGCACTGTTGCTGGTCGACGCCCATCAGGCCGATTGGGCGGTGGCCCAGGTGGGCGAAGCCTCGGTGCGCGAGTCCAGACCCGACGGCTCGGTTGTCCTGAGTCTCCCCGTGTCCAACCGCGAGGCCTTCCGCTCGTTCGCCTTGGGCTTCCTCGACCATGCCGAGGTCCTCGGCCCTCCGGTGCTTCGCCGAGAGCTCCTGGACTGGCTGGAGTCGGTGCCGGGGTGAGGGCGTGAGAGGGTGACGGCATGAGCCGAAGGAGGGCCGGAGCCGAGGAGAGCCTCCGCCGCCTCCTGGCCCTCGTGCCGTGGGTGGCCGGGCGCGACGGGCCTCGGATCGAGGAGGTCTCCGCTCGGTTCGGTTGCACCGAGGCCGAGCTCATGGAGGACCTCGAGCTGCTCTTCATGTGCGGCCTCTACCCCTTCACCCCCGACACCTTGATCGAGGTGACCATGGAGGAGGACCGGGTCTGGATCCGCTACGCCAACTTCTTCTCCAAGCCGCTGCGCCTCACGCCCGCAGAGGGGCTCGCGCTGCTGGCCGCTGGGACCACGCTGCTCTCGCTGCCGGGAACCGATCCGGACGGACCTCTCGGTCGTGGCTTGGCCAAGCTGGCCGCCGCCCTGGGCGTGAACCCGGACGAGGCGGTCGGCGTGGAGCTGGGCCACGCCCCCCCCGAGCTGCTGGCCACTCTGCGGCGGGCGGCCGCCGAACACCACCAGGTGGAGATCGACTACTACTCCTACGGTCGCGATGGCTGGGCGCGGCGCATCATCGATCCGCACCGCGTCTTCAACGCCACGGGACAGTGGTACGTCGACGCCTGGTGCCACAATGCCGTGGCCGAGCGCGTGTTCCGGATCGACCGGATGCGCCACGTGGCCCTCCTGGATGCCAAGTTCGATCCACGGCCGATCAACGCCACCACCGGTACCTACTCGCCCCGGCCTCACGACCCCCTGGTGGTCCTGGAGCTCGACGGACACTCTCGGTGGGTCGCCGAGCAGTATCCGCACGAAGGCGTGGAGGAGGTCGGCTCCGGCCGATGGCGGGTACGCCTGCGGGTCAGCGAGCGGGCGTGGCTCGAGCGCCTGTTGCTCAGGTTGGGTCCGCGCGTCAGGGTGGTGGACGGTGACGCCTCCGTCGGCCCGGCGGCGGCCGAGCGTGTGCTGGCTCGATACGGCGTTAGCGTGAAGTCCTCATGAGCCCGGAGGAGCCCAGGGTCGACGTGCCTGTCTCCGGGCTGAGAGCCACAGTGGACGACGACGCACCGATGCCGGACGGAACGAAGCCGGACGCGCCCACGGCGGACCTCCCGGCTGTGGACGTCCCCGCGGTGAACGAGGTGGTGGTCGAAGAACCGTTGGGCCGAGAGCCGGGTGTCGGCGAAGACCCGGTCGTCACCAAAGACCGTGTTGTCACTGAGGAGCCCCTTGTCACTGAGGAGCCTCTTGTCGACCAAGCCACTCTGGACGAGCCGGTCGAGGAGCCGGTGGCCAAGCACGGCGTCGTGCGAGGGGCCGTCGGGTGGGTCGTCGAGTGGGGCGTGATCCTGGGTGTGGCACTGCTCGCCGCCGTGGTGATCCGCCAGTTCCTTCTCCAGGCGTTCTACATCCCCTCTGGGTCCATGGAGCACACCCTCGAGATCCGTGATCGGGTCCTCGTCAACAAGCTGAGCTACCGGCTGCACGACGTGAACAGGGGGGACATCATTGTCTTCGAGCGTCCCGCCGAGGAGGGCAGCCAGAGCAAGGACCTCATCAAGCGGGTGGTGGGCCTGTCGGGGGAGACGGTGGAGGGCCGCGACGGTGCCGTCTTCGTCAACGGCCAGCGCCTGAACGAGCCCTATCTCGCCCCGGGGGTGACGTCGGGCTCCTTCCCGGCCCAGCGCGTGCCCCCGGGCCATGTGTGGATGATGGGCGACAACAGGTCCAACTCGAGGGACAGCAGGGTCTTCGGTGCCGTGCCGGAGTCCAAGGTGGTGGGACGAGCCTTCATCCGGGTCTTCCCGATCAAGTCCATCGGCCTCCTGTGATGGAGCGGCGGGCCACCGCCGCCATCATCGCTTCCACGTGGTCGGAGTAGACGGCATCGATGCCGCTGGCGAGGATCGAGTCCAGCACCCGCTCGTGCTGGCAGTCCCAGCTGAGGCAGTAGCGCCCGAAGCGGTGGAAGAGGGTGGTGAGTCCACCGGACCAGTCGGTGTAGTGAAGGTTGACGGCGTCGACGCCCGCGTCAGCCAGGGCGGCAGCACGCCGCTCGGGACCCTCCTTGATCCGGCGCAGGCGTGTCGAGTCCACCAGGCGGAGGTCTTCACCGAGCGCTCGCCACTGCGCCACCTGCCGCCAGTCCGGATGGCAGAGCCACAACCGACCCGGCGCCTCGCCGAACCGGCGGGCCACCGACACCACCGGTTCGGCCGCTGCGGGGTCCTTGACGTCGAGGGAAAGCTCGAAGCTGCTCCCGCACTCCCCGTAAAGGCGTTCCAGGGTAAGGATGTGGGCAGGGAGCTCCCCGAGGGGAACCTCGGCGATGGCCCGGCGCCGCAGGCGGATCCTGACGAAGCCGTCATGGTCGAGCACCGGCACCCTGTCGGCGGTGATCCACACGTCGCTCTCCAGACCGGTGGCACCGAGCTGCAGGGCGAGGCGGAATGCCTCCAGCGTGTTCTGGGGCAGGTCGCCACTTGCGCCCCGGTGTGCGAAGGCGATGGGCGGATTGACCAGAGAGGGATGCGAAGCGCTCAAGTTTCCGGGCCGATGGTGCCGATGCTATTGGGGACGAAGGGAGGCGCTGTGGCCTGGATCAGGGCAAGCTGTTCGACGTGTGGGGATGTGGAGCTCGGCATCGGTGAGGTGCAGCTCATGATGTGCGCATCGACGAGCGAGGGTTCCTACGTCTTCCGATGCCCGACCTGTCATCTGATCGTCTCCAAGGCGGCCGAGGAGAACGTGGTCGACGTGCTGGTGGCCTCCGGAGTGCGCCTCTCGGTGTGGCACCTGCCCGCCGAGCTCGACGAGCAGCACTACGGGTCCCCGATCGGCTACGACGAGCTGCTCGAGTTCCATTTCCAGCTCCGTGACGACGCCTGGATGGAGGAGCTCGACGCCATGGCCGGCGCCAAGGAGCCCTTCGGAAGGGATCTGGAGCCGGCCGGTCCTTACGACCAACCATGATCCGTCGCGCCCGCTCGTGATCTGGCTGCTGCCGCTGCTGGTCGTGGTCGGGGGCCTCGTTCCCGTGGTCTTCGCCGCCATGTCCGCGGCCGCAGAGGCTCGCAGCCTCGTGTGGGAGGTCCGCAAGCTGGGGACGCTCCGTCCCGCTCTGGTGGAGATCCAGACCGCCGGACGGACCCTGGGGGCGTCCGTGCGCGGCGCGTCCCTCCAGAATGGCGGCGCGTCCCTCCAGAATGGGAGCCGGACCTAGACTTTCCCCGTGGGAAGCATCGGCCCTCTGGAGATCCTCATCGTCCTGGTCGTGGCTCTCCTGGTACTCGGCCCGCAGAAGCTTCCCGATGCCGCTCGGTCCGTGGGACGGGCCATCGGCGAGGTCCGCCGGTACACGACCGGTTTCCAGAACGAGATGCGCGACGCTTTCGCCGACCCCGCACCGTCCACCCGGCCCCCTCCGGCCACGGCCGCGGAGACCCCGATTCCCGACGGCGAGGCCCCGCTGGCAGCCGGCGGCACTCCGGCCCCCACCATGGAGTCCGGTCCCGGCGTCACCCCGTCAGAGCACTCAGGCTCAGGGCAGATGGCTGCCGTTTCGGAGTCCATCGACATGGTCCCGGGTCGGGAGCAAGAAACGGTGAGCGACGAAGTCTCCCGGGTCACCGACAACGGCGACGCTCCATCCGCATAGGGAACCGTCATCGCTCTCAATCTCGTGAAGCGAGGTGCTCGGCGCCGTACCCCGCCTGGCGCGGCCATGTCGCTCGTCGACCACCTGACGGAGCTCCGGCGGCGCCTCCTCATCTCCATCGTGGCGGTGGCGGCGGGCGCCGTGGTGGCCTTCGCCGCCTACAACCAGATCCTGGACTTCCTGATCGGCCCCTACTGCGAGCTGCCCCAGCCTCCCCGACCCCCCGGACCGTGCAGCCTGTTCATCACCGATCCCCTGGAGGGCTTCGCCACCCGGCTCAAGGTGGCCACCTATGCAGGGCTCTTCCTGGCCTCACCGGTGGTCCTCTACCAGCTGTGGCGCTTCATCACCCCGGGCCTGAACCCCAACGAGAAGCGCTATGCCGTCCCCTTCGTGGTGTCGTCGATCGCCCTCTTCTGCGTGGGCGTCCTCATCGCCAAGCTCACCTTTCCGAGGGCGCTCGACTTCCTTGTCGGCGTCGGCGGCCCGGACATCACCGCCATCTTTAGCCCTACGAAGTACCTGCGCCTGATCACCTTGATGGTCCTGGCCTTCGGTGTGGCCTTCGAGTTCCCCGTGCTCCTGGTGTTCCTGCAGCTGGCGGGAGTCCTCTCCAGCCGGCGCCTGGCGTCATGGCGAAGGGCGGCGGTCGTCGTGATCTTCGTGGTGGCGGCGGTCATAACCCCGAGCCAGGACCCATACTCGCTGCTGGCCATGGCCGGTCCCATGTACCTGTTCTATGAAGGATCCATTCTCATCGGACGGGTGCTCAAGCGCTGAGGCGCCCGGCGCGTCGGTGAGCACCGAAGGGAGCGAGCCAATGAGCGAACACAGCTCCAGGGATCGGTTCCTCTCGACGCTCGGCTTCGAGCCCGACGGTTTTCAGACCCGGGCCTTCGACGCCCTCGACGCCGGGCGCTCGGTGCTGGTGGCCGCCCCGACGGGATCGGGCAAGACGGTGGTAGCCGAGTACGCCATAACCAAGGCGCTCGACGCGAGCCGCAAGGCCTTCTACACCACGCCGCTCAAGGCACTGTCCAATCAGAAGTACGCCGACCTGGTGCGGGCCCATGGAAGTGGGCGGGTGGGCCTGCTCACGGGGGACAACAGCGTCAACGCCGACGCTCCCGTCGTGGTGATGACCACCGAGGTCCTCCGCAACATGATCTACGCCGGCTCACCGGCGCTCGGGGGCCTGCGCTACGTCGTGCTGGACGAGGTGCACTACCTGCAGAACCCCTACCGGGGGGCGGTGTGGGAAGAGGTCATCGTCCACACCGCGCCCGAGGTGGACCTGGTGTGCCTCTCGGCCACGGTCTCGAACGTCGAGGAGGTGGCCAGCTGGATCCAGACCGTGCGGGGCGCCACCACGGCGGTTATCGAGGAACGCCGCCCGGTCGAGCTCCGCCACCTGTACCTGGTGGGCGACCGGGCCACCGACGAGCTGCGGCTGCTGCCTACCTTCGTGGACGGCCGCCCCAACCCCAAGGCGGAGGCGCTAGACGGCCGTTCGGCGCGCAACTCGCGGGATCGGGGCCGGCCCCGGGGTGGGCGGCTCTACGCGCCGCGGCGGGCCGAGGTCGCCGAGCTCCTCGGCGGTGACTCGATGCTGCCCGCCATCTACTTCATCTTCAGCCGGGCGGCGTGTGACGACGCCGTGCGCCAGTGCGCTTCCTCGGGACTGCGCCTGACCACAGCGGAGGAGCGCAGCCAGATCCGCGCCATCGCCGAGGCCAAGGTGGAGTCCCTGTCCGACGACGACCTGGCCGTGCTCGGCTACGGCCACTGGCTCACCGGCCTGGAGGCCGGGGTGGCGGCTCACCATGCCGGGATGGTCCCGCCCTTCAAGGAGGCGGTGGAGGCGTGCTTCAACGCCGCTCTGGTGAAGGTGGTGTTCGCCACCGAGACCCTCTCGCTCGGGATCAACATGCCCGCCCGCTCGGTGGTGATCGAGAAGCTCACCAAGTTCACCGGCGAGCGCCACGAGCCGCTCAGCCCCGGTGACTACACCCAGTTGACCGGCCGGGCGGGACGTCGAGGGATCGACGAACTCGGCTTCGCTTGCGTGCTCTGGTCACCCTTCGTCCCCTTCGACCAGGTCGCGGGCCTGGCTTCGAGGCGTACGTACGCCCTCACGTCGTCGTTCCGGCCCAACTACAACATGGCCGCCAACCTCGTCCGCCGCTACGCCCCCGACGTGGCTCATCACCTGCTCAATCTGTCCTTCGCCCAGTTCCAGGCCGACGCCGACGTGGTGCGCCTCGAGGCGGAGCTGGAGCGCAGCAAGCAGACCCTACGTAGCGCCGAGGCCGGGGCCAGGTGCGAGCTGGGTGACGTGGTGGAGTACCGCGCCCTGCTGCGGAGCAATCCGACGCCGTCGCCCGAGCGGGCGGTGGTCGAGGCCCTGGGGCGCCTCCGCCCGGGCGACGTGGTGGTCGTGCCCGGGCAGCGGTCGGGTGGGCGGGCCGCTGTCCTGGCCACGTCGCAGCGCCGAGGCGGCGACGTGCGCGTCACCGCCCTCACCGTCGACCGCCGCAAGCTGTCCCTCGCACCCCGCGACTTCACCGGACCCCCGCGGGCTCTGGGCCGCGTCCCGCTCCCCACCCCGTACGCGCCGACCAGCCACGGCTTCCAGCGGGCAGTTGCCCAGGCCCTGGCCCGAGCCAAGCTGAGAAGCCAGCCCGCCGCGACCGGGGGGCCGCCGAAGGCAGCAGCCGGCGACCATCCGGTCGCCGCCTGTCCCGAAGCAGACGCCCACGTTCGCCAGGCCGAGCGAGCCGAGCGGCTACGGCGGCAGGTGGAACGCCTGGAGCGGCAGGTCCGAGGGCGAACGGAGTCCCTCGCCCGTCAGTTCGACCGGGTGCTCCGCGTGCTCAGGACGTGGGGCTACGTGGACGGTTGGGAGCTCACCGATGCCGGGTCGCGCCTCGCCCGCTTCTACCACGAGGCCGATCTGCTGATCGCAGAGACCCTGGGCGAGGGCCACTTCGACGGCCTCGATCCGGCATCCCTAGCCTCGCTCGCCTCGGTGTTCACCTTCGAGCAGCGCGGTGCGGGGCCTGCCCCGGCGCCCTCGTTCCCCTCGAAGACCCTGCGCCAGCGTTGGCTCGCCATCGAGCGGCTGTGCGCCGAGCTGAACCTGGTCGAGGAGGAGGCCGGCCTGCCCCTCACCAGGGAGCCCGACCCCGGCTTCATGGCCATGGCGTACGACTGGGCCAAGGGTGGGGACCTCGACTCGGTGCTGGGTGACGAGGACATGTCGGGAGGGGACTTCGTGCGCAATGCCAAGCAGCTCATCGACCTGCTCCGCCAGCTGGGCGACGTAGCGCCCGATCCCGGTACCTCGAGCAGCGCCCGGGATGCCGTCGAGCGATTCTTCCGGGGACTCGTTGCCGCATCGTCGGTCATAGCTACCCCCTCCGCGCCGCCGTCTGTGTCGCCGCCGCCCGCGGCGTGACCGTCAGGAAGGGCCAGAGCTGGGGCCACCCCGGTCCGTTGCCCGACGGGGGAGTGGTGGTGCGCAGGGACGCCGACGCCCGGGCCGCGCTGGAGGACGCACGGCGCCGGGGCCATCCCTATCCGCCGCTGGGCCTCCTCGGCGGCGACCTGTGCCGGACACTGGGAGGAACGGGTGACGAGGACCGGCTGCGCTCCGCGGAGGCCACCACGTTCACCGTGGACCTCGGTCAGGCCATGCTGGACGGCAGCCTGCACCTCTTCGTCGCCCACCTGGTGGCCCGGACGACGTTGTGGACTCGGGCCTACGCGGTCATGAACGCCCAGTGGCTGTCGGGCCGTCACCGTCCGTGGAACCTGGGCCCCCGGGCCCATCCGGGGGACGGTCTCCTCGACGCCTACGACGTGCACCTGAGCCTGGGCGACCTGCTCCGCGTGCGTCCCCGCCTCCACCACGGAGCTCACCTGCCCCATCCGGGCATCAAGGAGCAGCGGGCGCCGGCGGTGCAGATGGAGATGGAACGGGCGCTGCCCGTCCGCCTCGACGGCGTGGCCGTTGGCCGGGCGCGGGCCCTGTCGGTCAGGGTGGAGTCCGACGCCCTGACCGTGGTCGTGTAGAGCGATCCTGGTCATCGGCACTGGGTCCGCCACCGGGGTGGCGTCCGAGCCGTACGCTCGGGCTCCCCATGTTCTACGCGAGCGAGGCCTTCTCCGCCGAGGAGCAGGCGGTCCTTCGGCGCTACTTCACCAACCTCGACCGCCCGGTTTTCGCCCTGGTCAACCTGCCCGAGGTGGTGAAAGGGGCGTTGTTCGCCCGCTACTCCCGCTCGCCCAAGAGCCTGCGCCGGCTCTTCCTGGACGAGTTCGTGGGGGAGCTCGACATGTCCGGCGACCTCACCGTGGACGCAACCGTCGGCCTGGCCCGGGCCGAGCAGCTCTACGACCGGGTGTTCAACGAGTACGGCGACGACTCGGTGGCCCAGCTGGGCGGCGTCCACCTGGCCTGTGAGCAGGCGTCCAACCTGCTCACCAAGGTCCTGGAGCGGGGCCGGCTCATGGCCTACCTCGAGCAGTCCACGCGATACATCGCCTACAACACCCGCTTCGCCAATGGCCACTACCGCTACCACCGGGATCCGGCGGTCCTCGACTCGCCGCTGGGCGCCCGTTACGTGGGTGACCTGGACCGTCTGTTCGACACCTATGGCCAGCTCCTCGGCCCCATGCAGGAGTGGCTCACGAGCGCCTACCCGAAGGGCCCGGGGGACTCCGACTTCGTGTACCGCCAGTCCATACGGGCCAAGGCCTACGATGCCCTCCGAGGCCTCCTGCCGGCGGCGGCGCTGTCCAACGTGGGCATATACGGCACGGGCCAGGCCTACGAAGCCCTCCTCCTGCGCATGCGCGCCCATGCCCTGCCCGAAGCCCGCTCGTACGCGGCCATGATGCTGGAGGAGCTGAGAAAGGTCGTCCCGTCGTTCCTGAAGCGGGTGGACCAACCCAATCGAGGCGTGGCCTGGTCCGCCTACCAGGAGACCAACCGCGGCGCCATGGAGGACGTGGCCGAGCGGCTCATGGCGGCCGAGGAGCCCGAGCCCCGGCCCATGGTCACCCTCGTCGACTTCGACCCGGAGGGCGAGGACAAGCTGGTCGCCAGCATGCTCTATCCCTATGGCGACCTTCCCGAGGACCAGGTCCTGACCCGGGTGCGGCGCCTGTCGGCGGGCGAGAAGATGCAGGTGGTCCGGGCTTACACGGGGGAGCGGTCGAACCGCCGGCACAAGCCGGGACGGGCCCTCGAGCGGATCGGCTACCGCTTCGACGTGCTGTCCGACTACGGGGCCTTCCGGGACCTCCAGCGCCACCGCCTCCTCACCATCGAGTGGCAGGCCCTCTCACCGCGGCACGGCTTCGCCCGCCCGGAGTCATTGGAGGCGGCCGGGATGGTGGGACCCTTCGAGGAGGCCATGGCCCGCTCGGCCGCCCTCCACGACGCCCTGGCCGGCTCCTTTCCCGCCCAGGCTCCCTATGCCGTGGCCCTGGCCTACCGGGTGCGCTACGCGATGCAGCTCAACGCGCGGGCCGCAATGCACCTCCTCGAGTTGCGCACCAGCCCCCAGGGCCATCCCGAGTACCGCCAGGTCTGCCAGGAGATGCACCGCCTGATCGCCGACCAGGCCGGACACCGCGCCGTGGCCGAGATGATGCGCTTCGTGGACCACGGCACCTACGACCTCGAACGCCTGGAGGCCGAGCGACGGGCCGAGGCCCGCCGCAGCACCCGTGTCCCGTAGGGTGACGCGCCCAGGACGCCGGTGTGGCGGTAGATCGAACCCGAGGCCACGGCGCGGCCATCTACGTCGGCAGCACCACCGTCTTCAGCACGGTGCACTCGTCGATCGAGTACCCGAGGCCTTCCCTGCCGATACCCGAGTCGGGCTTGCGGCCACCGAAGGGGAAGTGGCCCACGCCGTGCTTGGGGGCGTCGTTGACGTGGATCTGCCCGCACTCGAGGGCCCGGGCCACGTGCCAGGCCTTGTCCAGGTCAGCGGTGAACACCGCCGAGTCGAGGCCGTAGCGAGAGCGGTTGGCCACCTCCAGGGCGGCGTCCATGTCCTCCACGCGAACCACGGCCAGCACCGGACCGAACGTCTCCTCCCACACGATGTCGGCGTCCAGGGGCACGTCCACCAGCACCGTCGGCTGGTGGTAGGCGGCGTGGGCCTCACCTCCTGAGAGGAGCTTGGCGCCCTTTCCCACCGCGTCCTTCACCAGGTCGTTCACTCGGGACGCGGCCTTCTCGTTCACCATGGGACCGACCTTCACGCCCTCGGCCCGAGGGTCACCAACCGGCCAACTCTCGGCCTCGTCCACGGCTGCTTCCACGTAGGCGTCGTAGAGGGCGCTCTCGACGAGCACTCGGCTGACGGCGTCACAGCGTTGGCCGGCGTTGTTGAAGGCGCCGTGTACGGACTTCTCCACGGCGTTGTCCAGGTCGGCGTCGGCGAGGATGATGGCGGCGGCGTTGCCTCCGAGCTCCATGTGCAGCGGCTTGGGGCCGGCGGCGGCCGCCATGCTGTGCCCTGCCCCGGTGGAGCCCGTGAAAGAGATCATGGAGATGTCGGGGTGGGAGGCCAGCAGCTCGCCGATCTCACCGCCCGGGCCGGTTACCACATTGAGCACCCCGGGCGGCAGGCCGGCCTCTTCGAAGACGCGGCCGAACAACAGGAGCGGCAGAGGATCGTCGGAGGGTGCCTTTGCCACCACCGTGTTCCCGGCGGCCAGGGCGGGGATGATCTTGGAGGCGGACAGGAACAGCGGGTAGTTGAAGGGCCCCACGGCAGCCACCGTGCCCACGGGCTCACGGAGGACGACTCCGGACTTGCCTGCGGTGTCGGGGATCCAGTCGCCGGGCAGGTACTCCCCGAAGATCTTGCGCACCTCCTCACGCACGAGGCCGAGACGTACCCTCGTGGCCTCCACCTCGCTACGGGCCTGCTCGGGCGTCTTCCCCAGGTTGACAACGATGGCGGAGACGAAGGTGGAGGCGTTCTCCTCCAGGATCTCGCCGGCCCGCTCGCAGATCGCCAGACGCTCGGCCGCGGGCATGAGAGCGAACCCCGATCTCGCCCTTGCTGCCGACGAGATGGCCGCCTCCACATCGTCGGTGCCGCCCTTCTGGGCATGGGCGATGACGCTGCCGTCGATGGGGGAGTGGACCTCGAAGGTCTCGCCTGTCCCGGCCGCTCGCCATTGGCCGTCGATGTACAGCTGGAGGACGGGACGCTCCCGACCCTCTGCTGAGAGCACGGCAGCGAAGCGCTCCGGCACCTCGACTGACGGTGCTTCCTGCGACGGTTGCTCTATGAAAGGGGGAGACCACTCGGGCACGTCCACACCAACCACCTCTCCAGCTTCGGGAGGCCCAGGCTAGGGAACGCGCGGGTCCTACCGGGGCTGAGGGGTTCGCCGGCAGCACCCGGGTCTAGATGGGTGCTTCGGGGCCTGTTGCCAATGTGATTGGCGGGGTTGCTGAGACTGATGTTGCAGGAGTACCCTTGGCCCCGCGGAGCGGCAGGAGGTGAGGGGGAATGCGCCACTGGCGCGTCGCGGCAGGTCTACTGGCACTGGTCATGGCCGGGCAGGCGCACGTCAGCGGGCCCTGGAGCCGCACGGGCACCTACACGGTGCGCCGGGGCGAGAGCCTCTCGCTGGTGGCCAGGAAGACGGGTGTCCCCGTGGACGAACTGGCTCGGGCCAACGGGATCTCCAACCGCGACCGAGTCCGCCGGGGACAGGTCCTAGCAATTCCCTCGGAGCGCCGTGCACGGGCCAAGGGACCGGTCCTCATAGCCACGTCCCAGCCCCTTCCCCGGCTGCCTTCGCCGGTCGTGGTGGTCGACGGGAGCCGGCGCTACCAGGTGCGTCGAGGCGACACCTTCGCCGGCATCGCCGCCCGCACGGGTACCTCGGCGGCCGAGCTCATGCGGGCCAACGGCGTCAAGCGGGGCACCTCGCTCCGCGCCAACGCGACCCTGAAAATCCCGGGCCCGCCCTGGCTGTGCCCCGTACAGGGCGGGCGGGTCGACTTCTCCGACGGCTGGGGGGACCCCCGCGCCGGTGGTAGAAGGCATGTGGGCGTCGACCTCTTCGCCTTCCGGGGCACCCGCGTCGTCGCCAGCGTCGGTGGCACCCTCGTGCACGAGTCGGGCAGCAGGGCCGGACTGGCGTACCGCCTCCAGGGTGACGACGGCAACGAGTACTACGGGGCCCACCTCCACAGCCTGGCGACCAGGCCCGGGCGCATCGAACGCGGCGCCCTCATCGGCACGGTGGGCAGCACGGGCAACGCCATGGGCACCACCCCCCACCTGCACTTCGAGATCCATCCGGGAGGGGGAGGACCGGTGAACCCGATCTACACGGTGCAGCGATGGTGTTGAGAAGTCCCCGGGCGATCCTCGCCCTGGTGGCCCTGGTAGCCCTGGTTGGCAGCACCCAGGCGGCGGCCGTTCGCCCACCGCGCCGCTCCGGTCCCAATGTCGTCAGCAGGGGGGAGACCCTCTCCGAGGTGGCCGGCCGCCTCGGCGTCAGCGTGGCCGACCTGGCCCGGGCCAACGGCATCGCCAACCCGGACCGGGTTCGGGCGGGGCGACGACTCGTGGTCCCCGGCGCAGGCGTCATCTCCACCGCTACCCGGAGCCGAGCCTCACGCCGGCCCGGGCCGGACGAGCTTCGCCGCCAGCCGGCGCGCCGCGCCCTGGGCCCCCGTTTCGACGCCGCGGCCCGCAACCACGGCGTCCCCTCCGACCTGCTCAAGGCGGTGGCGTGGCAGGAGTCCGGATGGCAGAACGACAAGGTGTCGTCCACCAACGCTCGTGGCATCGGCCAGCTCATGCCCGACACCGTCACCTTCGTGAACGATCGTCTCCTCGGGGCTCGACTCGACCCCCATCGGCCCGAGCAGAACATCGAGATGTCGGCTCGCTTCCTGCGGTACCTGCTCGACTCCACCGGCGGCAACGTGCCCATGGCCGTGGCCTCGTACTACCAGGGCCTGGCTTCGGTACGGCGCGACGGAGCCCTCCGGGTCACCGAGCAGTACGTTGCCAACGTGCTCGCCCTTCGGGCCAAATTCTAGGAAGGTCTCTGCGCCGCCAAGGATCCTCCTGACCTGCGACTATGCGCGAAACCCCAGGTCAGAGCGCACTTGACGGTTTGGGGCTGCTTCTCGAAACTAGGGCCCGTCCCTAGACGCTCCAGACGCCTGGTCGTGGGCCTCCGAGTCCTGTGACTCGGAGGGGGCAGTCCTTGGGCAACGCAGGGGGTACCGGGAAGCCAAGTAGAGAACGTCCCAATAACTCATCGTCCGTTCGCGGTCGGTCGAGCCACCGGACGGCCCCAACGGCTTCCTGGCCCTCCTTGCGCCCTTGATGCGCTGTGCCCTTTGAGGTCACCTCGGCCCTGTCCGCGGCCGGCCTGGCGGGATGTGCACCGGGCGCCCCCGGTGCCTGTATGGTTCCGGCGCGAAGACGCCCCGCCTCCCACGGCGGCCCGCAACGAGCCGCCGACCGACCTAGGACCCATGGCAGAAGAACAAGTCGACGAAGAGCTCGTAGAGAGCGCCGAGGAGGACGAGCCCGAGGACCTGGACGAATCCGAGCTCGAGGACCTCGCCGTGGACGACGACCTCGTTGGTGTCGACGACGGCGAGGATGACGACGAGGACGTCGTCGTCGGCGATGGTGCCGACGAGGTGGCGGCGGAGGTGGTCGTGGTGGCCGGTGAGTCGGACGGCCCCGCGGTGGCGACCAAGACGTCCGGGGCCGGCCCCACCGCCGGCGCCGCCGACGATGACGACGAGGAAGAGGATGAGGAGGACGAGGACGACTTGGAGGCGAGCCTCGACGTCATCCTGAAGGAGAAGCTCGTCGTCGCCGACGAGGAGGCCGACGAGGAGGCTCCCGACCAGGAGGACCGGGTCGAGAGCTCGGTCAACCGGGTCTTGCCCAAGCAGCCCGACGAGTTTGTGTGCAGCTCCTGCTTCTTGGTCAAGCACCCGAGCCAGCTGGCCAGCGGCCAGACCATGCTCTGCCGGGATTGCGTGTGATCGCTCCGGTCTGGATCGCTCCCGCCTGATCGCTCGGTTGGCAACACCCTGCCGGCGGTCGTGGGAGGATCACACGATGTCCAAGACCCCTCTCGACCGCGCCCTGGATCTCCTCGTGTTCGCCCCCCTGGGCGCCGCCTTCGCCGCTCGGGAGGCACTGCCCGATCTCATAGACAAGGGACGGGACCGCTTCACCGGCCAGGTGACGGCGGCCCGCATGATGGGCCAGCTGGCCGTGTCCCAGGGCCAACGGGAGGCCCAGAGGGCAGTGGCGCAGGCCACCGATCGCCTGGCCGGGTTGGGTCTGATCCCCGACAGCCGCCGGTGCTCGCCGGCCGCCGAGCCGGCGGACGCGCCCACCCACACGGCGACTCCGCCCTACCCGCCGGCGACGGAGGCGGCTCCTGTCGATGATGGTGGCGCCGCCACCGAAGGACCGCTCGCACCAGGGGAGACCTCGGCCCCCGCCCTGTCGGCCGAGGACCTCGCCATTCCCGGCTACGACTCCTTGTCGGCGCCCCAGGTGGTGCAACGCCTGGCCGGGTTGTCCGCCGAGGAGCTGGATGCCGTGCGTTCCTACGAGGCGGCCACCCGCCATCGCAAGACCATCCTAACCCGGATCTCACAGCTGCAGGAGCCGTCGCAGCCCTGATTCGGAGCACAGCCATAACCGCCGAGTATTCGAGGGAGTCGCCCATGGTCAGCGCCAGGCCCGCAGTGGCGGCCGACGTACCCCGGCTGGTCGAGCTCTGCCGCCGCAACCAGGCCGAGATCGGTGCCCAGGAACGGGGCGGGTCCGTCTTCGTGGCCCGCGAGGCCCGGCCTGAGCCCGTGGAGGACAGCCTGCTGTCGGCGCTCGACTCACCTGACGCCACCGTGGTGGTGGGAATGATCGACGGCACGCCCATCGGCTACGCCACCGGTCGCACCGAGGCCCTCCGCGACGGCACCACGCTCGGCGTGATCGACGACCTCTACGTCGAGGAGGAGGCTCGCAGCGTGGGCGTGGGCGAGGCCATGATGGACCTGCTTCTCCAATGGTTTGGAGACCGCGGATGCGCCGGCGTGGACTCCCTGGCCCTGCCCGGTGCCCGGGCGACCAAGAACTTCTTCGAGGAGTCGGGCTTCACCGCCCGCCTGCTCGTCATGCACCACCGGATGGCGAGCGGCTGAGGCCTGGAGGGGGCGGGGCGCTACCGCCACCGCAGCTCTGCGTGGGAGGCGTGATCGTGAGCGACGAACGCCTGCTGATGGTGCTGCGAGGCCGCGGCCCCGGGGTCGGGAAGTGGTCAATCCCGGGCGGTCGGGTGGAGCCGGGCGAGACTCCGGAGCAGGCGGTGGTGCGGGAGGTGATGGAAGAGACCGGGGTGCGCGGGGAGTGCGAGGCCTTGATGGGCTCGGTGGAGCGGCTCGGCCCCGGGCACCACTTCGTCATCCTGGACTACCGGATGAGGCTGCTGGCCGACGGCGACCCGGTGGCCGGAGACGACGCCGCCGACGTGGCCTGGGTCCCCCTGGCCGAGGTGGCGCACCTCTCGATGGTCGACGGTCTGGCGTCGTTCCTCGCCGACCACGGCGTGATAGCCGGGCCTTGAACCTGTGCTGGTCCGCGGCCGAGCACGCGCTTGGACCGTCTATGCCGGTGAGGCCGGTGGCGACGGTGACCCGGATGGTGGGGGCGGGGGGCGCAACCGGCGACGGGGAGGGCCCGGCGGTGGGGGCATGTCGATGCCCAACAGGGGAGCAAGGGCCGGCACCCGGGCGGACGCCTGCCGGGCCCGGTGCATCAGCTCCTCCCCGGCCAGGTCCGGAAGCCCGGCGGGTTTGACCGATCGGCGCACCGGGGAGTCGGCCACGGCGGCCAGGAGGGCCGACCAGCGTTGCGGGTCGGCATCAGGGGCCATGGCCGCCCCCGCCGCCTCACTCAGGCGCGCAGCCAGCTCGGCAGGGACGCGGCCGGCCGGGTCGGGTGGGCGTCCCGCGAGCCGGAGGGCCTCGACCACGCGGCCGTCGTCCAGTGCCGAGCTGATGTCCTGCTCCCAACGCCGTCGCAGCTCGGCGAGGCGGGCTTCGAGAGCCTGGCGGAGCGTGCTCGCCAGCAGCCGGGTCTCGTCGTCTCGCGCCGCTGCGTCGGCCCCGGCCACCACCGAGCGAAGGTCTCGGATAGAGACCTCGTCGAGGGACTTCGCTGCCGCCTCGGCGCGGTCACGCCACTCCGCGGCCTTGAGCTGGGAGAGAAGGCTCTCGGCCATGGCCACCAGGGCGTCGGCCTTGATCGGGGCCTCGCCCTGCGCGCGCCGCTCGGCGTTCTGCGCCTCCACCGCCTGGCGGACGGCGGCGATTCCGCCGCGGAGCACCTGCTCGGCGACGGGACGCTGCTCGGGGGCCAGGGCGGCCAGGGCGGCGGCCCGATGCTCGTTGCCCGGAGTGAGCCGTTTGGACCCGCGGCGCGCACCAGGAGCGTTCGGCTCCTTGGACCCGGGTCGGCGCTCCCGCCCGTTGCGCCGGTCGCCCTCGGCGCGCGCCGGCCGGCCTCGTTCGCCCCGGTCCCGTCGCTGCTCGTCAGGGGGGGCTCGGTGCCCGCCATGCTTCGCTTTCCCATCCCTGCCCTCGGGGCGGGCACCGGCGCCGTCCCTCCTCGGCCGGCGCGGCGGACCGCCAGCGCCACGGTCGACGGGTGAGCTCGCTGGACGGGGAGTCGCCGCCGGAGGCCCGATCACCTCCAGGCGCCGGGGTGCGGGTCGCTCCTTGTCCTTGGGCGGGAGGACGGAGGTGATCGAGATGCCGTCCAGCTCCACGTCGGCGTCCACCCGGACCACGTCGCCCAACCGGGCGCCCTCGTACAGCAGGGCGGCGTCCACCACGCCCTTGGGCTTCTTGGCCCCGGCGGCGCGCCAGGTCCACGTACCGTCGTCACGCTCGCTGGTGAGCTCCACGTCCATCCGGTGGGGCATTGGGCCTCACAACCTAGCCCGCTGGCGCCAATGAACCCCGGCTCGTCAGGTGTCGGCGTCCCTACATAATCACTCTTTTGCAAGCACCCGGCATCAGCCGAAGAAACTGCTTGAGTCGAGTCGGGTCTTGGGTATGTTGAGCCTCGGTGGAGCCCAAGACCGGCAGGGGTGCGTCAGGCAACGACGACCGCCACCCCAGCGTGGTCGTCGAGGGCAGCGTCACCTCGCCCAAGGTCAGCTGCGAGCTGCCGATCGACGGCTCGGACGGTTGGTACGTGAGCGCCATCTTCCTCGAGGAGGAAGGCCAACTGGTGATGGCCGAGTTGAAGGTGTTTCCCGGACCGGGTTCCAGGAGCGACGGCAGGCGAGGCGCTCGGCGCAAGCCCGGTGACTGGTCGGGGCGCCAGGACGCCCTGCGGGAGGTGCCCGACGGCGGGGTCAGTGCCCGGCTGCTGCGCTGCATCCGCCTCACTGACCTGCAGCAGCTCGTGATGTCCGAGCTGCCCGCCACCTCCGGTGCCTCCGGGCAGCCGACCCGGAGCGCCCGGGTGGGGCGTCCCGGCAGCGCGGGCCGGCCCGACCGCCAGTACGCCGAGTGGGCCTTCCGGTACGCCAAGAAGCTCGCTGAGGGAAGCCGGTCCCCGATCAAGGACCTCGCCGCCGAGCACGGGCGCAGTCCGGGCCAGGTCCGCGACCTGATACACGACGCCAGGGTACGAGGCCTCCTCTCCAAGGAGCGCCAGGGCCGGGCGGCGGGGTCGCTGACGCCGAAGGCCATCCAGCTCCTCCGGGGAGACGACTGAAAGTCGCCGCCTCACCTCTCATAGTCACCACTCGGGCGCCGTCCTAGGCCAGGCTGGACCCGTGCCCGTTCCCTACGCCGCCACCGTCGAGCGGTTCCTGCAGCGCCTGAGCAACGAGGGTCGTTCGCCCCGCACCCTGGCGGCATACCGCTACGACCTCGACGACAGCATGGTGGACGTCGCCTCCATCCAGGGCCTTCTCCCCTCGCGAGCCGCCTTGGAGCGACTGACCCCCGACGAACGCGACGCCCGCGTGCTCGGGGCCTTCGAGGCCCTGGACGTGTCCGCCGTCACCGCAGACCAGCTCGACGAGGCGGTGGCCGATTTCCGCACCCGGCCCGATCCTCGCTTCCTTCGCCATCCCGAGCGGGCTCCGGAGGAACGCTCCCCCGCCACCGTGGCCCGGCGCATGGCCGCCATCCGGTCGTTCTTCGCCTGGTGCTACCGCACCGGGCGTGTGGCGGCCGATCCGGCCGCGCTGCTGCAGGCGCCCAAGAAGCGCAAGCGGCTGCCCCGTGGGATCGACCAGCCCACGGCCATGAAGGCCCTCGACGTGGCGGGCCGGTCATCGTGGCCCGAGCGCGACCTGCTCATCGTTGCCCTCGCCCTGGCGTGTGGCCTACGCCTCGACGAGGTGGCGCGGCTCAAGATGAACGACGTGGAGGGTGACCCGCCCCGGGCGGTCGTTGTGCGGGGCAAGGGCGACAAAGAGCGTCGCCTGGGGCTGCCCCCGGTGGTGCAGGAGGCGCTGCGGGCCTACCTGCCCACCCGCAAGGCCAAGCTCGAGGCACTGGGACTGGAGGCCGGAACCGTGATCGTGTCCAGCCGGCCCCGTCCGGTGAGGAACCGAAGCGGCGAGGTGGTGACCACCAGCGTGGAGGCCAGCCGGGAGAGCGTCATCTACGTGGTGGACCGTGTCCTGCGCCTTCTCGGAGTGCGGCGCCAGGGGATGCGGGTGCACGCGCTCCGGCACACCTTCGCCACCCTGGGCCTGCGCGAAGGCGCCTTCAGCCTTCGCCAGCTGCAGGTGGCCCTGGGCCACGCCAGCCTGGCCACCACCCAGATCTACACCGAGGTCGCC
>JALYGF010000011.1 GCA_030777325.1 Actinomycetota bacterium | reverse complement strand
CCGATGGGCACATCGGCGACCAACCGCTTCCCCACGGCCTCGGTGAGGACCGTGCGGACGGCTCGGCCGGCGTCCTGGGCAGAGACGACCGGTGGAGCCTGGCCGCCCGGTCGTCGGGTCGCCGGCGCCCAGTACGGGGCGAGCTCGACGCCACCTCCGGCGTAGGTCACCAACACGTGACCGGGCGGCACGCTCTCGATGCCCTGGAAGAAGGTGCGCGGGGTCGGCACGTACCCGAAGGTCAGGTACGCGGGTATGGCATCGGGCGCCAGCCGCCGCGGTACCCATCGGTGGGCCAGGACAGCCTTGATCTCGCTGGCGAAGACGAGGCGGCCGTTCGCCGACCAGTAGTAGAGGGGCTTCTTCCCCAGCCGGTCACGGCCGAGGATCAGGCGTCGACGGCGTTCGTCCCACACGGCGAAGGCGAACATGCCGTCCAGGCAGCGGGCCAGCTCGACCGGCTCCATGTCCTCGGCGAGGTGGGCGATCACCTCGGTGTCCCCCGCCGTCGCCAAGCGGTGGCCGCGGAGCCGGAGCTCCTCGCGCAACGAGGCGAAGTTGTAGATCTCGCCGTTCAGGGCTACGCCCACGGCACCCTCCTCGTCGGCGATGGGCGGGTCGCCGGTGACGAGGTCGATGACGGCAAGGCGGGTCTGACCGACGATGGCGCCCGGCTTCTCGAACACCCCCCAGGAGTCGGGGCCGCGGTGGTCGAGTCGTCGCAGCTGGCCCTCCACGTCGGCCCGGTCGCTACCGGTGCCGACCGACCCCGCGATGCCGCACACCCGGACAGCCGCCTCGCGCTAGGAGCGGAGCACGAGGTGGTCCTCGAGCACGAGGACGTCGAAGTCCGCTCCCTTGAAGGTACGGATGGCGTCGTCAGGGCTGCAGACGATCGGCTCCTGAACGTTGAAGGAGGTGTTGAGGAGCATCGGTACGCCGGTCCTGTGCTGGAACTCGCGAATCAGGCGCCAGTAGCGCGGGTTGGTCTCCTGGCTGACGGTCTGGGGGCGGGCGGTGCCGTCCACGTGGATCACGGCCGGCACGGTTGCCTGGCATTCCTCGAGAACGTGCAGGACCGTGATCATGAACGGATCCCGGTAGGTCCTGCCGAACAGCTCGATGCTGTGTTCCTCGAGGATCGACGGAGCAAGCGGGCGGAACCACTCTCGCATCTTGACCTTGCGGTTGAGCGTCTGGCGCATGTCGGGGCGGCGGGGATCGGCGAGGAAGCTGCGGTTGCCGAGGGCACGCGGGCCGAACTCCATGCGCCCCTGGAACCATCCGACGATCGCCCCCTCGTCGAGCAGCGCCGCCACCCGCGGAAGGAGCCGGTCGTCGGGGAGCGACTCGAAGCCAAGGCCGGCCCGTTGCAAGGCGGCTGCGCAGGCATCCGAGTTGAAGGCGGGACCGAGGTAGGCGTGGTCCATCACGAAGCAGCGCGGCTGCTTCAGCAGACGGTGATAGGTGAGGTAGGCAGCTCCGAGCGAGCACCCGGCGTCACCCGCCACCGGTTGGAAGTAGAACCGGCGGAACGGCGACTCTTCGACGATCCGCCCGTTCATGACCGAGTTGAGGGCGACGCCCCCCGCCATGCAGAGGTTCTCCTCTCCCGTCTTCTGGTGGAGGTGGTCGAGCAGGGACAGCACGACGTCCTCGAGCACCTTCTGGGCGCTGGCCGCGATGTCCTGGTGGCGGCTGGAGATCTCCTCGCCCGGCTGTCGGGGGGGCCCCAGCTCTCGCACCGCCTCGTCCGGGAACTGGTAGCGCTTGGCCAGATGATGGTCGAGGGCCGCGATGTTGTATCGGTACTCCCCGTTCCCCGTGGACGTGAGGACCCTCTCGGCGAGGAAGTCGTAGTACTCCGGCTTGCCGTAGGCGGCCAGCCCCATCACCTTCCACTCGTCGCCCGCGAACATGTCGAAGCCGAGGAAGTTGGTGACCGCCGAGTAGAACTGGCCCAGGGAGTGGGGCAGCTTGATCCGCTTGAACGGGTGCAGGTCTCGACCCACCCCGGTGGCCATGAGCGTCGTCGTGGCCTCACCGACGCCGTCGCAGGTCAAGATGGCCGCTCGGTCGAACGGTGAGACGAGGAACGCGCTGGCGGCGTGACACTCGTGGTGCTCCAGGTAGTGGAAGCGGAAGGAGCTGGCGCCGAACTCGCTTCGGATGGCGCGGGGCAGCTTCAGCATGCCCAGGTAGCTCCGGCTGACCTGGCTCACCCCCCGGTCGACCCTGGCCTTGAACATCTCTCTGTCGATGGTGAGCGCCTTCGCCGCCTGGACGGCCTTGTGTCCGAGGATCCACGGTTTCCAGTAGAGCGACACGTGATCCACGTCGGCTATCGTGATCCCGGCGTGGTCCAAGCAGTACCGCACGGCGTGGTAGGGAAAGCCGAGGTGGAGCTTGACGCGGGAGAAGCGTTCCTCCTCGGCGGCGGCCACCAACTCCCCGTCCTTGATCAGGGTGGCGGCAGCGTTGCCCAGCGTGGTGAGGCCGAGGATGTACATGGTTCAGGGACACCCCTCACGAACCGAGCTACTGCCCACGGTCAGGTGACAACCGCCTTCCAGGCAACGAATAGTAGGTGCCGTTCCGAGCTGCCGCGACGCCGGCCCGGTAGCACCACGCCCGCGCCTCGCTTCCTGTTGGATGCTCTGCCTGATGGAGGGAAGATCGCTGCTCTCCCCGCTCGGGGTGATCGGTGGGGGGACGGGGGGTGATGATCATCCTCCACGTCTCCACCAGATTGATCCTCGGCGGATCCCAGTAGGCCGTCGCGTCACCTGTGCCGCCCAGGTCGCCAACGGCCACGAGGTGTGGCTCGCGTACGGACCGATCTACGTGCCCGAGGGATCCCTTCTCGGTCGGGCCCGCGAGAGCGGGGCCCGTCTGGTCGAGGTGGGGCCGATGCGCGGCGCCGTGCTGCCCCTGCACGACTATCGCTGTTACCGCCAGCTCAGCCGCCTGGTGCGGGAGATCCGCCCTGACGTGGTCCACACCTACTCCAGCAAGGCCGGGATCCTCGGGCGGGCGGCGGCGTGGCGCGAGAGGATCCCGGCCGTGATACACATGGTCCACGGGCTGCCCTTCCATGACCACCAGCCCAGGCTCGTCCACCACGCGTACGTTGCAGCAGAGCGCTGGGCGGCCCAGAGCTGCCACAGGATCATCGGGGTGACCCAAGCGATGTGCGATGCCTTCCAACGGAAGGGAATCGGGGTGCCCTGGCAGTTCAGCGTCATCCCGAGCGGCGTGGAGGTGTCCAGGCTCACGGTTCTCGGCCACGAGCGTCCGCTGTGCGGAGCGAGCTGGCCATCCCCGAGGATCTCCCGTCCTCGGAATGGTGGCCCGCTTCGATCCCCTCAAGGGCCATGATGACCTCATCTCTGTCCTCCCTGCGCTCCTCGAGGACTTCCCGACGCTCCGGGTGATCCTCGTGGGTGACGGCTGGCACCGGGCCGCCGTCGAGAGCCAGGCCGAGTCGGCCGGCGTGCTCCGATGCCATCACCTTCACCGGACTGGTCTCTCCCGAACGGGTCCGGTGCCTGCTCGCCGCCATGGACGTGCTCGCACTTCCGTCCTACCAGGAGGGTCAGGGCTCGGCGTTTGGTCGAAGGACTTGTGGCCGGTTGCGCCATCGTGGGCTACGACGCCGGCGCATCGGCGAGGTCTGCATCAACGACGTGACCGGACTTCTCGTCCCGGTCGGCGATCGCACGGCTCTCCAGCGGGCGATCGGCTCGCTGCTTCGAGATCCTCGCCGGCGCAAGGAGCTCGCCGCGAGAGGCCGGGAGCACGTCACCTCCCGCTTCGACGACCGGACGATGGTCACTTGCCTCGAGCGCCTGGACGCCGAGGTCCTCTCGCTGGCACCTTGACGGCGCCTTCGACTGCCGCAGAGAGGACACGCCCCACGGGTCGCTACGTGATCGGGGTGCATGACGGCCACAACGCCTCCGCCTCCATCGTGAAGGACGGCGTCCTCCAGTTCGCCGTCCAAGAGGAACGGATGGTGGGGAGGAAGAACTTCTACGGGTTCCCCGTCAAGTCCACCGAGGCGTCGAGCAGTGCCAGCGGTACGAGCACCACCTGGGCCACGAAGCCACGGCCTACTTCGGGATGCGTGAGGATCCGACGACTCGATATCTGGTCGTGACGATGGACGGCCTCGGCGACCTGACCTGCTGCAGCGTCTTCGTCGCCGAAGGGGGAACCTGAAGCGGGTCTCCCGCACGCCGTTGACGGATTCCATGGGAACGATCTACGCCTACACGACCGGGGCGTCGGGCTTCGTCCCTCAGGAGCACGAGTACAAGGTGATGGGCATGGCGCTCTACGCCTCCCCCGAGGAGGCTCGGGGAGCCGCCGAGCAGTTCTGCCGCCTCATCGGGGTGGACGAGGAGCGATTGCGCCTGCGGCGAGGCAGCCCTGAGCCCACGTTCTGCCAGCAGCGACCACTCCTGAGAATCATCGGAGGGATGCGTCTCGACAAGGTGTGTGCGGGGGTGCAGCTCGCGTGTGAGCGGGTCGTCGTGGGTCTGGTGCAGGCCGCTATCAGGAGAACCGGCATACGGCGCGTGCTCTGTGCTGGTGGCGTCTTCATGAACGTCAAGGCCAACAAAGCTCATCATGGAGCTGCCAGAGGTGGACCACCTCGGCATACCGCCGTCGTGCGGGGACGAGAGCCTGTCCATGGGCGTGGCCTGGTACGCCCACTCGGTGGCCGGGGGCCGGCCTGCCGCCGCCGAGGTCGCGCCGTTCGAATCACTTCTATCTGGGGGCCGACGTGGCCGAGGCCGACGCAGCGGCGGTCGTTCCAGCGAGTGCCACCCCTACAGCCGGCCGCGTGCCATCGAGGTGGAGGTGGCCAAGCTCCTGGCCGCCGGTCACCCGGTGGCGCGCTGCGCTGGGAGGCTCGAGTTCGGCGCCCGCGCCCTCGGCAACCGCTCCATCCTGGCCGACCCCAAGAACCAGGACATCGTCCGGGAGATCAACCAGATGATCAAGAAGCGGGACTTCTGGATGCCCTTCGCGCCAGTCGTACGGAGGGAGCGGATGCACGAGTACATCCACAACCCCAAGAGCTTCCCGAGCCCGTACATGATGTTGGCCTTCGACACCAAGGAGAACTTCCGAGACCTGATCGCAGCGGTCCACAACGCCGACCTCACGGCGACGATGCAGATCATCGGGGAGACGGCTGACCCGGATCGCCACCGCTTTCGAGCAGATCACGGGTCGGGGCGTGCTCTTGAAACACCTCGTTCAACCGACACGGCCAACCGATCGTGCTCGGTCCGCACGAGGCCATGAGCGTGTTCGACCACAGCGGCTTGAACCATCTCGTCGTCGGTCCCTATCTCGTGCACAAGCGCACCAGAGGTCCGTCTGACGCTTCCGCATGCTTCGGGTCCCGCCCAAGGCGGCGTTGGCCCGCCGGCAGCAGTGGGGGAGCACCGGGTACGATTCCTGTGCTCGCCCTAGAGCGGCCCCGATCCCGCCTCCGCGGCCCTGGGTGTCGTCTCGTTCCGGGCACCGACGCTTGGGGGATCGTCGTGACCGTCGCCGGCAGGGCCAGCCGCCGTGGGGCTCGATCTCGGCGTGGCCTCTGCGTCGGCGTCGCACTGGCCCTGGTGGCGGCTCTGGCGGCGACGACGGCGCGGTTGTTCATCTGGCCGGAAAGCGGCCACGCTCCCCGGGTCGACGCCGTCGTGGTCCTGTCCGGTGACACCGGCGAGCGCATGGCGACGGCCCGCCGTCTCGTCGAGGTGGGCGCCGCCCCGGTGCTGGTGCATGCCGGCACGCCGGACTCCCAGGAGGTCGTTCGGTTGTGCGCCGGCGGGGGGCAGGCGTTCGAGGTGGTGTGCCTCCGCCCGATTCCCGACAGCACCAGAGCCGAGGCGCAGGCCACGGCCCGTCTGGCCGCCGCTCGGGGCTGGCGCTCGGTGACCGTCGTCACCTCGAGCCCGCACGTGACGAGGGCCCGCCTGCTGTTCCGCCGATGCTTCGACGCCCAGGTGGACGTGGTGGCGGCCTGGCCACCGTTGTCAACCCGGGTGTGGTTCGGTCAGCTCGTCCACGAGTGGGGTGGCGTGATCCACGCTCTCGCCTTCGCCCGAAGCTGTTGAGAGACGTACCCACGCAGGGCCGGCCTTCGTTCCGCCACCCTGGCGGCCACAGACGCCGAACCCGCGACGGGTCTCGTTGCAGGCCCAGACCTCGTCGAAGCACTCCTGCTGGTACCAGCCTGCCACCTCGGCGAAGGAGTGGTAGTGGGCGTAGGGAGCGGCGAAGATGTCCAACAGGGCCAGTGCTGCCTCGCGCCGTGACAGGCGAGGGTATTCCCGGATGCCGAGAGCGTTCAGCGTCGCACAGAAGGCCACGAAGGGACCGGCCAGCACGCGGGCGGCCCGGGCCAGCACCGGACGACGAGCTCGGGTGGTGATGCTGCGGATGGCGTTCACGAGTGGTGTGACCAGGGGCTCGTACTTGTAGAGCCAGATGTAGAAGGTGCCGTTGGCCCGCAGCAGGGGGCACAGCCGCCGAAAGCTGGCGTGGGTGTCCGGAGTGTGATGGAGCACGCCGGCCGAGTGGATGATGTCCACACTGGAGGCGGCGACCGGGGGCGATTGCAGGTCGGCCTGGACGAAGTGCACCCGGTCCGGCTGTGCCCCCGGGTGCAAGCGACGGAAGGCCTGGCCGTGCTCGAGACCGGAGCTCAGGTCGATGGCGATGACCTCGAGTCCGAACTCGGTGTAGGCCACGGACTGGCTGCCGTTGCCGCAGCCGGCGTCGAGCAGGACCTTGCCGTCGAGCTCCTCGGTCGGGATGCGGATGGGGTCGAGGAAGAAGCGCCGCACCCGGTCCTCCAGGTCGATCCCCCACGTCCGGTCCCCGAGCCGGTGATGCTCCCATTCCAGGCTGAAGCTCTCGCGCGTGCGCCGGTCGTAGGCGCCGTGCGAGCCACGTTCGGATCCTCCTTGCCCCGACGAGGCCAGGGACGCCGCAGCCGGAGCGCGGCGGTGACGTTCGAGCTCGCTCCGGTGCTCCTCGAGCGCATCCGGGAGCATCCGGGGAATCCCTCGCACGATCGGGAACCAGTGGTCGGCGCCGCAGCCGAGTAGCCCTTCGGAGATCTCCGAGCCGGCATCAGCCCTCCCGGCGACGAGCGGCTCCACGCGCAGCGCGTCGCCGCACTCGGGGCAGCGGAGGAACCTGAGAAGCCGCGGATGCATCTCCAACCTCGTTAGGTGGGCGCCAGATCCTACGTTCCGAGCGAGCCAGCTACGGTACCGGCGTGCCTCAGAGCTATCTCATCACCGGGGGTGCCGGCTTCATCGGGTCGCACCTGGCCGAGCTGATGTTGGCCCGGGGCGACAGCGTCCTTGCCCTCGACGACCTCTCCACCGGCCGGACGTCGAACGTGGCCCCGCTGTTGGAGCACCCGAGGTTCCGCCTGGTGGAGGGATCGGTCTTCGAGGAGGAGCTGGTCGACGACGCCGTGCGCCAGTGCGACGCCGTCGTGCACCTGGCGGCCGCCGTGGGAGTGCGCCTGATCGTCGAGCAGTACCTGCGTTCCTTCACCAACAACGTGCGTGGGTCCGAGGTCGTCATCCACGCCGCCCACCGGCATCGTCGCAAGATCCTGGTGGCCAGCACGTCGGAGATCTACGGCAAGAACGAGAACGTTCCTCTGGTGGAGGATGCCGACCGCGTGCTCGGTTCGCCCACGGTGGCCCGCTGGGCCTACTCCACGGCGAAGGCCGTCAACGAGATCCTCGCCTACGGGTACCACCGCGAGCACGGCCTGGAATCCGTGGTGGTGCGCCTGTTCAACACCGTCGGGCCTCGACAGAGCCCCGACTACGGCATGGTGATCCCCCGGCTGGTGCGCCAGGCCCTGGCCGGTGAGCCCCTCACCGTGTTCGGCGACGGCGGGCAGACCCGTTGCTTCGGCCACGTGGCCGACGTGGCCGATGCCCTGGCGCGACTGCTCGACACGCCTGGGGCGGTGGGCGAGGTCTTCAACGTCGGCTCGCAGGAGGAGATAACCATCTTCGACCTGGCTCGCCGGATCATCCGCCAGACGGGAAGCCCCTCCCCGATCGACCTCGTCCCCTACGAGCAGGCCTATGGGGTCGGCTTCGAGGACATGCCGCGGCGCGTGCCCGACACGACGAAGCTGCGGACCCTCACCGGCTGGGCCCCGACCCGAACGCTCGACCAGATCCTGGCCGAGACCATCACCGAGGCCCTCGCCGAGGCTGCTCGAACCGGCTCCCCTGCACCAGAGGCCACTCCGCTGCGTCAGGGGTGACTGGTCGAGACCGGCCTCCCCAGCCGGACGTTCGGGCCATCCGGGGCGTCGCCCCCGTGCTGGCCTGCACGCTCATGTCCAGCGCCGCTCTCCTTGCGGTGGCGTTCCTGAGCGCACGCGAGCTGGGTCCGGCCGGCAGGGGGACGCTCGTGCTCCTGGTGGCACTGTCCTCGTTCACCATGCTGTTGTGCAGCGGTGGCGTGAACACCGCCGCCCGCGTGTACCTGGTATCGCCCACGGAGCCGCTGGCCCTCGGCGACTACCTCGGTTTCGCCGTGGCGCTCGGCAGCCTCGAGGCTGTGGTGGCCGGCGCCATGGGACCACTCGTCCTGCCCGCCGCCAATGTTCGCGTCGACGAGTGGACGGTCCTGCTGCTGGCGGTCTGCGGAGCGGGCCTGTTGTTGTCCCTGCTCCTCGGCGACGCCCTCTATGCCTACGGGTTCAACACCCGCGCCGCCGCCCTCGCTGCCCTGGGCAGCACTGCCCAGTTGCTCCTCGTCACGGCCCTCGGCGTCTCCGACACCAGGGCGGCGGAGGCCTACTTCGCCGCCGTTGCCCTCGGCGGCGTGCTCCAAGCGGTGCTGACGTACATCGTCCTGCGGCGATCGGTGCCGTCCGGGCCGGTACGGTTCTCGCTCCCGGAGTTCCGGAGGGTGATCCGCCGAGGTGCTCCCGCCGTCGGCCTCAGCTTGGGACAGGCGGCCACCTTCCGGCTGGACCGCTACCTCATCGGGGTGCTCCTCGGGCCCGGCCCCGTCGGCATCTACTCGGTGGCCGCCACGGCAACGGAGATCCTGTGGCTCGGTCCCATCTCGCTGGCGCAGGTCCAGTTCCACGGCATCGCGTCCGGAAGGGCGGGCGCGGCCGAGCTGGCGCGGGCCCGGAGGCTCTGGCTCGGTGGGACGGCGGTGGTGGCCCTGGGCATGTGGTTGGCCGCTCCTCACGCCGTGGATCTCCTGCTCGGCGAGCGGTTCCGAGCGGCGGTCACCCCGCTCCGGGTGCTGCTGCTCGGGGCCTTGGCCATCTCCTCCTACCACCTCGACGTCATCTCCTTGGCGGCGCGAGGTCGGACGGGGGCTGCCGGAGCAACGGCGCTGGTCGGCTTGGCGCTGGTGACCGCCGCTGACCTCGTCCTCATCCCGTCGAGGGGCATCACCGGGGCCGCCTGGGCCAGTGTCGTCGCCTACCTGGGAATGGCGGTCCTGGCCCGGCTCTTGCTGCGCAGCGGCCTGCGACGAGAATCAGGTCGGTCCACTGCCCCTCG
>JALYGF010000010.1 GCA_030777325.1 Actinomycetota bacterium | reverse complement strand
GGCGCGGCGTGCACGACGCTGGCCGCCGTGGCGGGTCCTCCCTTCGTCGCCGCGGCGACCGGCGCGGTGCCGGTCGTGGCCATCGGCTACGTGCTGGCCGGCCGGGGCGCGGACACGGCCCTCGGGGAGTCACTGCTCCTGTCGGTGGCGGCCGTGATGGTGGGATTGGCCGGAGCGGCTCCCGTACTCCTCCGGGAGGAGGTGGGGCTGGTGCCCGTGCTGGTCCTGCTGGCCTACGCCATGGCGTACGACGCCGGCACCTACGTCGTGGGTTCGGGAGCCGCCAGTGCCTGGGAGGGCCCCGCCGCAGGCATCGCCGCCACCGGGACCGTGACCCTCGCGGTCGCGGCTCTGTTCGTCCCGCCGTTCAGGGGCGCGAGCCCGTGGTTGCTCGGCGTGCTGGCCGCTGCTCTGGCACCGGTCGGGCCCATGATCGGGGTCGCCTTCTCAGGCGAGGGGAGAAGCGGGAACGACGGCAATGAACGGAACGGCAGGAAGGCGCGGCTGCCGGCCTTGCGCCGTCTGGACTCCCTGCTCGTGCTGGGCCCGCTGTGGAGCCTGGCCGCGGCCGCGCTGGTGGACTGACCACCGGCGGGCTGCTGCTGTCGGCTCAGCCCTTCTTGGTCTCCCAGAACACCTTGTCGATCTCGGCGATGGCGTCGAGCAGCTCCTGGCCCTGGGCGGGGTCGGTGGTCTTCTTGGCGTCGCCCGCCAGCTTGGTGGCCTTCCAGAACATGTCATGGATCTCGGGGTACTTCTCCAGGTGGTTCGGCTTGAAGTAGTCGGTCCAGAGCACCCACAGGTGGTGCTTCACCAGGTCGGCGCGCTCCTCCTTGATCTGGATCGCCCGGTCGCGGAACTCCTCGTCGTCCGATTCCTGGTACTTCCCCTGGATCATGTGCACGGACTCCGCCTCGATGCGGGCTTGGGCTGGGTCGTAGACGCCACAGGGCAGGTCACAGTGAGCCCTCACCGTCTCCGGCGGGCTCAGCCGGTCGGCTAGCTGGAGAAGTCGAGGCAGAATGCTCATGAAGTGCTCCTTCGGTCGAGACGGGTCCTCGGATGGGCCATCCGCACCAGGCCGGGAAGCGGCCTGGTGGTGGGCGGCATGACCCTCGCCGTATTCATGCTCCGCTTCCGGCGCATGGAGGTCGAGGGAGACAGCATGAGACCGACCCTACTACCGGGTGACCGTCTGCTGGTCCTGCGGCGTAGGCGTGCCAGGCCGGGAGAGCTGGTGGTGGTGGCCGATCCGCGCCGACCTGACCGGCTCATGGTCAAGCGTGTGGCCGCGGCCGACCACCGGGGGTGGACGGTCCTCGGCGACAACCCGCCGGCGAGCACCGACAGCCGGGCCTTCGGTCCTCTGGTCCGGGTGGAGGGCAGGCCGCTGTACCGGTACCACCCTGCCCACCGGGCCGGGAGGCTGCGTGCAAACGGCACCGACGGGACGGCGACGGCACAGCGGTACCATGGGTGATCGTGCAAGACCCATCTCATTTCGAACTCGATCTGGACCTCGATCGCCACCTGGGTCTCGAGCGTCTCCTGGCCGACGAGTACCTGAAGGGCCTGGAGGAGATGTCCGTGGCCGAGGTGCGCGAACGCCGGGACGAGTGCGACGCCGTCGAGGACTCCCTCTCGGTCCTCCGCCGGCTCGTGCAGGGCAAGCTGGACATCGTGCTCGCCGATCTCGAACGGCGGGCGGGCGGCCTTTCAGCAGGCGCTCTGGCTCGGGTCGTGGAGCAGCTTCCCACTATCCTGTCCGAGGGGGGTCGCTCGTCGAGCGGGCGCGGGCGGCTCCGCCGCAACATCGCTCCGGACGTGAACTTCCGGAAGCTCACCGCCGAGCTCGACCGAATCATGGACGTTGACGCGTCGGCGGGGATCCTGGGCCTTTCGGAGCAAGAGGTGCGCGACATCGCCGACGCCCTCCACGACTTGGAGCAGAAGGTCTCCCTCCGGCGAACGGCGGTTCAGGATCGCATCGACAACCTCCAGGCAGAGATCGTGAACCGGTACAAGTCGGGCGCCGCCAACCCCGCTGACCTGCTTGCCAGGTCGGAGGACGTGGGCGCCGACGACGAGCTGCAGTAGCACTGGTACCGCCGGCCTGATGCGGGCGGTGCACCGTCTCGCCCGGCCGCGAGCTCAGCCAGTGAGCCGTTGACCGTGCGCACGCTGGCGATGCTCTCGATGCACACGTCACCGCTGGCTCAGCCCGGGCGTGGTGACTCCGGCGGCATGAACGTCTACGTGCGCCAGCTCTCGTCGGCCCTCGCCCGTTCGGGCGTCGAGTGCGACGTCTACACACGGGCCTGGGACCCGAAGCTGGTCTCCGTCGTGGCCGTCGAGCCGGGCCTGCGCGTCCATCACGTCGTCGCCGGCCCGGTGGGCGAGATGGACAAGGAGCGGTTGCCCTCGGTCGTCCCCGAGTTCACCAGAGCAGTGGCCAGCCGGATGACGGAGGGACGCCGTCCCGACGTCATCCATGCCAACTACTGGCTCTCCGGCGTGGTGGGCCACTCCCTCAAGCACGAGCTCGACGTCCCTCTGGTCTCCACCTTCCACACGCTGGCTCGGGTCAAGGAAGAGGGTGACCGCGAGCCGGAGCGGCGGGGACGCGCCGAGCTCGAGATCATGAACTGCTCGGACGCGGTGATCACCTCCTCTGTCGTCGAGTCGGCTCAGATCACGTCCCGGTATGGCATCGACCGCTCACGGATCGAGGTGGTCGCGCCCGGTGTGGACCACGCCTTCTTCTCCCCCGGTCACCGGCCCAGCGCCCGCCGGGCCCTCGACCTCCCTCATGGCCCGATGCTCCTGTTCGTGGGCCGCATCCAGCCGCTCAAGGGCGTTGACGTCGCCGTCAACGCCCTGGCCGCTCTGGGGGCCCCAGACGCCTTCCTCGTCATAGTCGGCGGGCCGAGCGGCCCCCAAGGGGAGGCCGAGCAGGCGAGGGTGCGTCGACTGGTCCGGGAGCTCGGCCTCGCCGCCCGGGTTCGATTCGTCGACCCCCAACCCCACGAGATGCTCTCGACGTACTACCGGGCCGCGGACGTGTGCGTGGTCCCAAGCCGGTCGGAGTCGTTCGGTCTGGTGGCGCTGGAGGCGGGCGCCTGCGGAACCCCGGTCGTGGCGGCCGCCGTGGGCGGGCTGCGCACCTTGGTCGACGACGGCCGGACCGGCTTCCTCGTGGAGGGCCGGGAGCCGGCGGCCTTCGCCGCTTGCATCGAGCAGGTGCTGGCCGGCGCTGCCCTGGCGGCGCGCATGTCGGAGCTGGCCGCCGCCCGCGCTCGCCATTACTCCTGGGCCACAGCCGCCGGCCGGCTCCGGCGGATCTGCGCGCGGCTCAGCGAGCGAGCGCCGGTGACCTGCTGATGCAAAGGAGCTCTTGAGGTTCCCCCGAGACCCACCCTTGTCTCCGCCCGGTGCCCGGCGGTAGCGTGAGCTCCGCCCGGTGCCCGAGGGGCGGAAGGGCGCCATCCGTTCGGGGAAGTGCGGATGTCGTCCGGAGGTTTCTCGGGCCCGGGCATTGCCGTGCCCCAACGATCCTTGCGCTCGTGTGAGTGGCTGGGTAGGTTCTGCCTGCCTTCAGGTGCCCTTGGGCGGACACCCTGGTGGTTCGTTCGACTCTTATGCCGAAGACCTACCGTCGCCCGATCGTGGCGCTCGCCGTGCTCGTCTCATTGGCCTTGGCCCAGCCTGCTCGGGCGGAGAGCCTCAGCGAGACGCGTCGCAAGCGCGACGCCGCTCGCCAGAAGAGGGCCCAGGTCGCCGCCCAGCTGAACGAGCTCCAGGCGTCCGACGCCGAGCTCGAGTCCGCCGTCGGCGTGCTGAGCGGACAGGTCAAGGCCCAGGAGGCCAACGCCGAGGCTGCCGGTCAGGCGGTGCGGGCGGCCATGGCGGCCGTCACCGAGGCCGAGGACCGGCTGGCTGCGACTAGGAAGAGGCTGGGCGCGCTCCGGGTGGCAGTGGTGGGCAGGGCTGTCTCCGCCTACGTGCGGCCCCAGGAGGAGGGCCTCACGGAGGTCATCCAGGCCAAGGACCTGGGTGAGGCCAGCCGCAGGAGGACCCTTCTCAACCAGGTGAACAACAGCGACCGCAATGTGATGGACCAGTTGCGCGCCGTGGGTCAGGACCTGAGCTTGCAGCAGGCGCAGCTGGAGAGGGCCCGGCAGCTGGCCGAGGAGCGGAGAAGGGCCGAGCAGGCGAAGCTCGGCGAGCTGGTCCGGGCCCGCCAGGAGCAGCAGCGGCTGGCCGGCGCGCTCCAAAAGCGCATCGGCGATTATCAGGTCGAGGCGGACCTGGTCGCCCAGCAAGAGGCGGGACTCAGCACTCTCATCCGGACCAAGGAGCAGGAGGTGGCCGCTCGAGTCGCGGCGGCCCAGGCTGCGCGTCCAGGGCGGGCTGCGGACCCGGGCGTGGACGGGCGGGTCTCGGGTTCGGGACTGGTCTGGCCCTTGCGGGGACCGGTCACCTCGCCGTTCGGTTCTCGCTGGGGCCGACTGCACGCGGGCATCGACATCTCCGCCGGCACGGGCACGCCCATCAGAGCGGCCAAGGCGGGCACGGTGATCTTCGCCGGCGTCATGGGTGGCTACGGAAACACCGTGATCATCGATCACGGCGGGGGCTTCAGCACTCTCTACGCCCATCAGAGCCGTTTGGGTACGAACGACGGTGCCTCGGTCGGGCAGGGTGAGGTCGTCGGTTTCGTCGGCTCCACCGGCCACTCCACCGGGCCCCATCTGCACTTCGAGACCCGCGTGGGCGGCTCTCCGCAGAACCCCATGCGCTACCTGCCTTGATCGCCTCCCAATCGGAGGTTGCTCTGCGAGCTTGATCGTGTTCGGGCCCGCGGCCCCGATCCCTCGCAGGCACAGCTTGCTCGGGTCACTGCCATAGGGTTCGGTTCGTGCCTGTGCGGTTGGTGGTCGTTGGTGGGGGGCGGATGGGAGAGGCCCTGGTGGGCGGGCTGCTCGGAGCCGGCTGGGCAGAGCCCTCGGAGCTGGTGCTCGTGGAGACGGTGGAGTCCCGCCGCCGTGAGCTGGTTGAGCGCTTCTCCGGCGTCGACGTGCGCAGCGAGCCCGTGGCCTCGGAGGGGGCCGTCATCGCAGTCAAGCCTGGCGACGTCGAGTCCGCCTGCCGGGCCGTGTCCGCGGCCGGCATCGGGCGGGTGCTGTCGATCGCGGCCGGAGTCCGCCTGCTCGACCTGGAGACCTGGTTGGGTGCCGGCGTACCGGTCGTGCGCGCCATGCCCAACACACCTGCCCTCGTGGGCGAGGGAGCCTCCGCCGTGGCCGCGGGCCGCCACGCCGTGGATGCGGATCTCGCATGGGCGGAGGGCATCCTCGGCGCTGTGGGCATCGTTGTACGCGTCACCGAGGACCAGCTCGACGCCGTGACCGGCCTGTCCGGCTCGGGGCCGGCCTACGTCTTCCTGGTCGCCGAGGCGCTCATCGAGGCCGGTGTGGCGGGCGGGCTGCCCCGGGAAGTCAGCTCCTCGTTGGTCACCCAGACGCTCCTGGGATCGGCCCGTCTGCTGGCCGGTTCGGGCCAGGGCCCCGAGGCACTCCGAGCCGGCGTGACCTCACCGGGAGGCACCACTGCTGCGGGGGTGGGCGCTCTGGAGGCCCGGGCCATGCGGGCCGCGTTCCTAGAGGCGGTCCTGGCGGCGACAGAACGCTCGAGGCAGCTGGGACGTACCTGAGGGAGGAGCCGGGCCTCGCCGGGCGCCACTTTCGCCCGCGCCGGAGTTGTCGTACAGTCAATCGGGCGGAGAGGAGTGGTTCGTTGTCGACGGCAGACCACGCAAGGGCGAGCTTTCTGACGGTTGCCGAGGTCGCTGCCCTGCTGCGGGTCTCCAACATGACCGTGTACCGACTGATCTCGGCCGGCGAGCTGGCGGCGGTACGAGTGGGCAAGTCCTACCGCCTCTTCGAGGACGACGTGGACAAGTACCTCGCCGATCGGTACACCGAGGCTGGATAGCTCCGCAGCGGCCCCCGCAGGCGCTCCGGGCCGCCGTCGGGACAACGTCTCCTTCCTCTCCGATTACGGCCTGACCGACGAGTTCGTCGGGGTGGTGAAGTCGGTGATCCGCACGGTCGCGCCGCATGTGACAGTCCTCGACGTCACTCACGGGATCTCTGCCCATGACGTGCGGGCCGGGTCGCTGGCGCTGGTGCGCAGCATCCAGTACCTGCTGCCCGGCGTCGTGCTGGCCGTGGTGGACCCCGGCGTGGGCACCGACCGGCGAGCGGTCGCCGTCGAGGTAGGAGCCGGCGACGATCCGGCCTTCTTCTTCGTCGGCCCGGACAACGGGTTGTTGGCCGCCGCCGTGGCCATGGCCGGCGGAGCGACGCGGGCCGTCGAGCTCTCGAACGAGTCCTACCACCTTCCTTCTCCGGGACTCACCTTCGCCGGTCGTGACGTCTTCGCCCCCGTTGCCGGCCACCTGTGCAACGGGACGGATCTCTCCGAGTTCGGGCCGGCCGTCGATCCCGTCACCCTGCGACCGGGGATCCTTCCCCTCAGCCGTCGAGAGGACGGCCGCCTGCTCGCCGAGGTGCTCTGGGTGGACTGCTTCGGCAACGTCCAGCTCAACGTCGGCCCCGAGGAGATTGCCGCCGAGGGTGACCGGCTGGCTCTACGGTGGGGAAATGACCAGGTTCGCACGGCCCGACTGGCCGCTGCCTACGGCGACCTGAAGCCGGGCGAGGTGGGATTGGTGGTGGACTCCTACGGGCTTGTCTCCCTGGCCCTCGACCGCCGCTCGGCGGCCGAGGAGCTGCGCCTCGGGCCCGGCGATGCCGTGACCCTGGAGCCTCCGTCGTGAGGCCCGGTGTGACGATCACCGTGGCCGTTCTGCTCCTGCTCATCCTGGGCGCGTCCCTGGTCCAGTTCCTGGTCCTCGGCCGCTGAGCGGCTGCTCGTCGCGGCTCCCGTTTCGGCAGGGACTCGTGCCCGAGCTCCTGAGGCCCTGACGCCTGTCGTGGTGGCCACCAGGAAGCCGGCGAAGATCATGCTTATGCCAGCCACGAGGGCCACGGCGAAGCCCGTCATCTCGTCGAGGACCGAGTTCAGCAGCCCGCTGGCGCCGGTGACCAGCGTGCCCACGGCGATGAGCACGTTGGCCGTCACCAAGCGGGCCCGCCGCACCCGGACGGCGCTCCAGACCGCTCCGAGGACGATCACGAGGGCGCCGAACAGGTAGAAGAGGCGAAACGTCAGGCCGTCCCATCCCACGCTGACGCCCGCCCACAGGGCGGCCGACGCCAGGGCGAAGGCCGCCAGCGCCAGGCTCCAGGCCAGCTCGTGGGGCCGCTCCCGCGCCAGCCACCGCTCGAAGGTGCACAGGGCGAAGGCCAGCGACACCAGCGTGGCAGCGGCGGCCAGGGCGGCATGGAGCATGGGCCTCCAAGCGGAGGGCTCGTGCCATTGTGAAGGCTGGCCGGCCCCAACGTAGGATTGGGCCGTGTCAGCGAGGGTTCACCACCGCATCCCCGAAGCGACGGTGGCCCGCCTGCCCGTCTACCTCCGCAGCCTCCTCCAAGCGGCGGAGGCCAAGACGTCCACCATCTCCTCCGAGCGCCTCGCCGATCTGGCCGGCGTGAACGCCGCCAAGGTGCGCAAGGACCTCTCCTTCCTGGGGTCCTACGGCACACGGGGCGTGGGCTACGACGTGGAGTACCTGCTGTACCAGATCAGCCGGGAGCTGGGCCTCACCCAGGACTGGCCCGTGGTGATCGTGGGCGTGGGCAATCTGGGCCAGGCGCTGGCCAAGTACGGGGGCTTCGAGGCCCGGGGTTTCACCGTGGTGGCCCTCGTGGATGCCCACCCTCAGAGGGTCGGAGAGAAGGTCGGCGACCTCGTCATACGCCACGTCGACGAACTGTCGGCCATCGTCGCTGCCGAGCGGATCGCCATCGGGATCATCGCCACCCCTGCATCGGCGGCCCAGGACGTGGCCGAGCGGCTGGTGGCCGCTGGCGTGACCTCCATCCTCAACTTCGCCCCAGCCCGGCTCGACCTTGCCGATCACGTGTCAGTCCGCAAGGTGGACCTCTCCACCGAGCTACAGATCCTCTCCTTCTACCAGCAGCGCCATGACACCGGGGCCCCACCGCCCATGCCCGGGCCAGGACCGGAAGCTGCAGCCGGGCAGGTGGCGCTGGCGTGAAGCCCGAGCGTGCGCCCGGCCGCAGGACTGGCAAGGAGGACGCCACCTCCGACAAGCTCTCGCCCATGAGGACGGCCCCGTGACGCCATCCGGGGTTGGCCGATCGGCGACCGGTCGATAGCCATGCCCGTCGTAGTCGTCGGTTTGAACTACCGCACCGTGCCGCTGGAGCTGCTCGAGCGCATGGCGGTGACCGCCGCCGGCCTTCCCAAGGCCCTGGCCGATCTTCGCTCCCGGGACAGCGTGTTCGAGGCGGTGGTGGTGTCCACCTGCATGCGGACCGAGGTGTACGTCCTCGCCGAGCGCTTCCACTCCGCCGTCGGCGAAGTGCGCGATTTCCTGGCCGACCACAGCTTCGCCCCGCCCGAGGACTTCTCCGACCGGCTGTACTCCTACTACGAGGAGGGCGCCGTGGCCCAGCTGTTCCGTGTGGCCTCGGGCATCGACTCCGCGGTCCTGGGCGAGAGCGAGGTGCTCGGGCAGGTCCGCGCCGCCTGGGAGCGCGCCGCGGCCGAGGGAGCGGCCGGCCCGGTGCTGGGGGGGCTGTTCCGCCACGCCCTCGAGGTCGGCAAGCGGGCCCGCTCCGAG
Organism: Actinomycetota bacterium; assembly: GCA_030777325.1. Taxonomy (GTDB): domain Bacteria; phylum Actinomycetota; class Acidimicrobiia; order Acidimicrobiales; genus YB1-3. Next base: position 20,042 of record JALYGF010000010.1, on the reverse strand, counting down.
ACGGCCATCGGCCGGGGCACCACCTCGCTCTCCCAGGCGGCCGTCGAGATGGCGGCCGAGCGCCTGGGCACCCTCCAGGGAAAGCGCATCCTGGTGCTGGGCTCGGGACAGATGGGCAAGGGCATGGCCGTCGCCCTTGCCGGTCGCTTCGGGACCTCGGGCCGGCCTCACTCGCCGGCGGAGCTGATGGTGAGCAGTCGCAGCTGGTCGGCGGCGGCGTCGCTGGCGGAGCGCGTCGGGGGCCGGGCCGTGCCCTTCGAGAGGGTGGACGGCGCTCTGCTCGAAGCCGACCTGGTGCTCACTTCGACAGGTGCGCCGTCGTCGCTGCTTCTTGTTGAGGACCTGACGCCGGTGATGGAAGCTCGGCAGGGCCGCGACATGCTGGTTGTCGACGTGGCCGTCCCCCGAGACGTGGAGCCGGCGGTGGTCGACGTGCCCGGCATCACCCTGCTCGACATGGAGGACCTGCGGGCATACGCCGAGAACGGCATGTCCGAGCGGCGCCGGGAGGTGGCCACCGTGGACGCCATCGTCGAGGCCGAGGTGGCGCGGTACATGGCGGCCAGCACGGCCCGTGAGCTGGCTCCCCTGATCGTGGCCCTGCGCCAGCGGGCCGAAGGGGTGCGCGATGCCGAGTTCGACCGGTACCGATCCCGCCTCGAAGGCCTCGACGACCGCCAGCGAGAGGCCGTGGAGGCGCTGACCAAGGGCATCCTGGCCAAGCTCCTGCACGAGCCCACCGTGCGCCTGAAGGATGCTGCCGGCTCCCCGAGCGGTGACCGGCTGGCCGAGGCCGTCCGCACCCTCTTCGATCTGTAGCAATGCCGCCGCTCGGGCCGGGCAGCTGATGCTGCGGGCCGCCACCCGAGGAAGCGAGCTCGCCCTGTGGCAGGCCCGTCACGTCGCCTCCCTTCTCGACGAACCGGTCGAGGAGGTCGTGGTCGAAACCACCGGTGACAGGAACCGTGACACGCCGATCTGGGAGATCGGTGGCCGCGGAGTCTTCGTCAAGGAGGTGCAGGCGGCGGTCCTCGATGGGCGAGCCGACTTCGCCGTCCAGTCGGCCAAGGACCTGCCGGCCGGGAGCGTCCCCGGGCTGGTGCTGGCCGCGGTGCCCGAGCGGGGCGATGCTCGAGACGCCATGGTGGGTCGCGCGCTGGATGATCTTCCCGCCGGTGCGCGGGTGGCCACAGGGGCGGTGCGCCGCCGGGCCCAGCTGGCCTCACTCCGTCCCGACCTCACCTTCGCCGGCATCCGGGGCAACGTCGACACGCGGCTGCGCAAGGCCACCAACTTCTCCGGGGTGGTGATGGCTGCGGCCGCGCTCCAGCGACTCGGTCGAATCGAGCAGGCTGCCGAGCTCTTCGACCCCCGACTGATCGTCCCCCAGGTGGCCCAGGGCGCTCTGGCTGTGGAATGTCGGGACGACGACGACCGCATCACAGAGAAGTTGGCCGCCGTCGAGCACGGTCCTTCCCGCCGCGCCGTGGACGCGGAGCGGGCCTACCTCGCCGAGCTCGGCGGGGGCTGCGACCTGCCCGTCGGGGCTCATGCCCAGCTCGTCGACGGCACCATCCGGCTGACCGCCATCCTGGCCACCCTCGATGGGAGGATCGTGATCCGATCCTCACGCGAGGGCGACGATCCCGAGCAGCTGGGCCGTTCGGCGGCCACCGAGATCCTGGAGGAGTCAGGCGGCACATGGCTGCTGGAGGGCGCCAGCCGGGCGTGAGCGTCAGCGCTGACCGGCCGCTCGAGGGGCGCACGGTGGTGGTCACCCGAGCCGAGGAGCAAGGTAGCGGCCTGGTTGGCATCCTCCAGGACCTGGGGGCCACCGTCCTGCAGCTCCCCACCATCCGCATCGCTGACCCGGGCGACGGAGGTGAGCGGCTTCGAGCTGCGGCCGAACACGTCGGGGACTACGAGTGGGTGGTCTTCACCTCGGTCAACGCGGTGGAACGCCTCGTGCCCCTGCTGGGCCGGCCGCCGGCCATTGGTACCGCCCGGGTCGCCGCCATCGGGGCGGGCACCGCGGACGCGTTGGCGGGCGCCGGCCTCGACGTGGACCTCGTGCCCGAGCGGTTCGTGGCCGAGTCTCTCCTCGAGGCCTTTCCGGAGTCGTCGGGCCGCCGGCGGGTGCTGGTGCCCAGGGCGGCCGTGGCCCGGGAGATCCTCCCCGACGGCCTTCGGGCGGCGGGATGGGTGGTCGACGTAGTGGAGGCGTACCGCACCGAGCGGGCCCGCCCGCCGGCCGAGTCCCTGGCCGCGGCAGCGGTGGCCGACGCCATCACCTTCACCTCGGCTTCGTCGGTGGGCAGCTACCTCGATGCGGCGGGAGTGACCGCCGTCCCGCCCGTCGTGGCCTGCATCGGCCCGGTGACAGCGGCCGCGGCCAGCGAGCGCGGTCTGGGGGTGGACGTCGTGGCCGAGGTCCACACCATGAGGGCGCTGGCCGAGGCCCTGGCTGCTCACATGGGGCACGGCGCACAGCCTTTAGGCTGACTGTCGTGGCCTTCCCCACCCGCCGCCTGCGACGCCTGCGCCGCACCCCTGCGCTCCGGCGGCTGAGGGCGGAGAGCGCTGTTGGCGTCTACGATGTGGTTGCGCCGCTCTTCGTGCGGGAGGGCATCAACGAGCCGAATCCCATCGCCAGCCTGCCCGGAGTGGTGCAGCACACCCGGGAATCGCTGGTGAAGGAAGCCCGGGCGCTCACTGAGCTCGAGGTGCCGGGGATCATCCTCTTCGGCGTGACCGCCATGAAGGACGCCACCGGAAGCCGTGCGTCCGACCCGGACGGCATCGTGCAGGTGGCGCTGCGCGACCTCCGTGACGAGGTGGGCGACGATCTGGTGCTCATGGCCGACCTCTGCCTCGACGAGTACACCGACCACGGGCACTGTGGCGTGCTCACCCCGGCCGGCGAGGTGGACAACGACGCCACCCTCGAGCTCTACGGGCGGGTGGCCGTGGCCCAGGCCGAGGCCGGCGCTGCGGTGGTCGCGCCGAGCGGGATGATGGACGGCCAGGTCGCCGCCATCAGGGCCGGCCTGGACGGTGCCGGCCATGTCCAGGCGGCCATCCTCGCCTACTCGGCCAAGTACGCCTCCGCCCTCTACGGCCCGTTCCGCGACGCGGTGGAGGTGTCCATCGCCGGGGGTACCGGTGACCGGCGCACCTACCAGCAGGACCCCCGGAACCTGAGGGAGGCCCTGGCCGAGGTGGCCGAGGACGTAGCCGAGGGTGCGGACATGGTCATGGTGAAGCCGGCCCTCGCCTACCTCGACGTGCTGGCCGCGGTCCGCGCCTCGGTTCACGTGCCGGTGGCCGCCTACCACGTGAGCGGGGAGTACGCCATGGTCAAGGCCGCCGCCGAGCGGGGGTGGATCGACGGCCAAGCGGTGGCCCTCGAGCACCTCGGCGCCATCAAGCGGGCCGGTGCCGACTTCGTGCTCACCTACCTGGCTCGGGAGCTGGCCCAGTCGCTGCATGGCTGAACGCGGTCATGGCTGACAACCAGTCGCTCTACCGCCGGGCCTGCGAGGTCACGCCCGGTGGGGTGAGCTCGCCCGTCCGCTCCTTCTCCTCGGTGGGCTCCACGCCCTACTTCGTGGCCCGGGCCGAGGGGGCGTGGGTGTGGGACGTGGAGGGTCGGCGCTACCTTGACTACGTTCAGTCCTGGGGTGCATCCATCCTGGGGCACGCCCACCCCGCGGTGGTGGAGGCGGTGACGACGGCCGCGGGGCGGGGGACGAGCTACGGCGCTCCCACCGAGGCCGAGGTGCTCCTGGCCGAGGCGGTGCGCCGTCGGGCGCCCAGCTGCGAGATGCTGCGCCTCGTCTCCAGCGGCACCGAGGCCACCATGAGCGCCATACGCGCCGCCCGCGGCTTCACGGGCCGCGACCGCATAGTGAAGTTCGCCGGCTGCTACCACGGCCACTCCGACGCGCTGCTGGCCGGAGGCGGCAGCGGGGTGGCCACGCTCGGGCTGCCGGGATCGGCCGGCGTGCCCGCCGAAGCGGTGGCCCACACGGTGGTGGCCCCCTACAACCAGGTACCGGTGATCGACACCGAGGTGGGGTGCGTGATCGTCGAACCGGTGGCCGCCAACATGGGGCTGGTGGCTCCGGCCCCGGGGTTCCTGGAGGGCCTCCGGGTCGCCTGCGACGAGGCCGGCGCGCTGCTGCTCTTCGACGAGGTGATCACCGGCTTTCGCCTCGGCCCTGGCGGGGCCCAGGAGATGTACGGGGTCGTGCCCGACCTTTCCACCTTCGGCAAGGTCCTCGGCGGCGGGCTGCCCCTCGCTGCGTTCGGTGGCCGCCGCGACGTCATGGAGGTGCTGGCGCCGGTTGGCCCGGTGTACCAGGCCGGCACCCTGTCGGGGAACCCTCTGGCCACCGCGGCGGGGCTGGCCGTGCTGGGCCTTCTCGACGACGCTGCCTACACCATGCTCTGGGGCCGGGCCGCCGATCTGGCTGCCCTACTGGTCGACGTCTTCGAGGAGGCGGGTCTCGCCGCCCAGGTGCCGGTTGTCGGCTCGCTCATGGGACTGTTCTTCGCCGATTCGCCGGTGGTAGACTATGACGCCGCCCGGGTGTCGGCCGCCAACGGCGTGTACGCCCGCTTCTTCAGGGCCATGCTCGACCGTGGAGTGGCGTTCCCGCCCAGCCCCTACGAGGCCGTCTTCCCCAGCCTGGCCCACACCAGGGACGACGTGGAGCGCACCGCCGACCTGGCCCGCGCTGCGCTCGCCACCCTCTAACCAGCCATAGGCATCATCGACCGACTCCAGGCCGTGGACGACCACTTCGTCCCGCCCTTGGCCCTTGCTACCTCACCGGCGCGAGGCGGGCCATGGCCGCCACCGCCTTGTAGGCGGCCTCGGCGGGACCCAGCTCGTCGGGGCGGAGCAGGTTGGCCATGATGCGCAGCATCCACTCCATGAGCGAGCGTGAGCGCATGCCCGTGCTCACCAGGGCCCGCATGAGCTGGGGCCGGCCGATGACGTGCACGAAGGCCCGCGCCACCCGGTAGTAGAGGCCGTACTCCTCCTGCAGCCGGCGCTCGTATTCCAACAGGGCGGCCCCGCCACCACCGCCAAGCGCGGTACCCACTGCTTCGGCAGCCATGCGGCCGGTCTCGTAGGCATAGGCGATGCCCTCACCGTTGAACGGGTTGATTCCCCCACCGGCGTCACCGATCACCACGTGGTTGGGTCCGACCCTCGGACCGACGGAGAAGGCCATGGGCAGGCGACCGCCAGTGGGGGCCCCGCACGACGTCTCCTCGCTGATGCCCCAAGACGCCGGGGCGTGGTGGGCGAAGGCGTCCATGAGATGGCTGGTGTTGACGTCCTTCCACTGGTTGAAGGTGGACAGGAGCCCGACGCCCACGTTCACCCGGCCGTCGCCCACCGGAAAGATCCAGCCATAGCCGGGGAGCACGTTGCCTCGGCGGTCCCGTATGTCGAGGTGGCTCTCTATCCACGGCTCGTCGTGACGGGGGGACTCGTAGTAACCGCGGATGGCCATGCCCATCGGGTAGGCCTTGTTGCGGCTGGTGCCGATGGCCCTGCCGAAGCGGGAGTTGGCGCCGTCGGCCACCACCACGTATCGAGCCGACACCTCCTCGGTCAGAGGACCCCCGGACGGAGCCGAACCGGTCTTGCGCCTCACCACCACGCCGGACAGCCGACCGTCGCTGAAGATGGTGACGGGCGCAGTGGCCTCGGCTTCCTCCCACAGGGTGGCCCCCGCCTTCACGGCCCGCTGTGCCACCAGGTGGTCGAGGTCCTTCCTGGTGACGACGTAGCCGAAGCTGGGGAAGTCGGGGTGCGACGGCCACTGCAGTTCGAGGGTGCGGCCGAAGGCGATCGAGCGCAGGCCCAAGAAGCGGTGGTGCCCGGCCAGGTCCTCCTGCAGGCCCAGGTCGTGAAGCTGCTTGACCGAGCGGGGCGTCAAGCCGTCGCCGCAGGTCTTCTCGCGGGGATAGCGCTTCTTCTCCAGGAGGAGCACGTCATGTCCGGCGTCGGCCAGCCAGTAGGCGCACGCCGCCCCAGCCGGGCCTCCTCCCACCACGACGACGTCGTGGTCAGATCCGGCCGTGGTCAAGGCCTACAGCTCGTCTCGTTCGTACTTGACCACCATCTCTATCTCCGCGTCGGACAGCTGGCCCGCGAACCCTGGCATGCCCCCCGTAGCGGGTCCGGCCTGGCCCCCCGGGCGATTCGGGTCGCCGTACCTCTGACCGCTCACGGGCCCCGAGCCGTCCTTCACCCAGGCGATGTGGTCGGCCTCGTTCGGGAATGTGAGCTTGGAGACGCCGCCCGCCAGTGCAGGCCCGACGCCACCTTCGCCACCGGAGCCGTGGCACGAGGAACACCCTGCCTTGGCGTAGACGTCGGCGGGGGTTTCCACCTTCTTCACCGTGCGGTCGCCGAATGCACCCATGTACAGGAAGCCCCAGAAGGGGAGCAGGATCAGGACGGGCATGACCCACATCGGGATCTTGGTGCGCATGGCCGCCTGGGCTGCCGGAGAAAGGGCGGGTACCGCCTCTTCGACCACCGGCTCGGGCTCGGGCTTGCTGACCGGTGCGGGCCTGGCCTCGCTGGCCGCGGCGGCGGTGGCCGGTGCCTCCGGAGTGGCCGTGGACATGCCCTGCGTGCCCTCGGTCGGTGCCTCCGAGGGCTGGGGCGACGACGCGGCCAGGCCCAGCGCCTCCCGACGCTCGCGTGAGCGCTTCAAGAGGTGCTCGGGTACTTCGGTCACACGACCTCCTGTGTAGGGGAGAAGAGGTGGGGGAACTGTAGGCGAGGGGTCGAGCAACTCACCAAGCGCCCGAACCCTGCTTCGAGCGATGTCAGCGATGTGAAGGTTCGCGGGGCTGCGTGGTAGAACGCCAGATGGTCACCGGAGGTACGATGTGAGCGAATTCACGAACGCCTGAGAGGTCATGGTCGCCTTCGTCACATCCCTGCTGATCACCGCCCTGATGTGCCTGGTGGTATTCGTCGTGGGGCGGACGCGTCCCCCGGGCAAGCGGCTCACGTGGGGCGAGGCACTCGTGGCCGGGGTGTTCGTCTTCGGCCTCCTGCTACTCCTCTACGGCATCGTGCCCAACCAGTGGCTGTTGTGGGCCGACAACGAGCTCGGATGGCGCAAGGACGCCTTCGGCATTCCCAATCCCTTCGGCAAGTCCTTCTTCGAGAAGGGGATTTCCTGGCCCGGCGGCCGGGGCCGCATCCTGGTCTCCAAGGAGGCCATCCGAGACGTCATCGCCGCTACCATCTACATCGTCGGGCTCGTCGGCCAGATCGCGGCCTGGAAGTGGTGGCAAAGCCGCGGTGAGCGCACCGGGACGACCGACGTGGCCCGCTCCGCCTACGGCCGGCCCCTGATCCGAAAGGCGGGCGCCTGATGGGCCGCAACGATGCCAACCCCCCCATGCCCTCCTTCCCGGGCGAGTACGTCCTGCAGGAGGTGGAGCCCGCCGACCTCTCCAAGGCGGTCAAGCCCAAGCAGTTCCTCCACATCGACCAGTCCGAGTGCATCATGTGCGAGGGTTGTGTCGACATCTGTCCGTGGAAGTGCATCCACATGCTCTCCACCGACACCATCGCCGAGGCCGTCGAGACCGACCAGCCCGGTGAGGACCCCAGTGATCACGTGGTGTTCGTGGTGGACGAGGACGTGTGCACCCGCTGCGGCCTGTGCGTCGACCGCTGCCCCACCGGTGTCATCATCATGGGCAAGGCCGGCGTCTCACCCCGCGTGGAGGCCCACCAGCGGGACAACAAGCACGGGTACTCCTACGGGATGCGCTTCTGATGGCGAAGCAGATAACCCGGGGCAACGGGGACGGCACGGACTCGAAGCGGCGTGTTCCCATCGGGGAGCGGCTGGCCAAGGTCCAGGGCTCCCCGCTCTGGACCTCGATCTTCCGGCCCGGCTCCATCTTCCGCAAGGGCTATACGGACAGCCCCAGGAACCGCTCCTACGTGATCATGAACTCGGTGCTTTTCCACCTGCACCCCGTGAAGGTGAAGCGCCACGCCGTCAAGGTCAGTTACACGCTGTGCCTCGGTGGGCTCTCCTTCTTCTTGTTCATCCACCTCACCGTCACGGGCATCTTCCTGATGTTCTTCTACCGGCCGACGGCGGCCCAGGCCTGGAACGACATCGCCAGCCTGCAGACGTCGGTGACCTTCGGCCTACTGGTGCGGAACATGCACCGATGGGCGGCCCACCTCATGGTGCTGTCCGTCTTCCTGCACATGGCCCGGGTCTTCTACCACGGGGCCTACAAGCCCCCGAGGGAGTTCAACTGGGTGATCGGCATCATCCTGCTCACCCTGACGCTGCTGCTGTCGTTCACCGGCTACCTGCTCCCGTGGGACCAGCTGGCGCTGTGGGCTGTGACGGTGGGTACGAACATGATGGGCTACACACCGGTGTTCGGCTCCCAGGTCCGCTTCGTGCTCCTGGGCGGGGCCGAGATCGGCACCGACACCCTGCTGCGATGGTATGTCCTCCACGTCTTGATGTTTCCCTTCTTCATCGTGATCTTCATGGCCATCCACTTCTGGAGAGTCCGCAAGGACGGCGGCATCTCCGGACCGTTGTAAGGACCCATCCATGACCGAAATCCCCGAACACCTCCTCAAGCGAGCCCAGGAGCGGCGGGCACGCCTCGCCGGCCAGGCGGGCGGTGCGTCCTCGGGCGAGACCGGCGGCACCGAGAGCGAGGCGAGCGCGGACGACGGGGAGAAGATCCCCGCTCATCTGCTCCAGCGCAGTGCCGAGGCCGGGGGCCAGGGCCAACCGGCCGGAGCGGTGGCCACCGCCGCCCCGACTACGGCTGCGCCAGTAGCCCCGTCCCGCCCGGCTGCTGTCGGTCCTGCCGGTCACACCCAACGCCTGCTCACCGTCGTCAAGGCGGGTTCCATCCAGGACGTGAAGGCCACGCCCGGCGACAAGGTGCACGTCTGGCCCCACCTGCTGGTGGTCGAGTTCGTGGCCGCGCTGGCCATGACGGCCTTCCTGCTTGTGTTCTCGATGTTCGTGAACGCTCCGCTGCTCGGAATGGCCAACCCGAACCTCACGCCCAACCCGTCCAAGGCGCCGTGGTACTTCCTCGGCCTCCAGGAGCTGCTCACCATGTTCCACCCCATGGTGGCGGGGGTCACCATCCCGGGGATGGGCCTCATCGCCCTCGGTGCGGCCGGCTACATCGACAAGAACCCGAGCCAGAAGCCGGAGGACCGGAAGTTCGCCGTATCCCTGCTCACCGTCTTCCTGATGTTCTGGGCGACCCTCGTGATCATCGGGTCGTTCTTCCGAGGCGAGGGGTTCAACTTCATCATGCCGTGGGAGCAGGGCGTCCACGACATCTTCGACCTCTAGCCGTGACCGGCTACTAGTCGTGTCCGACAGCGCACTGATCATCGCAGCGGTCGTTGCCGTGGTGGCTCTGGCCGCCCTCTTCGTCTACACGACGGCGGCCCGCCGCGACCGGGCCGCTGCCCTGCCAGACGGCGACGATGGACCCAGCGGCGGCGCTGAGACCGAGCGCTCCGCCGGCCGCGACATCGAGCGGGCCGCGGTGCTGGAGCACCAGAGCGATGCCGCCCTCGCGGCTGCCGCAGATGCCGCGCCGGCCGTGCGTGCCCCGATCGACCCCGAGGTCCTGGACGTCACTCGTCGCCAGTTCATGAACCGGGGCATCACCGCCTTCTTCGGCCTGGGCGTGGGCGGCTTCAGCCTTGCCGCCATCAGCTTCCTGTGGCCCTCCCGATCGGGTGGGTTCGGGTCCAAGGTCAACGTGGGCAAGATCGACGAGATCGTGAGCCAGATCAACTCCAAGCGGGAGCCGTTCTACGTGCCAGAGGCTCGCACCTGGCTCGCCACCTATCCCAAGGAGGCCGTGCCCAAGGCCAAGGCTGTGTACACCGGTGCTGTGCTCCAGGGCATGGAGAACGGGTTCGTCGCCCTTTACCAGAAGTGCGTCCACCTCGGCTGTCGGGTGCCCTGGTGCGCCGGCTCGCAGTGGTTCGAGTGCCCGTGCCACGGTTCGCAGTACAACCGGGTGGGCGAGCAGAAGGGCGGGCCCGCGCCCCGGGGCCTCGACCGCTTCGGCGTCTCCATAACCGGTGACTCCGTCGTCGTCGACACCCAAGAGGTGGTCCAGGGCCCGCCGATCGGGACCGACACCACTGGCCAGGGGGCCGAGGGACCACACTGCGCGTGACCGATACGGCCACCGACCTCACAGCGGTTCGATGACGACGGTCCTGGCCGCGAGCACCGCCCAGCGACTGGGCACGGCAACCGTCGTCATCTTGGTTCTCGGTGTGGTCCTCTACGGCCTGTCCCATCTGTTCCGGGCCGAGGCCGCGCCCCCGGGCTCCGAAGTCGAGTTGGCGCCCAACCGCAAGCCCTACCTCGACGACGAGAGCCTCGAAGGGCCCAAGCTCAACCGGGCTCAGCTCTCGGCGTTCCTCACCCTGGTGGTGGTCGCCGTCGGCCTGCCGGCCTACTGGTTGCGCGAGCCGAGCCGCCAGGAGGGTGCCACCCGCGGCTTCGACAAGCGTGCGGCCGCTCGGGGCTTCATCCTCTTCCAGCCCAACGACTCACCCGTGCATGCGGGCAACGTGGGAAAGTTCGGCTGCGGGGGCTGCCACGGCGCCACCGGTCAGGGAGGGCAGACGAGCTATTCCCTCCCGGACCCGATCGACCCGAGCAAGCCTCCGCGGCAGGTCAAGTGGATCGCGCCGGCCCTGGACACCGTCATGCTGCGCTACTCGGAGGCCGAGGTCACCTCGGTGATCGTCTACGGCCGGGTGAAGACGCCTATGCCACCTTGGGGGGTGAAGGGCGGCGGTCCCATGAACGAGCAGCAGGTCTCGGACCTCGTGGCCTACATAAAGAGCATCCAGCGCGACCCGGCGGAGGTCAAGAAGGAGAACCTGGAGAAATACGGGACGGACGGAGCCAGGATCTTCGACCAATTCTGCTCCAGGTGCCACACGCAGGGCTGGTCCTATGGAGAGACCGGTGAGGTTGGCGGCGGTGCTTTCGGCCCGAGCCTGCTTGACGGCGCGACCGTCCGCCAGTTCCCTCTGGCCGAGGGTGACGACAGCCACACCGAGTTCGTTTCCAAGGGCGGTGAGTACGCCAAGGCCTACGGCGTCCGCGGTGTGGGTGGTGACGAAGCCGGGGGAATGCCGGGCTTCGGTGAGACGCTGACCCCGGAGCAGATCAAGGCCGTCGTCGAGTACGAGCGAGCGCTTTGATGTCGCCTCGCAAGCGGAGCTTGCTCGGCGAGCTCTGTCGTGCTTTGGGCTCCCGGCTGCGCCGGTCGCCCTCCGCGCTGACCACCTCTCGCCTGGCGGCCGTTGGGGCCGCCTTCGGCGGCGGGCTCGGCCGCCAACCACTGCCGGCTGCCGCCGGCAGTGAGAGGGCCATTGCATGACGCATCACCTGCTCTTGGCGGCGTTGAGGTGGGATCCTCAGATTCGTGGAGGCCTCATCGTCCTCACGGGGGTCACCATCCTCATCGGCAGCGTGTACCTCCTGTTGGCCACCAACACCGGTGCCCGTCTGGGCTTCGTGATCGCGGCCGCGGGCCTTTTCGGGTGGATGACGCTCATGGGTGTGGTGTGGATGGTGTTCGGCATCGGGATCAAGGGTGAGGAGCCCAGCTGGAAGCCGTTGGAAGTGGTCTTCGGAGACCTGTCGCAGTCCACCGTGGCAGTGGCGCGTCGATTCCCCGAAGGCTGGACGCCGGTGCCCAAGAGCGATCCCGCACTGGCCGACGCCGAGGGGGCGGCAGACGCGCTGCTCTCGGGTGAGGGGGGCGAGAGCGAGGAGGGTGAGGGCGGCGAGGGCGGCGAAGCGGGCGAGGGTGGCGAGGCCGAGGGGGAGAAGCTACGCATCGAGCCGCCGTTCGAGAAGAAGTCGGACTACCGGATGGCGGGCGCCTTCAGGAGCGGTGGCGAGAACTGGTTCCTGCTCGGTGTCAGGCACCGTCCGCACTACATCGCCGTCCAGGTGGAGCCCACCGCTACCGCTCCCGGGGACGTGCAGGGGAAATCTCCCACCACCGTGATCATGCTCCGGGACCTCGGAAACCTGCGGGCGCCTTCGTTCTTCTTCGCCCTGTTCGCCGCCATCCTCTTCGGGATCTGCTGCTACAGCCTGCACCAACGGGACCGGCGGGCGGCAGCGGCGGCGGAGGCGCCGGTCCCCTAGGCTGGAGGCCGTGGCCGAGTACCTCCCGATCTTCACCATGCTGGTGCTGGCCACCCTCTTCGCCGGCCTCTCCTTCCTGGGCTCGTCGCTGCTGGGCCCGAAGAAGCCCACCCGGGCCAAGGAGGCGGCCTACGAGTGCGGGATCGTGCCCAGGCGCGAGCAGGCGGAGCGCTTTCCTGTCCGCTTCTACCTAGTGGCCATGATCTTCATCATCTTCGACATCGAGATCATCTTCCTCTACCCGTGGGCGGTGATCTTCCGCCAACTCGACCTGTTCGGCCTGGTCGAGATGATCGTGTTCGCCGTCGCCGTCTTCGTGTCCTTCGTGTACCTCATCAGCAACGGCGCTCTGGACTGGGGGCCGGTCAAGCGCATGCGGCCGGCGGCCACTGCCCCGACCCGTACCAGCGACTCCACCGTCCGGCGCATCAGCCGTTCCGAGGAGGCTGCCTAGGCATGCCCGGACTGGACGAGCTCAACCACAACTTCATCACCGGAAACCTCGAGAACCTGGTCAAGTGGGCCCGCCGCAACAGCGTGTGGCCCGCCACCTTCGGGCTGGCCTGCTGTGCCATAGAGATGATGGGGACGGGAGCGTCCAACTTCGATATGGCGCGCTTCGGCATGGAGGTTTTCCGGGCCTCACCCCGCCAGGCCGACCTCATGATCGTGGCCGGCCGCGTCTCGCAGAAGATGGCGCCCGTTCTCCGCCAGGTCTACGACCAGATGGTCGAGCCCAAATGGGTGATCTCCATGGGTGTGTGCGCCTCCACCGGCGGCATGTTCAACAACTACGCACTGGTGCAGGGCGTGGACCAGGTGGTCCCCGTGGACGTGTACGCGCCTGGTTGCCCACCGGGACCGGAGACCCTGATGCACTCGATCCTCACCCTGCACGAGAAGATCCGCACCGGTGAGATCACTCACCGCCGGGAGGAGACCGGGGCCGGCGCCGGCCTGCAACTGGAGGAGGCGCTCCCGGAGCGTCATTCTTCGGAGCCCACCCAGGCCTACGTGGGCACCCCGAAGTGAGCCAGCCGACCGAGGAGTCGGCGACCGCACCGGAGCCTGTCCACGGAGCGCCGGTGACCATGTCCCACGGTCAGCGGGTGCTGCATGTCACGCCCGAGTCCTACCTCGACGTGGTGTCGAAGCTTCGGGCCGAGGGCTTCGACATGTGCGTTGACCTGTGCGCCGTCGACTACCTGGCTCACCCCAGCCGATCGTTGCCCGACGGCATCGCCGGGGAGCGCTTCGAGGTGGTGGTCAACCTGTTGTCGCTGGAGCAGCGCAAGCGGGTCCGGGTGCGGGTGCAGGTCCCCGAGTCCGATCCGCGGCTGACCTCTCTTTTCGGGCTGTACCCCGGTACCGAGGCCATGGAGCGAGAGGCCTTCGACCTCCTGGGCGTGCGCTTCGACGGCCACCCCGACCTCTCCCGCATCCTGATGCCCGAGGACTGGGAAGGCCATCCGCTGCGAAAGGACTATTCGGTGGGTCGAGTGCCTGTGCAGTTCAAGGCTGCGCGCTCCACGAGGTGACGCAGCGCCGATGAGCGACACCCAAGAGACCTCGGCCGACAGGGACGAATTGGTCCAGACGGGGGCGATCGAGACCTTCGAGGGAACCCAGGAGATGGACGTTCGCTCGTCCACCTCCGGCACCGAACTGCTCCGCCAGCAAGGCGCAGTGCTACGGCTGAGCGAGGGCGTCAGCGTGGACCCGGGAGCGTTCAACGCCGAGATCACCGAGGACGAGACCATGATCCTCAACCTCGGCCCCCAGCACCCCTCCACCCACGGAGTGCTCCGACTGATGATGGAGCTCGACGGGGAGACCGTGCTGCGCACCAAGCCGATCGTCGGCTACCTCCATACGGGCATGGAGAAGACGGGGGAGGAGCTCACTTACCTTCAGGGGCCCACCAACGTCACCCGCATGGACTACCTGGCCAACTTCTTCAACGAGTGCGCCTTCTCCATGGCCGTGGAGCAGCTGCTCGACATCGAGGTCCCACCCCGTGCGACGTGGATCCGCATGCTCATGTGCGAGCTCAACAGGATCTCCTCGCACCTCCTGTTCATGGCCACCAACGGCTTGGACGTCGCCGCCCTGTCGATGATGCTCTACGCCTGGCGCGAGCGCGAGACGGTGCTCTCGTTCTTCGAGAAAGTCACCGGGCTGCGAATGAACTACAACTACATCCGCCCCGGGGGCGTGGCCGCCGACCTGCCGGACGGTTGGCGCGACGACGTGCTCGCCATCTGTGACCTGATCCCGCCGCGCCTCGACCAATACGACGATCTGCTCACCGGCCAGCCCGTCTTCCTGCAGCGCACCGAGGGAGTCGGCACCATCTCGGGAGAGGAAGCCATCGCCCTCGGTGCCACGGGTCCCATCCTCCGCTCCAGCGGCGTGGCGTGGGACCTACGCCGCGACATGCCCTATCAGTTCTACGACCAGCTGGAGTTCGACGTCATCGTGGGCAAGTACGGTGACGCCTTCGACCGCTACTCCATCCGGCTCAACGAGATGCGGGAGTCCGTCCGCATCGTGCGCCAGATCGTCGAGCTGATGCCCCAGGGTGACTACCGGCTGCAGGACAAGAAGGTCACGCCACCGCCCCGGGCCCGCATCGACCAGTCGATGGAAGCGCTCATCCACCACTTCAAGATCTTCACCGAGGGATTCAAGGTGCCCGAGGGGGAGGTCTATGTGCCCATCGAATCCCCTCGCGGCGAACTCGGTTGTTACATGGTGTCCAACGGCACCGCCAAGCCGTACCGGCTCCACATCCGGGACCCCAGCTTCGTGAACATCCAGGCGCTCCCCCCCATGCTGCGCGGCGGCCTGGTAGCCGACGCCGTGGCCATCATCTCCTCGGTCGATCCCGTAATGGGCGGCGTCGACCGGTGATTTCGCCTCCGAAGCGGAGCTTCCTCGGCGAGCTCGATGGTGCTCCGGCCGACCGGCTCAGCCGGATCGACCTTCGCGCTCACCACTTGTCTGCCGGCAGCCATCGAGGACGCCTTCGGCGCCTTGGGTGGCCCCCGGCACTCGACGAGGCACTCTGATGGCGCGGCTTTCTTCGGAAATGGTTCAACGGGCGCGGGACATGATGGCGCTCTATCCGCGTCCTCGGTCGGCCATCATCCCCGTCCTGCACCTGGCTCAGGAGCAGGACGGCTACCTGACCGAGGATGCCATGGCCCACATCGGCGAGCTCCTCGACATCACTCCGGCCGAGGTCTACGGCACGGCCAGCTTCTACGACATGCTCTTCCGCGAGCCCGTCGGGCGTCACCTGATCTCGATATGCACGAACGTGGCCTGCATGATCAGCGGTGCCTACGAGCTGCTGGACCACGCCGAGAAGACGCTCGGGATCAAGGCCGACACCACCACCGCCGACGGCGAGTTCACCCTCGAGGAGTTTGAGTGCATCGCCCTGTGCGACAAGGCGCCCTGCCTCACCGTGAACTGGCGATTCTTCGGCCCGGTCACCAACGAGGACTTCGACCGCCTGTTGGACGACCTGCGTGCCGGCCGCCTGGCCGATGACGTGCCGCCCCACGGCACACTGTGCCGGGTGCGCCGCACGGTGGGCCTGGCAGCGCAGGTGCCGTTCCCCGGCAGGGAGGGAGATCCCATGAAGAAGCCGGTCAGCGCACTACCCGGCGACAAGTCCGGGCCCCACCCGGGGACGCCTCCCGCCGACAAGCGCACGCCCGGTGAGCGCGTCGCCGAGGGCCAGCAGCCGGCCCGCGAGGGAGCGGTGCCCCAGGTGGACGAGTCCGCCGCCGAGATCCTGCACCCCGAGGGGACCGACACCGGCCCCACTGCGGGCGGCTCCCGCGCCGGAGGAGGCACCTGATGCCGGTCACCGATGTCGAGCCCATCGTCACCCGGAGGCTCGGCCTTCCCGAGTCGTGGACACTCAAGACGTACGTGGACAACGGTGGCTACGCCGCACTGCGCAAGGCGCTGTCCATGGCGCCCGGTGCGATCAAGGACGACGTGCTCAGCGCCAGCCTCCTGGGCCGGGGTGGGGCGGGCTTCGACGCCGGCAAGAAGTGGAGCATGTTGGCCAAGGGACAGCCGTCCTACCTCGTGGTGAATGCCGACGAGAGCGAACCGTGCACGTTCAAGGACCACATGCTCATCGAGGGGGACCCCCACCAGCTCATCGAAGGCTCCATCATCTGCGCCTACGCCAACGGCGTGACCCAGGCATTCATCTATGTGCGCGGGGAGTTCGCCCTCGGCGTGGAGCGACTCACGGCTGCGGTCAACGAGGCCTATGACTACGGGGCGCTCGGTCACGACATCTTCGGCTCCGGCTTCGACCTCGACCTGGTGGTCCACTACGGCGCCGGGGCCTACATCGTGGGCGAGGAGACGGCCCTGCTGGAGAGCCTCGAGGGCAAGCGCGGCTTCCCTCGCATCAAGCCACCCAATTTCCCGGCCGTGGCCGGGCTCTACGGATGTCCCACCGTGGTCAACAACGTGGAGACGCTGTCGTACCTGCCGTGGATCGTGATCAACGGCGGATCGTCCTTCTCCCGGATGGGCGAGGGCGTCTCGGCCGGCACCAGGCTCTTCTCGCTCTCCGGGCACGTGAACCGGCCCGGCAACTACGAGTTCGAGTGGGCCAAGGCCACGTTCAGAGACCTCATCGAGCACCCGAAGCTCGGTGGCGGCGTGCGCAACGGCAACGAGCCCAAGGCCATCATCCCCGGCGGGGCGTCCTCGCCCTGGTTCGGTCCGGACAAGCTCGACATGGAGCTCCAGCACGACGTGGTCCAGAAGGCGGGCTCCATGCTGGGGTCGGGCTCGGTCATCGTGATGGACAACACCACCTGTGCAGTTCGCGCCGCGTGGCGGATCGTGAAGTTCTTCCACCGCGAGTCGTGCGGGCAGTGCACACCCTGCCGCGAGGGCAGCGGTTGGCTGGAGAAGATCATGATCCGGATCGAGCAGGGCTCTGGACGGGAGGAAGACCTCGAGCTCCTCCTCGACGTGTGTGACAACATCTCCCCCGACATAACCTGGCCGCCGAAGCAGACCACGATCTGCGTGCTCGGCCCGTCCATCCCCCCGGCCATCGCCACCAGCCTCAACATGTTCCGCGACGAGTACCTGGTGCACATCAAGGAAGGGGGGTGCCCCTTTGACTGACCAGAAGACGGAGCAGGAGAAGGATACGGTCTCCATCGTCGTCGACGGCCAGCCGGTGGAGGCCAAGCCCGGAGAGCTCGTCATCGCTGCCGCCGAGCGCCATGGCGTCTACATCCCCCGGTTCTGCTACCACCCCCGCATGCGGCCTGTGGCCATGTGCCGGATGTGCCTGGTGGAGATCGAGACGCCGAAGGGCTTCATGCTCCAGCCCGCCTGCTACATACCGGTGAAGCCGGACATGCAGGTGATCACCACCTCGGCCAAGGTGAAGAAGGCCCAGGACGGCGTGCTCGAGTTCCTGCTCATCAACCACCCCCTCGACTGCCCCGTCTGCGACAAGGGCGGCGAGTGCCCCCTCCAGGACCAGACCCTCGCCTACGGGCCGGGCGAGTCCCGGTTCGTGGAGGAGAAGCGCCACTTCGCAAAGCCCATCCCCCTCTCGGCGTTGGTGGACATCGACCGGGAGCGCTGCATCCAGTGCGACCGCTGCACCCGCTTCGCCGAGGAGGTGGCGGGCGACCCCCTCATCGAGTTCATCGGCCGGGCCGACGAGCTGCAGGTCAACACCTTCCCCGACCACCCCTTCGCCTCCTACTTCTCGGGCAACACGGTCCAGATATGCCCCGTGGGCGCCCTCCTGGCCAGGCCCTACCGGTTCAGGGCCCGGCCCTGGGACCTCGAGCAGGTGGAGAGCACCTGCACGTCGTGCGCCTTCGGCTGCCGGGTAGCGGTGCAGTCGTCGTCCAACGCCCTGACGCGGTACATCGGAATCGACAGCGACCCTGTCAACCACGGGTGGCTGTGCGACATGGGCCGTTTCGACTTCGAGGCGGTGAACAGCGATCACCGGCTCGCCAAGCCGCTGATGAGGAAACCCGGTGCAGCAGAGGGCGAGGAGGACGAGCTGGCAGAGGCGTCCTGGGGAGAGGCCCTGACCGCCGCCGCCAACCAGATCGAGCGGGCCCGCTCGGTTCACGGCCCGGGCGCCGTCGCCGTCCTGGGTGGGGCCCGGCTGCCCAACGAGGACGCCTACGCCTGGGCCAAGCTGGCCAAGGCCGTCATCGGTACGGACAACGTCGACGCTCAGCTCGGCGACGGCCTGCCCGCCGAGCTGGTGCTCGGACTGCCCCGCGCCTCCATCGACGACGCGTGCTCTGCGCCCGCCGTCATCCTCCTCGGTCCCGACCTCAAGGAGGAGCTCCCGGTCCTGTTCCTCCGCCTTCGGGCGGCAGCCATCAACCGCGACATGCCCATGGTGGAGCTGGCTCCCCAGCGCAGCGGGATGTCGCGCTACTGCAGGACCACGCTTGGCTACCGTCCTGGCGAGGCGGCGGCCGTGGCCCGCGCTCTGGTGGAAGGCAGTGATTCGGACGTGGCCGGCGTCAGTGCCGACGCCATCGCCCACGCCCGAGAGCTGCTTGAAGAAGGCGCCGTAGTGGTGCTCGGCCGGCCATCGGTGGCCGAGTCGGCAGACTCGATCGCCGCCGCCGCCGGCGCCCTGGCGAAGCTCCCCGGCGTGCGCTTCCTACCGGCGCTGCGCCGAGCCAACGTCATGGGAGCTCTGGACATGGGGCTGGCGCCGGGGGTCCTCCCCGGCCGGGTGGGCCTGTCCGAGGGACGGGACTGGTTCTCCCGGGCGTGGGGCACCGTCCCCGAGGGCAGGGGCCTCGACGCGGCGGGGATCCTCGCCGCAGCCGCCGACGGCCGCATCCAGTGCCTGGTGCTCCTCGGAGCCGATCCCATATCGGACTTCCCCGATCGACAGCTCGCACGCCGGGCCGTGGCCGGGGCCGGGTTCGTGATTGCCCTCGACACCTTCCTCACTCCGTCGTCGCGGCAAGGCAACGTCGTCCTTCCCGCCGCCTCTTACGCCGAGCGCCCAGGCACCACCACCAACATCGAGGGCCGGATGACCCGCCTCGGCCAGAAGGTCGTACCCCCCGGCGTAGCCCGGCCCGACTGGATGGTCGCCGTGGAGCTGGCGGCTCGCCTCGGTCCCGGGTTGGGTGCTGAGAGCCTCGAGGACCTCTGGGACCAGGTCGAGCGTCTGGCCCCCTCACATGCCGGCGTCACCCGCGCCGTGCTGGCCGACCGTCATCGCCGCGACGGGGTGGTGGCACCGATGGCGGGTGGTCGAGGGTCCGACGCGCCGCCGAGTGGGACCGGTGCAGCCGACACCGGGACCGGCAGCAGGGAGACTGCAGCCACCGAGGAGCCGGTCGTCATCGATCCCATGGGCACGCCCGGGCTGCTGGAGACGGCTGCGCAGGGCGTCCCGGCCACCGAGGTGACGGCGGCCCGGCCCGAGGACCTCGGCTCGGGCGGCCATGACGACGGAGGGCCCCGACCCGAGCTTCTGACCTTCTCGGCGCCGGCGGACTTCTCACCGCCCCCGCTGGACGCCTACTCCCTGCGCCTCGTCTCTCACCGCACGCTCTACGGCAAGGCCACGCTGGTCCAGAACTCTTCGTCGCTGGCTCACCTCGCCCCCCCCGCCACCGCCCGGCTCCACCCCCACGACCTCGAGCGACTGATCGGAGGGACGGGCTCCCGGCTCCGCGTTCGGTCGAGGCGGGCCGCGCTGGTCCTCGAGGCCGTGGCCGACATCGGCGTTCCCCG
>JALYGF010000009.1 GCA_030777325.1 Actinomycetota bacterium | reverse complement strand
GCGGAGGCGAGGCCCGGTGCGCCAAGGACCAGTACTCGGTCCAGCTCAAGGTAATCCGGGACGGGCGGGTGATGTCGCTTTCCACCAAGGTCGACGCAGCCGACGCCAGAACACCCACCAGCGACATGCGGATCGTCGACGTCACCGACCCGGCCAAGCCCACCCAGGTGGGCTCTTGGCCTCCCCTGGGAGAAGCTCCGCCCCGGACCTCGAACAACGGCTGCTATCCCCGCAGCGGCACCCGCTCGGCGGAGTTCAGCATCGACGGCACCAAGGTGTTCGCTCCCTACCTGGACGGCGGCATGTTCGTGCTGGACGTGCTGGACCTCGCCAATCCGGCCAAGGTTGGGCAGTGGAACTACCCGGCCAACTGGAACGTGGAGGCGAACGGGGCCTACGTCACCCAAGCCGAGGTGGACGGCCGGCAGTTCGCCCTCCTGGCCGACGAGGACTGGTGGTGGCCGACATCAGCCTTCCGGGTGGACGCGCCGGCCAGGCTGGCTGGGACCAATCCCGGGTGCTCGGACCTGTTCACCATCTGGGACCTCGGCTTCGACGCCCAGATTCACCGCAAGCCCGGCGGCCAGATCCCGGGCGAGCTCGCCTACATCGGTCGGGGCTGCCCCGCTCGGAGGGCCCCTGACGGCACCATGACGCCCGCCGACCCCTACCTGACGCCTACGGACGACTTGACCGGCAAGATCGCCTTCGCCGACGGGGAGACGCCGAACCCGCCCACCCAGGTGGGGCTTCCGGCCCAAGGTTGCACCTTCGCCAGCCGCGTCCGCCGGGCCCAGGACAACGGAGCAGTGGGCTTGGTGCTCCGCACAGCGGGAGCCGGGGGCACCGTGGAGGCCGTCGCCGGCTTCCCGCCGGTGGGCATGCCCCGGGAACCTGTCGACCAGGCCGGTGCCCCGACCGGTGACCTCAGGATTCCCGGCTTCCAGATCAAGAAGCCCATCGGCGACGCCATCCGATCCACCCTGTGCCCGTCCACCACGGGCACGCCGGCCAGGTGCACCGGCGGGTCGCCCGTCACCGGCGCCCTCCAGGACCTACCGGGTGAGTGGGGTGGGCTCCGGATCCTCGACGTGACCAACCCGGCCAGCCCGAGCCAGGTGGCGGTCTACCGCACGCCGAACGCCCAGGTCTTCCCGCCACCCGACTTCCGGGGCGTCTACTCCGTGCACCACGCCGTCGTCCAAGATGACCGGGCCTACGTGGCGTGGAACTCGGACGGCTTCCGGGTGCTCGACATCAAGGGCGGCCGGCCCGTCGAGATCTTCTCGTTCGTGCCACCCGACCGGCCGGACCCCACCGGCACGGTGCCCGCCAAGGCATACGTCCAGGGTGTAGCCGCCACACGGAGCCGGGTGGTGGTCAGTGACATCAACTCGGGGCTGTACGTCTTCGGCACCGGCTTCGAGGAGCCCGGAGCGGCTGGCGAGCCCGGAGTAGCGGCTGGCGAGCCGGCCCGGGTCGGCGCTGGGTCGAGTGGGTCCGGTTCGGCCAGCGTCGGGCAAGCCACCAGGGGAACCCTGCCCATCACCGGAGCCGGCGTCTTGAGGCTCCTGCTCGTGGCGCTGGTGCTGCTCGGTGGAGGAGCTGCGCTCACCACGGCGGCCAAGAGGTGGCGCCGGTCCCGCGCCTGAAACCGTCGGCGATCCGGGCGCTCGCCGCCGGGCTGCTTGCCGCGGCGTCGCTAGCGGGCTGCGGCGGCTCGCAGCAGGCGGTGGAGCGGGACCAGTCCACGCGACCGGCCTCGTGGCGGCCCATGGCCGCCTCTCCGCTGAGCGCTCGGATCGGCCCGGGCGGAACATGGACCGGACGAGAGCTGATCGTCTGGGGCGGCATGAGTGAGCAGGGCCCCCAGGGCGACGGGGCCGCCTACGACCCCCTCGCGGACAGCTGGCGGGCCCTCCCCCCCGCCGGCTTGGCGCCTCGACAGGTCCGCCCCGTCTGGACCGACCGGGAGATGCTGATCTGGGGCGGCCGGAACCAGATGGACTCCTTCGACGACGGCGCCGCTTACAACCCTTCCACCGGCGGATGGCGGCGCATGGCTCGGTCGCCGCTGTCGGCCCGAGGTGGCCATGCTGCGGTCTGGACGGGCCAGGAGATGCTGGTGTGGGGCGGGAGCACGGGGCCGAGCACACAGTTCGCCGACGGAGCGGCATACCGGCCGGGAAGCGACTCCTGGCGTCGCCTGGCCCCATCTCCCCTGGCGGCCAGGGGCGGTTCCGCTGCCGCCTGGACGGGGAGCAAGCTTCTCGTCTGGGGAGGTGGCACAGGCGATACCCGCTTCGCCGACGGAGCCGTGTACGACCCAGCAGCCGACAGGTGGCAGCTCATGAAGCCGTCCCCGCTGCCCGGAAGGACCGGGGCGGGCCACGTCTGGACGGGGCGGGAACTGGTGATTTGGGGAGGCGGTGCGGCGGGAGGAACCCATCTTGGCGACGGTGCCGTCTATGACCCGGCGAGCGACACCTGGCGGCCCATGGCTCGGTCGCCGCTGGCCGCTCGGGGGGGCCACGTCGTGGTGTGGACGGGCGAGGAGATGGTGGTGTGGGCAGGTGGGGACACCAGGCCTTATGGCGACGCCGCGGCCTACCGACCGCAGACTGACACCTGGGACCCGCTCCCACAGGGCCCGCTGTCGCCCCGCGCCAGTGCCTCCAGCGCCTGGACCGGCCAGGAGGTGTTGGTGTGGGGTGGCAATGCACCGTCGGCCGGCAAGTCCCGTGCACCTCTGGGGGACGGCGCCCGACTCCGGCCGTAGCTCAGAGGATGGACCAGCAGCCACCCATGGCCGTGCGGGCGGCGGCGGCATGGGCCACCCGGATCGCCTTCTTGACACCGTTCGACGCTCCGGTGTGATGGTGAGCAGGATCTCGGCGCGCCCGCGTGCGAGCCAGGCGGTGCAGCTCAGGGGTGGTGGACTCGCGACACTCGGCCATGAAGGCGTCCAGGCGGCGGACGGCTTCGGCCATGCTCTCGGCTGCATACACGTGCCGAAGCGCCTCCTTGGCCAACACAGTGTCGAGCACCTTCGTCGGCTGGACCACATCAGCCAGGCCGGCCTGGAGGCGGGCAAGGCTGCGTGCGCTTTGGCGCTCGATGCCCCGGAGTAGCAGGCGGCGTATCCCATACAGGGGCCGCCTCGGCGGCCGCGGTGACCGAGGTTTCGTTCTGGACCCGGCGACGCACCTCGTCGATGGCCCGGTTGGCCAGCGCCACCGCGTGGAACGGATCGACCACCACCGTCACCCGGCCAGCTGCACGGCCAGGCCGGCGGCGTAGCCCCGGAAAGGATCGATGGCCACGGTGCGCACGCCAGCCAGCCAGGCGCGGCTGCGTGTCCCGAGCCACGCATCTACCGCCTTGGCGCTGCGGCCTGGGACCCCGTCGAGGAGACAACCGCGCTCGAGGTCCACGAAGTTGGTGGCGAAGGTGGTGTGGCGCCGAGCGTTGGCCCTAAGGAAGCTCACCTCATGAGACCGAGGGCGACTGTGCCAGCCGTGCGCTGGTCGTCATCCACGAGGGGCGCCCATAGTCCACCAGCGCGGCCATGACCGTTGACCAGCCGACGCCCGAAGTCCCGGGCCACACAGGCCACCGAGCGGTTCAACTCACCGACCTGGCGGCACGCCTCGCCCGGGCACGTTGCGTCATCGACGCCCGGGCGGCGATGGCCTCGCTCTCTCGCTCCAGCTGCCCACGTCACAGTCAGGGTCCGGGCAGCGCCAGATGCGCTTGCGCCACACCTTCACCACCCGCCGCCCCCGGCGGGAAGATCGCGCACCCGCACCTCACGCCGTCCCTTGGCCAGCGCCCGAGTGCCACACCCCCAACAACCCACCAAGGTCGCCGTCGTCTCCACCAGCTGGTGCAGCTCACCGTGGACCTCGACCGGGCGTTGCTCAGGGCAAAGACGCAGCGGTGGTCGCCGGAGGACCTGCTGCGCACGTCTGCTGGTCAATTGCTTTCCTTACACCTGCTGGAGTACGTCGTGATACGCCTCGAGAAGGACGCACCAGCGGAGGCGTGACGGTACGGTCGCGTACGTGCAGGCCGGCCCGCCTGCCGTTGAACAGCACTGCCATGACCATTCGGGTAGCCCTAGCCGACGACCAGCCCCTCGTGCGGACCGGAATCGGAACCATGCTGGGCCACGCCCCTGATCTCGAGATGGTGGGCGAAGCGCCCGATGGGGCGGAGGCCGTCGAGTTGGCCAGCCGGCTGCGCCCTGACGTCTTCCTGATGGACGTCCGCATGCCGGTACTCGACGGGATTGAAGCCACGCGTCGGATCATGAGCGACGAGGGGACTTCAAAGGTGCGAGTGCTCATGCTCACCACATTCGATCTCGACGAGTACGTGTACGCCGCCCTCAGGGCGGGGGCCAGCGGATTTCTCTTGAAGGACGCACGTCCTGAGGACCTTCTCGACGCTGTACGGGTGGTGGCCGCCGGAGAGGCGCTGCTGGCCCCGAGAGTCACGCGGAGGCTCATCGAGGAGTTCGCCCGCCGCCCGGAAACGGATCGAGCCACTCCCGCCGCCCTGGACCTGTTGACCGAGCGGGAAAGGGAGGTGCTGGTCTTGGTGGCCCGGGGTTTGTCCAATGCCGGGATCGCCCAGCAGCTCTATGTAAGCCCAGCCACGGCCAAGACCCACGTCAGTCGGGTGATGATGAAGCTCCACGCCAGAGACCGCGCCCGCCTCGTCATGCTGGCCTACGAGACCGGCCTGGTCCTTCCTGGCTCATCCTGACCGGTTGGACCCTCGCTGATCCGTCACCGGAACACTTGGGCCTGTCCTTGGGCCCAATACCTACTTCGGTGGGTGCATCGCCGTACTCCACGAGGACTACAGGCTCCACTCCCAACTGAGTAGCCAAGATGCAGCCGAGCGGCTGACGACGGAGCTGGTCCCGCTCCATACCTTCGACACAGACAGACCAGCGCGGCTTTCGTCGCCAGCAAAGGAGAAGTTGTGATGGAGAAACTTGGTCGAACACCGGTCGGCGGGAGTGACGATCAGATGCGACGAGAAGGGCAACGACCTTCGCGGGAACGCCCCACGACGGGACGAGGGCGAGTGGTTTCAAGGCATGCCCTGCCCATCGTCCTAGCCGCTGCCGCCCTGATCTTTCTCCTGCCTTCGGCCGCCTTCGGCGCATATCGCGACGCCATCTCGAACACGTACAGCCTTGCTTCTCTGTGGCGCCTCGGGGACTCAGCGGGTTCATCCGTCGCCGCCGATAGCGCGGGCGCCAACCCTGGCACCTACCTGGGTGGCCCAACCCTTGCCCTTCCTGGCCTGCTCACCGGCGACGCCAACACAGCGGTGGCGTTGGACGGGGTAGACGACCACGTCGACCTTTCGCCCTCGAAGTTCGGGACGCCCTCTCGTGTGTCGGTCGAAGCATGGGTCCGACTCGACACGATCAAGACCGCGCCGGGCTCCATGCACGTTCTCGTCACCGACGCTTACGAGGACTTCGGCGACGGTTTCACCCTGTACGTGGAAGGAGCGTACCCGGTGTTCGCCGTGGCCAAGCCAGGCGTCGGCACCGCCTACGTCGGCTCGACCGCTGCACTCTCAGCCGGCCGCACCTACCATCTCGTGGCCACCTACGACGGCAGCTATGCCCGGCTCTACGTGGACGGCGTGCGAGTGAACTCGGTGGCCTATTCGGGCGGCATCGGCTATCACAGCTCCCGAGATCTCCTACTTGGAAAGCAGCGAACAGCGTGGAACCAGGAGAGTCGCTACCTTGACGGCAGCCTCGACGAAGTCGGCCTCTACAACGGTGCCCTGAGCCTCAGCGACGTACAGGCCCACTACAACGCTGGAAAGGGCAATCAGCCCGTCTATGGAACGGCCGTCAGCGACAAGTGCCTACCCCGGTATGGAACGTTCGGCCCCGGTAGCTGGCCGCCCGCCTGCTGGAAGCCCTACGCGTCGACGAGCCCCTTCAACCGGCCACTGCCGGCCTCTCCGAAGGTTCACGTGAACTCGGCCAACACCATCGCCAGGCTGTTCGACATCGCCGCCTATGACCGTCCTCAAGACACACAGGCGAGGGTGGACGGTCACTACGGCGAACCGACGTACTACCCGAGGCGGAACGACCCGCTCTTCACCGTCCATTGCACCGAACGGTGGGGCGGACTGAAGGGCTGTGAGATCGAGGGGAAAAGTGTTCGCATCCCGGCTGGAGCGGTGCCCGAGAACGCCACGACCGAGGGTGACGCCCACATGACCATTGTGGATCAGGCGTCGGGGTGGGAATACGACTTCTGGGGAGTGTCGGTCAACAAGATCCCGTCCACAGGGGGAACGTTGAACATCCGCTGGGGCGGGCGGGAGCCGATCGGCGGAACGGGAAATGACTCCGACAGCGTCGGGACCGGGATTCAGGGGTCGGCAACGGCCTCGTCCTTCGCCAACCTCGGTGGTCGTGTGCGAGTTGAGGAGCTCGAGGCGGGGGAGATTTCCCACGCACTGAACATTGCCATTCCCTGCAGCAATGGCACCGCCGTCGCTCCCGCCGTCAACGGACATGGCGCCACCGCCTGTGGCGACCCGACGAACGCTCCTCCAGTGGGTGCCCATTTCCACCTGGACATGACCAACTCGGAGATCGAAGCCTTGGCCGTACCGGCCTGGAAGAAGACGCTGATGCGGGCAATGGCCAGGTACGGGATGTTCGTAGGCGACACCGGTGGGGACTCCCTCTTCGCCATCGAACAGGAATCCGGCGACATGTACACGGCTCTGGGCCATCCCGACAAGTGGCTGCGGTTCGCCAAGCGCAACGGCTTCCTCTACTGGCCCGGCGACAGCACCTACTCGCCTGCCTACGTGGGGAAGTGGACCAACGACGGGATTCCCTGGAACAGGCTCCGGATGATCGACCCCTGTGTGAGCATGCGGACTTGTTGAGACGCGGGCGTGAGCCCCACGGCAGGAGGTCAAGCAACTGCCGAGGGGCGCTGGGGACAGCTCAAGGCGCCCGGCTGTGACCAGATAGGAAGGCAGGGGTGATGCCCCTGCCCTCCTTTCGCTTCTGGAGCACGTAGCCATGAGAGGCCCCCAGGCATGTCCTTGCTGGTCATCCGTGCCGGCACGTCGCCGCCCTCTTCATGGGCCCCTCAAGCCACTTGATCCTCCGATCGACACTTCGTGCGCAGGAATCGGTCCTGGAGGGTCGGTGCGCTGAGCTCAGCTTCATCGGTTCCATCGCGCTTGCCAGCCACTCCTGGAACTGGAGGCCTGACCTCAAGAACCCGAGACAGGTACTGGAGACTCACTGATCGACACGTCCAGGTAGCTGTAGTCACCGCCGAACCGCGCACCGTAGGGGGATCCTCGCACGGCAAGCACGTGAGAACCGGCGTCGGGCTGAATGACAAAGCTCGTCTCGAACGGACTCGACGACCCGCACCCCAAAGCCACGAACGGGTCCCGGAAGACGCCGTCGAAATAGACCTCGGCGCTGCCGTTGACCAGTCGAATATTGATGAGGACCTGGCTACCCGGCGTGACGAAGAAAGACCGGCGGAGGAGTATGTAGGCGTCGAGGCGCCAGACGGTCCGGGCGGGGGGAAACTCGCTGGAGCAGCCGTCATAGGCAGGGGGAGAACCGAAGGGGGCGGGGCCTGTGACGAAGGAGGAATCGTCGTAGTCGGGATTGCGGAAGTCAGGCTCCTCCCCGTACGACACCTGCTTGTACTTCCAGCCGTCCGAGGCGGAAGGAACCGGCAGCCTGCCGGGCGTCGTCGCCGGTGGCGACTCAACGGGGTCCCCCCCACGACTCGAAGGGGCGCCCGCCGGTGAGCCGCCGGCAGGCGCCCCTCGCGGTGGGGGCTCGACCGGCACGGCAGGCGGGCTCTCGGGGAGTCCGCCTGCTGGTGGCTCCCCAGCTCCCGCACCCGGCCGTAATCCAGAAGCTGGCGGTTGCCCGCTTGGTGGCGCCTGCCCGCCGGGTGGCGCTTGCCCGCCCGGGAGCCCCTTGGCGTCCAAGTCCAGGTTCTCGCGGATCCAAGGGTCGGTGGCGAGCTCGGCGGTCGAGAGGAGCCGAACGGCGCTGAGCCCCCCCTCGGGGTCGACGCTGACCTGCTCGCCGGGCCCCAGCCTGACCAGCTCACCACGCCTGGTCGTGACCTCGATCACACCGTCGACAGCGGTGAAGGTACATCGATCGGCGGAGCGGCAGTCCACGACAAAGGAGGTGCCCCGTGCTGTAGCCACTGCGTTTGACGTCTTTGCCTCGAAACGATCTCTCGAGGTGAGCTTCCTCACTCGGTTCCAAGTGCGCCCCACCCGCAGACGTGTGCTCACCAGACGCTGACGAGCGTCACGGACGATCTCTTCGATCGTCAAGCGGGTGAAGCTGTCCATGCGGGTGACAGAGCCGTCGAAGTAGTCGATTTGCGCTCGACCGGTTCGGTCAGTCTGAACGTCGTCCCCTTGTTCGAGGCGTTGGTCGCTCTCCGCCAACGAGAACGTGTCCGAGCTCACTGGCTTTACTTCCACGCCTTGGCGCAACACGGCGAGTCGGGCGAGTGGGTCGTCTGCGCCGCCCACAGAGACCAGGACGATGGCCAGTACGAGGATGGCCAAGGCGACAAGCGGGAGCGCCAACCACCGAGCTCGATGCTGTCCCTCGGGCAAGGAGGGCTTGGGCGGTGTCCTGGTGAGGAGCTCGCTCACTGTCATGCCCCCAGGGGCCGTGGCGCCGTCGCCCAGTGCCTACCGTCCAGCGTAGTGCTGGGGAGCGCGGCTTCCAGGAGAGCCGCTGTTCCCCGAGCCGCCCTGGGCCCAGAGGATGCCTGCGCTCGGAGCGGCGCTCATCCCCCGTCTACGTGACCGAGTCGAGCGGCAACCGGGCTCTAACCGCATACCCGCCCCCCGGACGGCTTCCGACGTCAAGCTCGCCCCCGAAGAGGAGGACCCGCTCTCTCATCCCGACCAGTCCCTGGCCGGCACCATCGCTCCTGGGCGTGGCGACAGGGCCTTCGTTACCCTCGTCCACCACCTCGACCTCCAGATCATTGGCCCCGTAGCGGACGGCGACAACGGCCCGGGTCTGCCCGGCGTGCTTCAGGACGTTGGTGAGCGCCTCCTGCACTATGCGGTAAGCGGAGAGGTCGAGGCCAGGTGACAGCGAGCGCTGCTGTCCTTCCACCGTAAACGCTACGTTCAGGCCTGCGGCGCGCGTCTGCTCGATCAGGGCGTCGAGCCTGTCCATGCTTGGCTGCGGGGCAAAGGCAAGGACGCCTTCGTCTTGAGTCCGCAACACCCCAAGCAACCGGCGCATCTCCGCAAGGGCCTCGCGGGACTTCGATTCGATGGTGGCCAGGGCGTCGTAGGTCTGACCTGGACCCGAGGTCAGGCGGGCGGCACCAGCTTGGAGCGCTATGAGGCTGACGCTGTGAGCAACGACGTCGTGGAGCTCCCGTGCGATGCGAACCCTTTCCTCGGCCACCGCCTGGCGAGCTTTCGCCTCCTGCTCAGCTTCCAGCCGCGCTGCCCGGTCGGCCAGTGCGCCGGCGTATTCGCGCCGTAGACGCACCTGGTATCCGAGGACCCACGCGCTTATGAAAAAGCCAAGGACTATGGCCAGCGTGAGGACGTTGTAGAGGCTGAAATCGCGGGGCAACGGCGCATCAAGCACGAGGGCCGTCGTGATACCCATGAGCAGAGCCAACCGCCTGCGCTCCGAGTAAGCGGCAAGGGTGTAGAGGCAGATGAGCATGCTGAACGGACCGAGTCCGACCATGTCGACCAGGAAGGCCTCGACCAACACGGCGGGGAACACGATGAACGAGACGATGAGGGGCGCTCGTCGGCGCCAGGCAAGCGGGGTCGTCTCGAGAAGCGCCATGACGGCGCCGACCCCCCGGTGCCTGTAGTCAGGGTCGTACCAGACGATGCCCTGAGCCGCACCGGTCAGACGACGGCCAGGGCCGAGTCGAACAGGAACGACCTGTTTCGGGCCCAGCTTGGACCGAGCTGCCAACGCATCACGCCCAAGGTACGCCGACGTGCCGATCACCGCATCGTCCCCAAGTGCGAGAATGGGGGCAAGAGCTGCCTTCCGGGGAACAACATGACGGCCGCCGTGACTACTGGTTCAAAGCCTTGGAGGCGGCGAGCGGAATCGAACCGCTGTACAGGGCTTTGCAGGCCCTTGCCTAAACCACTCGGCCACGCCGCCGTACCAGCCCGAATGGTAGACGCAGCCGGCTGACGATCAGAAGAAACCCCTCCAGGATTCGAGCGCGGGGGCCGACAAGACCTACGGGAGCTTCTGGGCCGGGAGGGGCATGAGCGTCGAGATGCAGTGGTTGCACGACCGCCGAGAGGACGGTCCGGACACCGGAACCACGCCGCGCCCAGGCGCCGGTTCGCCGAGCAGGCCGCCGACCAAGGAGGCCGCCACCCTTGCCGGCACCCTCCGCCGGGCGCAGCTCGACGGATCGGTGGAGCTCGCCGCCGCCGCCGCCTGCAACGAGCTGGGCCGGCTGCACGACACCGTCGACCTCACGCTGCACGCCTTCGTGGGTGAGGGCCTGACGGAATGCCTGGCCGAGCACCGCCACGACGGGGACACCACCCCGGGAGGACGCTCGCTGAGCAGAGAGGCGGCTCGCCGGGCCTACCAGTGCGCCGCTGGTGGGCCTTGGACGGAGACCACCCAACCCAGCCCGGTCCACGACCGGGGAAACGCCCCCGTGCTGCCCGGACCGCGCACCGCGGCCTGGGTCCCGCTTTCGGCACCGGGCCAGGTCCTCGGCGTCATCATGATCAGCGTCGAGGGGGTCACCGGCGAGGACCCGCTGAGACGGGTGAGCGAGGCCATGGTCACCGCGGCCGAGCTGGCCCCCACGATCACCTCGTTGCTAGGTCCCGGCCTGGCGACCTTCATTGCCTCCGAGGAGCGGCGAGCCCGCCTCGAGCAGGTGATGGGGGCGTTCTTCCCGGTGTTCCAGCCCATCGTCGAGCTGGGCAACCGGAGGGTGGAGGGCTACGAAGCGCTCACCCGGTTCGAGGACGGGACTCGTCCGGACCTGCGCCTGGCCGAAGCTGCGAGCCTCGGGGGGCTGGTGCCGATGGACGCGGCGTTGTGCCGAGCCGCGCTCGACGCCGTCCCCCAGCTTCCCGAAGCACCGTGGGTGGCACTCAACGTGTCGCCGCTGCTGCTGATGGACACGGCGACGCTACGCGACGTGATGGGCGTCCACGACGGCCGGCCGGTGGTGCTCGAGGTCACGGAGCACCAGGGCGTCGACGACTACGCGGCTGTGCGAAGGGCGGTGGACAAGCTCGGTCTGGAGGTGCGCCTGTCCGTGGACGACGTGGGCGACGGCTGGTCGTGCCTCCGGTCCATACTCGACCTGAGGCCCTCGTTCATCAAGATCGACACCAGCTGGGTGCGGGGCATAGAAGGCGACCCCACGCGCCAGGCGCTGGTACGCGGCCTCAGGCAGTTCTCGAGGCGAATCGACTGTCAGCTCATAGCCGAGGGAATCGAGACGGAGCCTCAGCTGGAGAAGCTCATGGAGCTCGAGGTGGGCCTGGGCCAGGGCTTCCACCTGGGCCTGCCAACGAGGCCAGAAGGCCCCTCCGACAGCGTGGCCGGCCTAGATTGACCGCCCTCGACTCATGGCCGCCGGATCACGGCCTCTGATGCCGGCGTTGTGACTCGCATATAGCATCAGGCGCCATGAAGGTAGCGTTCGTGGGCAAGGGCGGCGCCGGCAAGTCGGCCATTGCGGGCACCTTCGCCCGAGCCCTCGCCCGCCAGGGGGAATCGGTGCTGGCCATCGACTCCGACCCCATGCCCGGGCTGGCCTTCTCCCTGGGCCTGGCCGTCACCGAGGCCCCTCCCATCCCCGATGACGCCGTGATAGAGCGCAAGGAGGGCGAGCAGGGTCCCCGCTTCCGCCTCAGGCCCGGCCTCGATGGGGCCGACGCCGTGGACCGTTACGCCGTCACCGGTCCCGACGGGGTGCGCTTCCTGCAGTTCGGAAAGCTGAGGACCAGCGTGGCGCCACTGGTCCGGTCCCAGTTCGCCTTCCGCCAGATCGTCAACGACCTCCCCGACGACCGGTGGAGCCTGGTGGGTGACCTCCCGGGAGGCACCCGGCAGGCCTTCACGGGCTGGGGCGCTTACGCCCGGACGTTCCTGGTCGTGGTGGAGCCCACGGCCAAGTCACTCCTCTCGGCTCGCCGCCTGGCCCGGCTGGCCCAGACAGACGAGGGCTCCCACGAGGTGATGGCAGTGGCCAACCGAGTACGTGGACCCGAGGACACGGACACGGTGCGGAGGCGTACGGGCCTCGAGGTCGTGGCTGCCGTGCCCTGGGACGAGGCGTTCGCCGAGGCCGAACGGCGGGGCAGGGCACCCATAGACGATGCGCCGGAGTGCCCGGCGGTACGAGAGGTAGAGTCGATGGTGGCCCGCCTGGTCGGGCAGTCGGTATGAGCAAGGAGCCGGTATGACAGTGCAAGCCCCAACGAGACTGGCGCCGATGAGACTGGCGGTGGTGGGCAAGGGCGGCTCGGGCAAGACCACTACGTCGGCCGTCGTGGCCCGGACGCTGGCCCGCCAGGGCGTGCCGGTGGTGGCGCTCGACTGTGACAGCAACCCCAATCTGGGCATCTCCCTGGGGGTCGGCGACGAGGAGACCGGTCGCCTGGTGTCGATGCGTGAGTCCCTGGACGAGGAGGGCGGCGAGGCGGCGCATGCGCCGACGTGGGAGACCCTGATCGATCGATTCGGGTCCGACGCCCCCGACGGCGTGCGCCTGGCGGTCGTCTCCAGGATCGACAATCCGGCACCCGGCTGACTCTGATGCGGTCTCTCACCCGAGCAGTTGCTCGGAAGCGTTGAATTCGGAGACTCCGCCGTGGTAGCCGATCTGGAGGCCGGCATCGGCACCCTCACCCGCCTCGACGACCGGCGCGTCGACGCCGTCCTGGTGGTGGTCGAGCCCACACCCAAGTCCATCGAGGTCGGCACTCGGGCCGCCCAGCTGGCCAAGGAGAAGTCCTTCGGCCGGGTGGTGGTGGTGGCCAGCAGGGTCAGGGACGACGGCGACCTGGCTGCCATCCAAGAGGCCTTTCCGGACCACGAGGTGGTCGCCGTCCCGGACGACCCTGCCATCGTGGAAGCCGACCGCGAAGGCGTGGCCCCTCTCGACTCCCACCCGGACGCACCTGCGGTGAAGGCATTGGTGAAGCTGGCTCAGAGCCTGGCGCCTGCTGCTGCCTGAGCATCTCGCCGGGCATCAGTGACATCAGGGACGGACCGGCCGGACGGGGCGAACCCGGTGCCGTCGATCCGAAGAGCACGGCGCTTCCTCCCGGTCGTCGGGTTGGTGATGGCGGTGTGGGCCCTCCTCCCCCCCTACACCGGCCCTGAGCTCAATACCGAGATGCGTGTCGAGATCGCCGACCACGTGATCCCAGGCCTCGTCGTGGCTGCCGTTTCCATGACCGTGATGCTGCTCCCTCGGAGGGAGGTCCCTCGGCCAGAGGTGCTCTCAGCACTGCCGCTCGTCGCCGGCTTCGTCGTACTCCTGGCCGGCTTGTGGATGGTGAGCACTCACGTCGGGCTCGTGGCTCAAGCCACTCGTGGCGAGATCCCCTGGTCGGCGACCGTCTACCACGCGGCCCCGAGCGTCGCCGTCCTCTTGCTGGGCCTCGTGTGGGCAGTGGCCAACTGGTCGGAAGCGTCCGCATAGCCCTCGCAGGGGCCGACTATGGCACCGCCTCGGTCGACGACCAAAGCCAGCCGCAGAGGCGGCACGGCGGTGGTTATCGCCCTGGCCCTGGCGCTCGCTATGGCGGTCGTCATCGGGGTGGTCGGCGGCAGGGTCGGCCGTTCCGAGCCCGTTCGTATGAGCGCAGGCCCCAACCGGCCCTTGAGCGAGGACGTGGGATCGGTCAGCGCGCACAACTCGCCCTCGGTCGCCGTCAGCCCAACCGACCCCCGCTCCCTGCTGGTGGCCGGACGCGTGGACCGGCCGGAGTTCTCGGCCGTCGTCCGGCTCTCACGCGATGGAGGCCGGACGTGGTCCACCACCGACCTGACTCTTCCGCCCGGCCAGGTCCGCCCGTTCGAGCCCCAACTGGCCTTCGATGCCAAAGGAACCCTCTACGTCCTGTTCTCGACCCTCGACGGGCCTGGCATCGGGCCCAACGGTCTATGGCTCGAGAAGTCCCTGGACGGGGGGAGCACGTTCTCCTCGCCCGTGAGAGTGGCCGACCGGTTCGCATACCAGGCACGGCTGGCGGTGGACCGGACGTCCGCCGACGTCCACGTCACCTGGCTCCAGGCCAACGACGCCGTCGTCAAGGGCGGGACGCCGGCGCTCGGGCTGGGCCCTCCGCCCAATCCCGTCATGATGGCCACCTCCAGCGACGGTGGTGCCACCTTCGCCCAGCGAGCCCAGGTGAGCGATCCTCGCCGCCGCAGAGTCGGGGCGGCGTCGCCTGCCGTCGCCCCGGGCGGTGACCTCTTCGTCCTCTACCAGGACTACGGCGGGGACGTCGCCGACTTCGAAGGCCTGCCCGGTGAGGTCCACCAGGGCGCCTTCTCCCTGGTGATGAGCCGGTCAAAGAACCGGGGCGCCTCCTTCTCCGACGTGGGAGTGGTGGAGAGCAACCTCGTGCCCTCCGAGCGCTTCTCGGTCTTCGTGCCCAGATTCCCGAGCCTGGCCGTCGACCCCCGCGACGCCACGCTGTACGTGGCGTGGTCCGACGCCCGCAACGGTGACGCCGACGTCTTCGTGCGCCGCTCCGACGACCTAGCCGAGTCGTGGTCGGCCCCGGTAAGGGTGGACAACGCCGAGGACAGCCCCCGCCAGCAGCAGTACCTGCCCAAGCTGGGGGTGGCTCCGAACGGCCGAGTTGACGTGATCTTCCTCGATCGGGACGACAGGGCCGATGGGTTCCCCACCAAGGCATTGCTCTCGAGCAGCGTGGACAGGGGCCGCACGTGGGACGCCACCGCGGTCTCGGACCGGGTCTTCGACGGGCGTATCGGCCCTCGCCACGGACCCGGAGGAGCCGATCGGCGCGGCCTGGCCGATGCAGGTACGAACCTGGGTCTGGTATCCACCATTGACGCCGCCTTCGTCGTGTGGCCGGACAGCCGTCGGGGAACCCTCGGCACGGACCACCAGGAGCTGTTCTTCGCCCACGTCGGCGTGACGGGCGGGCCCTGACGCTGGCCCGCCGGCCGGCGCGCCGCCCGGCGGCGCGCTTGCGGCGGCTCAGCCGGCTTCCACCAGCTTCTGCAGGGTCTCGAGGCGCACCACCCCTTCGCAACCGATGCCATGGGGGTCGGCCACCACTCGGGCCGGCGTCTCGTCGTCACCGAAGCCCTCCAACACCAGGTCGGCACCGCTCAGGTCGTGCTCGGCGGTGTAGCCGTTCACGATGACGACGCAGCGGAGCCCGGCTGACAGAGCGGACTGGAGGCCCTCGGCGGAGTCCTCCACGGCCACAGCCTCCGCAGGCTTCAACCCCAGACGATCGAGGGCGACCTGGTAGGCCTCGGGGTCGGGCTTTCGCTCCTCCACGTCGTCCCCGAACACCATGACGTCGAAATCCACGCTGCCCGCGACCCGGCCCAGAAGGGCCTCCACCCAATGGCCACTGCCGGTCGTGACCACAGCCAAGGCCGTGCCGGCTTCCTGGACCTCGCAGAGAAGGCGGGCCGCACCGGGCCGGAGGTCGAGGTGGCCTTCCTCGACAAGCTCCTTGAAGATCTCGGACTTCCGGGCGTGCAGCTCGGGGACAAGGCGGTCCCGCTCCTCATCGTCCATCCCCTGGCCCTCGAGGTAGTGCTGGAGCCGGCGTTGGCCCCCAGTGACGCGCAGCAACTCTCCGTAGGTGTCCTCGTCCCACTGGTACGGGAGATCGAACTCCTCGAAGGCCCGGTTGAATGCGACACGATGCCCATGGCGCTCGCTGTCGACCAGGGTGCCGTCTACGTCGAAGACAACCGCCTGGAGCTCATTCACCGATCGGCGAGCCGAACGGATCCCCCACGGCGGCAGTCCGCAGGGCGGCGAACGACTCGTCGATATCGCGGCCCCACAGGTCCCACGTCGAGGCCCTGAGTGCCAGCCACTGGACGGCCACCGGCGTGGCCAGGACGGTCTCCTCGTCGAGGAGGGTCATGCCCTGCTCGGCCAGCACCTCTTTGATGATGGCCTTGTGGTCCTCGGCGTCGGCCGGCACGTCGACCCGCACCAGGATGGTGTCGACCCCTATGCGCATGCCCATGGCCAGGTCGAAGCCGGCGACCAACACCGCACCCTCGAGGTGGAAGCGTTCGGAGTGGCCGGCGGGCTGGCCCTCGATGAACGCCAACACCACGTCGACGTCCGCCATGGGCGGCCCGCTCGCCTCGCCGAACGGCGGGAGCAGCCCGCTGCTCACGGTGAGTTGGCGCTCAGCGCCTGGCGAGACTCTCCGCTCGCGATGCCGCTTGGTCGAGGCGACCAACCACCTCTTGCAGGCCGGCGTTCAGGCGGTCGGCGGTTGGACCGATGACGGCGCACTGCGTCTCCACTGCCCGGACACCGAAGGTGATCTTGCCGCAAGTGGCGGAGATGGCATTGAGGAGGCGGGCGATGCGAGCCAGGAACCAGGCCAGAACCAATGTGAGGAGAGCGATCTCCACCACGGTGAGGATTATGCGAAGGGTCATCGGCGCCTGCGACCTCCTGTGGCACTCCTGCCCCCGCCCGCACCGGACAGAGCCTGGATGTGCTTGTCGACTTCGTTACCCAGATCCTCGACGCGCGTCGCGGTCTGCTGCAGCATCCACGTGGTGGCGGTGTTCGAAGCCAACCGGGTGGCCGTGTCCCACGTGTCACGCACGTTGATGTCGATGTCCTTCACGAAGGACACCAGGAGCGACAAGAGCACGATGACGGCGACCACGAGGACGAGGCCCAGCCCCAAGGTGGTCCACCAGGCGGTGACGTGCTCTTCTTGAATTGCCAGCATCTAACGCCTCCCTTCCAGGGACGCACGGGCCCGCTCGGCGTGAGCGATCGTGAGACGGATGCCCTCGTTCACCTTGTCCACGTCCCACAGGGCAAGCGTGTTTACGCGGGCCTGGTTGAGTGCCCCGGTGATGGAGCGGGCCTGTACGCTGATGCGACGTGCCAAGCCGAGGATGATGGCAACCAGCACCACCACGACGGCGACGACGACACCAGCGATGGTCAACCCCACGAACCACCCCGTGAGCACGGCTCCTGCTGCGAGCATCGAACCCCCTTCTTCCCGAGTGTCGGTCACCATAGACCTGCGCAGCTACTTGGTCAATGCACCTTGGCAAAAGTTCCCCTTTTGGAGAAGATAGGTTGGTGATGTGAGCAACGTGGACAATGAGCAGACCAAACCAGGCACGCCGCTGGAGGGCCCAGACGACAAGGTGGCTGCTCCGGACCCGGTGAACACTGGCGAGGGCGGAAACGACCAGGTGCTGACTGCGCCAGTGGAGGAGGCTGCGCCCGTCATCGACGGCGATGACGGGCCGGTGCAAGGCGCGGAGCAAAGCGACAACTCGGTAGCCACCGGGAAGAGCGATGCCGTCGCCGAGGAGGGCGACGACGAGATAGAGGAGCCGACCGCGACGGGAGACGTCCCCGTCGAGGGTGACGGCGTGAAGCAGGTCTCCCGTGGGGATGGCGGTCCTCGCGGACAGGCGTTTCGCCGCTACTGGCCTTTCGTCGTTCTGGGCTTGACCACTGTGATCCTCATCGTCGGCCTCTTCGTGGCCATCAGCGGGGACAAGGACCCCTCTCCGTCTCCGGGTGACAATCCCCGCCCGGCCGCCCTGGGCCCGATGGAGACGTTCACCGACCCCGAGGGGGGCTTCAGCCTCCGTTACCCCAAGGCGTGGAGGAGGATCCCAGTGCCTCCGGAGGCATCGGCGGGTTCGGACCTCCGCCTCGTCCTGAGCACGGGAAGCCCAAACAATGACCCGGCCGGCAACCAGAACCCCACGGGGGAAGACGGGATGTGGGTCCGGGTCATTGCCCCGGACAGGATCGACCAGAAGATCACCGACTTCGCAGAGGAGATTAAGGGCCTGACCGGGGACAAGCCGTGTGGCGCCGAAGGCTCCGCCTGCCTGCGCCAGGAGCAGGTCAGTGTCGCCGGCATGAACGGGGTCCGTTACGTCTACACCTCGCTGGACGACGTCAGCAAGCAAAACTCCGTCCACATCCAGTACTTCCTCCGCCGAGCTCAGGGAAAGCTGTACGTACTGGTCTTCCAGGCCGTACCTCCGGCCGATCTCGACGCTCTGGCGCCCGCCTTCGACGAGGTGCTCGCCAGCTTCCAGGCGCCCTGACTTGGGAGGCTCCCTGACTGAGGAGCCCTCGGGAAGGGGCGAGGAGTCCCGGGCTCAGCGGCGGAACACCAGAGCCGCCATCCCCCCGGCCACACTCCCAAAGGCGCCAACCGCCGCCTTCGAGGTACTCCCCCTCAACGAGCAAGCAAGCCCTCCGGGCAAGCCTCAGCTTCCTCCGGGGCTATTGGTTGATCGGTCGGAGCAGGCGCCGGTCAACCCTTCCGTGCGATCCGACCCGGTAGGGCCGTCTCATCAAGCGGTCAGCTGGCCTGAGGACGGATCCCGCCCCAGCCAACCAGCCGCCTGTGCGATCGGTCGCATCGGACGCGGTCGTCCCAGGCGCCGAGGCGAACCCTCGGCGCCCGGAGCGAAGACCGAGTCCTAATTAATCGAGGACCTTGTCCAAGTGCTCGTTGGCCCGGTCGAGGCCGGAGACGATGTTCTGGGCGTCCGACCTGACCCCACCGGCCAGCACCTGGTTGGCCGAGGCACCCCCTGTCCCAGGGACGCCAACGGAGGGTGAGTCACCAGCCCTTCCGCCAACCTGGCGCCAGATCATCTCCGTGCCCGAAGCCCCGGGGCTGGGACCCTGGGCGCTGGCCACCAGGCCCTGGATCCCCTGGGCCGTGCCAACCGTGGTCCGCAGCATCCCGGCGGTGTCGCTCAGCGAGCCCGCCGTGGTCTTGAGCTTGCCGTCGATGGGTGCCAATGCACCGATGATCTCGTCCAGCTTGCCGTTGATGGGCCTGAGGGACGGGTCGATGCTCTGGAGGCTCCTGTTGATGGTCTGCACCTGATCGGGCAAGCGCTGCACGTCGCTGCCGGCACCGGCGACGCTTCTCTCGGTCGGACCGAGGTTGTCGTTGATGGAAGCGAGGGAGCCGGTGATGAAGAAGAGGTAGACGATGACCACAATCAGGATCACGGTGATGAGAGCCACCCACACCTTGAGCCAGCGGGAGAGGAACAGGCTCATGTCGTAGCCCTGCCGGGGCGGGGCGCCGTACGTCTGCGGCGGCGGGCCGTACCCGCGCTCCATGGTCTGGGTCATATCCGTCCGTCCTTATCGGGTCCCATTGTTGTCAGCACTTGCCGTCGCCCGGCCCGTTGCCGAGAACAAACGGCACGTCGGTCGCCTTGATGAGGTTCCTGTCGATGCACGCCGCCTGGTCGTGAGCCCGGTTGGCGTTCCCCAGAATGTTGGAGGTGTCGCCGTCAATGGCGCGGGCCCTGGGGATGCTCTCGTCCAGGTTGGCGTTGATCCGGATCACGTCGTCGTTGATCTGCCTGGCAACGGGCAGGATGCGGGCCGCCTCGGCGTCGATGCCCTTGGCCGTACCGTCGACGCTCGTGGCCTTCCCATTGATGGAGGCAGCCAGACGGTCGATGTCCTTGGCCAGCGTGATGATCTGGGCCAACTCACCCTCGAGGGGCTTGGCCGAGGTGAGGATGGAACCAGCCAGGCGATTGGTTTCAGGGACGTTGGTGACGGCGTCGGTGGCGCGGTTAATGGGCACCGCGGTCTGCTGGATCTTGCCCGCCTTGCGATTGATGCGGCTGGCCAGGTCGGAGATCTGCCACACCAGCACCGCGGCCAGCAGGACGGTCACCACCACGAGGACCACGGAGAATGTGGCCGCTTGGCCCTGCTCGTCCCGCACAGGTCGCCACCGCTTGTTCATCTGGTCCCCCTTCGAAATGGTCTTGCGCGGGTTGCTCCCCGTAGGCGGTCGGCGGTCACGGATGCGCCCCGCAGTTGGTTCCGCTCACCACCACGGTGCAGTCGATGGAGTTGGTGTGGCCGTGGATGCTCAGGCCGCCGGGGCCGCCATGGCCCAAGCCGACCTGGGCCAGGACGCTGCCCGTGTCGCCCTTGATTCCCGCAACGGCGAAGCGGACGTCTCGAACCCGGGTGTTGATGCCGGCCACGCCGACACGGCTGCCGAGGCTGCCGCCATCGATGGCCCGCACCACGCCCTGGATGGAGCTGAGGGTGGGGTTGATACTGCCAACGGAGCTGTTGATGGAGGTGGCGTTGGACAGGATGGAGGCCACGGTCCGGTCGATGCTCTGGGCGGCGGTCACGATCTCACCGGCCTGGCGGTCGAGGTTCTTGGTGGCGGTGTCGATCTCCGCCGCGGTCACTGCGGTCTGGTCCAGCTGGGGCACGTTGGTGAGCTCGGTGTCCACCTGGAAGACCTCACCCCGGATCTTCTTGACCCGGTCGTCGATCTGCGCGGCCCTCACGGTGGTGTTGGTCAGCATGATCACGGCGAACAGAGCGAAGGCCAGGACCAAGACCAGGTTGATGGCCACCACGCCCTCTTCGTCATGGCTCCTTGTCATCGTTCGGACCCCTTCCTTACGGGACTCGTCTTCCACAGCGCGAGGACTCAGGCCTGTCAGCGGCACGTGTATGTCTCCCCCACTGTGGGCAGGCGTGTACTGGCGGCGCAGATCCTGTTGAGCTGGCCGTTGGTGCGCTGTAGCTGACCGATGGCGTTGGCGGCGTCATCTCTGATGCGGTCCAGCTGGAAGTTCACGGTTGACGCCGGCTGGAGCGATCCGGCTCGGCCACCGACCTGGCGGAAGATCAGGTTCGTTCCTTCGCTGTCGATCCGCTGGGCGGCTACCAGCGTGCGCTGGATGTCGCCCGCTCCGCCTAGCACCCCCCTCAGAGTGCTGTCGATGTTGACCAGGCGGCTGTCTACGTTGGTCAGCTTGCCCCG
This sequence comes from Actinomycetota bacterium, assembly GCA_030777325.1. Taxonomy (GTDB): domain Bacteria; phylum Actinomycetota; class Acidimicrobiia; order Acidimicrobiales; genus YB1-3. The sequence goes on along the minus strand of JALYGF010000009.1, from coordinate 13,024 downwards.
GATGGAAGTGAGCGAGGCGATGATCCGTTGGGTGTTGCGCTGGATAGGCTTCACGTCCTCGTCGATGCCGGCCAGGCTGGTGTTCACGCTGTCGACCTGCTTGGGCAGGGTCTTGGTCTCGCCACCCACGTCGACCACGGCGTTCTGGGCCACTGCCAGGTTGCCGTTGATGGACGACAGAGTCCGCACGATGGCCACCAGATAGATGACGGCCACGATTGTGACGACGCCTATGAAGGCCACCCAGATCTTGATCCACTTGGAGACAAACCCACCGAGGTCTCCTCCCCCCGGCTGGTACGCCGCTGGCGTAGGTACGGCCATGGTTGCTGTCCTCTCCTTGCCTTAGCAGCCCAGAACTGAACAGAGCCTGTTGGCTATGTCCGTCGCGTTGCCCTCGGTGCGGTCGAGAGCCCGGATCACGTCTTGGAGGTCACGGCTGTGGATCGCATCGGCGGTCTCGATGACCGTTCGCACGTTGATGTTGATGTTCCGGGCGTCCCTGTCCACCAGGCGAGCCAAGCCCTGGATGGAGGAGACGGCGGAGCCGATGCCTTCCACCGACGAGTTGATGCTTTCGGCGCTCGAGTTGATGGACGACGCGGTGTTGTCGATGGACTGCGCCTGGCTCACGATGGTGTTGCTCTTGCCCTCCAGCGGCTCCGTGCTGTTCTTGATGCTCTGGCCGAGGCCCGTGGTCTGGTCGAGCTGGAGGATGGCGTCGGTGGCGGTGTTGATGCCTCGTCCCGTCTTGGCGATCTTCTCCGCCTTGTCGTTGATGCTGAGACCGAGGACGAGCGTGCGGGTGAGGAATCCGACCGCCACCACCACGACCAGGACCGCAAGGATGAGTACGGGGACCCCTTGCCCTCGTTCGTCTCTCACCGGCCTCCAGCGCTGCATCATGCGTTCTCCCTACCTTCCAAGGCCAGTGGGTCGGGGGCGTTGGTCACTGTGCGCAGGGACTCTATGACAGCAGGACACGCACAGCAAGCAACTTCTCCCATCCTCTGCGCCCCTCGCCCCACCTTCGTCAAGCCCTTGCTCCACATCCTGCCCCTACTGACGACCGCAGGGCGGAGAATATTCGCGCCAAAGAACAAACCCACCCGATGGTCACCGTTGCCGCCCCGCGCATGACCCACGGCGGAGCACCGGGCTCAGGGCGAAAGCCCAGGCAGGGGCATGGGTAGGACCGGCGGGAGGGGAGGCGCCGCACCGAGCTCCGGTGCAGGCACCCACCCTTCGGTGCTCATCACCACGGGGATGGGACGGATGGTGGTACCCGTCATGTCGAAGAGGTCACTGCGCCAGACAGCGGCGGCCACCGTGGCTGCGGTGACGGCGCCCTTCTGCCGAGCCACGTCGATGGCCAGCTCGGTAGCGGCGAAGGAGACCAGCGCCCGGTAGGAGCGGCTGCCTCCTGCAGCGCGGAAGCGAGCCGGCCCGCCACCTGGGGCCGTGGGCCACGGGAGCCCGAGCACGGTGCGAGTCCCTCGGGCCTCGTTCACGCTGTCGAGGCCGGCGTAAACAGCTGAGGGAGCGACGATGGTGCCGAAGGGCGGCGCCCATAGGGCCTGGGCGGCCGCTCGTAGGCACCGGACGGCCAGGTCGGGGGGTCCGGCCACCGCCAGGGCGACGGCACCGTCGCGGCGGAGGGAGGCGACCTCGTCGCCACATGATGCGCCCGGTACGGCGGCCGCCGTGGTGGTGGGGACCTTCGAGGCCAGGCCGGCGGCAAGGGCGCTCTCGGCGCCGCTGCCCACCACGACGCCGACAGGTCCACCGAGCCGCCGGCCTCGCAGGAGCTCGCCCACCTGCTGGCCCGCCACCTCAGGGGAAGCCTGCGCCTGGACCACGCTGGGTCCGCCCACGGCCGGGTCGGCGGGGAACAGCCAGGGCACACCTGTAGGCGGCGCGGCCCCGAAGCCGCCCACCAGCACAGAGACCCGCCCGGGCAAGGCCGCCACCGCCGCCGAGTCCTCGGCCGCGGTCACGACAAGCTCGACCGCGGAGCCGCTCACTCCGCCGGAGGCATTGGCCGCGTCGACGCGCGTGCGAACGGTCCTCGCCACCTCGGCGCCCTCGGCCGCGGCGGCACCCCGGGTGGGCACGACCAGCCCGAGCCGCAACACGTTCCTCGCCGGAGGGGCACTCGAGCCGGATCGCCGGCGGTCGTCGCCCGTCCCGTCCTCGGCGGGACTCTGGGGCTCGGTGCCGGCGGGCGTTCGGGCCTGGCCCTCGCCCCCTGCGTTGAACAGGGCACCCGAAGGATCGCCGCCCCCACGCCGCGAACGCTCCGGCCCGCGGAGCCGGGGGGCGTTGACCACGAGCAGGGTGAGGACGAGCACCAAGCACAGAGCCAACACTCGGGGCCGCCACCGTCGCGCCGGTACGCCAAATGAGTCCTCCTCGTCCTGGCCCATGGCGAAGAAGGGCTGGGCGCGGATCCACGAGCGGACGCGGGCCATCTCCGAGACCGACCGGCGACACCTCGGGCACCGACTCACATGAGCCCCCACCGTCGCCGAGTCGTCCTCACCGTCGAACCAGGCGCCGAGCTCGGCACCCGATGGGTGGCGTCGGAACGCCATGCCGCTCACGCTCGCTTCCCGAGCAGACGGGCGGCCTTCTTGCGGGCCGCGTGCAGGCGGGACATCACGGTGCCGACAGGCACGTCCTGTACGTCGGCGATCTCGGCATAGGAGAGGTCCATTACCTCACGCAGCCAGAGGACCTCACGGAGGGGGGCCGAAAGCCCTTGGAGGAGCACCCAGGCCGACGCCAGCTCGAGCGCCGTCACCACCGCCTCGTCCGGAGGAGGGACGGGAGCCAGGTCCGACTCCTGCACCACGCCGGCCGGCCGGCTGGAGCGGAGCCGGTCGATGCAGCAGTTCCGCACGATGGTCAGCAGCCATCCGTCCAGACTCTCCGGCTCGGCGGAGCCCCAGGAGCGCCATGCTCTCAGCCATGCCTCCTGGCAGACGTCCTCGGCCGAGTCCGAGCCGAGGATCGCCCGCGCGTAGTGCAGTGCATGACGCTCCCGCCGGCGATGGAACTCCTCGAAGGACGTCATGCTCCTCAGCACTCCCTAAGGGACGGGGAGGCGAGGCGGATTATTCAGAGACTCTCAGCATGCCAGAGCCGGACTAGCTCTGACGAACCTTTCCTCTTACGAAGCTGTTGATGGTCTCTGTGGACGTGTGCACGGCGTGCTTCTTCTGCACGTGGTCGCCCACCTTGGCCATCAGCTCTTCCTCACTGCCGGCTCTTCCCCGCCAACTGCAGGAATGGTCGGCGTCCCTTCACCTGAACTCGTAGGCCATGTGCTGTGGTCCTCCCTCTCTGATCAGCGCCGGACACGTGCCCGGCGCAGACGAGGCCGCTCGACTTCGACGACCTCGACCTCTTCGTACTCTTCCTCTACTTCCTCTTCCTCTTCTTCTTCGTAGCTGTCTTCTTCTTCGTATTGATCCTCTTCGGATCCGAGACCCTCGCCGGAAGCCAGACCTGCCATGGCCTGCTCGACGGCGGCGACGTCGTTGCTTATGGAGCCGATCACCTCCCGGAGCGGTTCACACCGGGCGGCGATGGCCCGGACACCGATGAGCACGGTGCCGAGCGTGAAGCTCACCTTGTTCAAGCTGTAGGCGATGATGATCAGGTAGGCGGCCAATGCCCCCACGATCACGGCCACTCCAACAAGAGTGACGATTGTCTCTGGGCCTATTGCTGCAACCATGTGTCTCGGGTTCCCCTCGTAGGTTTAGTGAACTGGTCAATGATCAGAGGCGGCGGCTGGCGTCAGAGACGCTGGAGGGCCGAGCCATACCTCTCAACGCCCTGACGGGCCTGGTTGACGAGTTCCCGGGTGGTCTGCAACTTCGTAACGGAGTCGAGGGTCCCGGTGAGGGAGACGCCATGATCGAGGATGTCGTCGGCGTAGGCCCTGATCTCGAAGGTGGGCCGCAGCAGCTTGTTGGCCAGCCACACCACGATCGGTGCGACCACGAGGATCAGCACCGCATTCCCGATCCACCAGAGAATCATCGCTCACCTTTCAAACGTCGTCACCTATGTACAGGTTGCACACAGGCGCGCGCATGGTAGACGAGCCAGCGGAGCACGGGATGTCACCCCTGGGAATTTCTTGGGAGAATTCTCCGTCGGTCGGGGAGAGCCCTGAAAGGCCCCCGAGGGTGGAGAAGCCGAGGTGGGAGAGAGACCCTACGGGGTCAGCGCCGGACGCGTGCCCGACGTAGACGGGGCCGCTCGACCTCGACGACCTCCACTTCCTCCTCCTCGTACTCCTCTTCCTCCCCCTCGTCCTCGTCGACCTCGTCGTACGAAGAGGTCGACGAGGAGGCGACCGAGCCCATGGCCTGCTCGATGTTGGAGACGTTGCCGGCGATGGCGGACACGGTGGGGGCCACGTTCTGGGTCTTGTTGGCGACGTCCAGGATGACCTCGTTCAGGATCCTGTTGAGGTTGGAGCTGACCTTCACCAGGATTCCAGCGATGAGGATCAGATAGATGGCCAGAGCGCCGACGATCACGGCAACCCCTATGAGCGTCACCACTGTCTCAGGTCCCACGATGCCCTCCCTTTGTCGGTCCCACGTTCAAGATCATCTCGAGCCAAGCCAGGTCGGGCGGCCGTGGCGGTCCTCCCGCTTGGGCCTCACAGCACACGCTGTAGAGCCGCGCCGTAACGGGCGACGCCCTGGTTGGCCGTCTCCGACAGCTGCCGAGTCCGTTCGAGGGCCGGTAGGGCGTCCAAGGCGCCCGTCAGCGCATGGCCATGCTCGAGGATGTCGTTCGAGTAAGCGAGGATCTCCCGGGCGGGACGCAGCAGCTTGTTGGCCAACCAGACCACGATCGGGGCCACGACCAGGATCAGCAAAGCGTTTCCGATCCACCATAGGACCATTGCACACCCCCCAATAGTTGCACTGCCAGGGACAGTGCCTGGGAGCATAAGCCGCTGAGCGCTCGAAGGAAAGCGATTTCTTCGCTGGCCGTGGAAACGCTGCACGTGGCCAACAGTTGCCTGCCCGCCGCACTGCGTAGACCGAGGGCCTAGACGGGCTAGCTGGCTTGCACCAACTGCTTGTCCACGAAGGCCACGATCTCGGCGACGGCGGCACGCACCGGCGCTCCCTTGTCGGGAGCCAGAGGGGTGCCCAGACGGTCGGCCTCGATCACGTCGGGGTCCTGGGGCACGATCCCGGCAAGGGGAACGCCGTACTCGGCGGACACGGTGGCGAAGAACTCGGCATCATCGGGGAGGCGTGCCTTGTTCCCCACCCCGAAGGTACGGGGAATGCCCAGCTCCTCGGCCAGGGCGAGCGTCCGGGCCCCGGTGAGGATGGACTTTCGGCTCGGCTCCATGACGATGAGAAGCACGTCGGCATAGGCGAGGGTGCCACCGGAGCGGCTGAGGTGCTCGATGCCCGCCTCCATGTCCACCAGCGTGACGTCGGCCTCCTCCTCGATGGCCGCTCCCAGCAGGCTGCGCACGGCAGCGTGGTTGCCACACGTTCAGCCTGCGCCCGCCTGGCTGACCCGCATGGCGTGCAGGATCGTGACCTCCGAGGGGGTGGGGACGCCGTACTCGGCGATCAGGCCGGCCGGCGTGACCGTGCCGTCGCCGAGGCCCACGGCCAGTGACCGAGGCAGAACGGGGACATCGTCGGTGACGCCCAGGTCGAGACCCAGGTTCTGGGCCAGGTTGGGGTTGGAGTCCGTGTCCACGGCGAGCACCCGGCGGCCCTGTTCCGCATAGGACTTGGCCAGCAACGCCGAGAGGGTGGTCTTCCCCGTTCCGCCTTTGCCTACCACGCCGAGCTTCATCCGAAGTGCTCCTTTGGTTCGGGACCTGCGAGCTATGTGACCTCGGCACTCATTCTGCCATGGCTCGGGGCTCCGGTCGGCGCTCGACGCTCCGCTCCGCGCCTGCACTAGAACAGGCGGGTGACCGTGAGCGAGGCTCCGGCCGACCCGGGGGAGGGGCCTGCTCCGGGGCCCCGAGCAGCGCTGGACCGCATCTCTCCCTCCAGACCGTGGCTGAGGGCGGCCTGGCGCAGGCTGATGGCAAGCCTTTCGGTGCTCACCACACCGGGCCCGCCCCTCCAACCCAACACCGCTCGAGGTCGTCGGGAAGGCTACGCCTCAGCTGCCGGAGTGGGCACAGGCCGGCTCGCCCGCGAGCTCGGCCGTCACCTGGAAGAGGTGGTTGCTCCGGACCAGGCGCTGCGCGAAGCGCCACGGTGGGTATCCGAGTCCCTAGGGATCCCCGTGGCCCTCGTCCTCACCCACGATGGGGTCATGGAGGAGGTATTCGGCTGGCCTGACGACGGAGTGGTGGCCGCCCACCTCGGCCCCCTGCTGCCCGGGGCCCCCGAAGAAGGCACGCTGCTGGCCAGGGCTTTGAAGGAGAGGCACACCGTGCACGTCCCGGTCGTCGGTGCCGGGCCCTCGCTCTTCGATGGGGCCCGCCGCCCCTCGCAGTTGCGTTCCGTGGCCGTCGTGCCACTCATGGCGACGGGGGGGACCGTGGGGGTGCTGGTCGTGCACTCGCCGGTGCCGGCGGCCATCGGCCCGGCCCTCGTTGCCGCACTGGAGGAGGTGGCGGTGCTGCTGGGCCTGGTGGTGAGCAACGCTCGCCTCCGCCAGGTGGTGTCGGCGATGCAGAGCGAGCAGGAGGGCGCCCGCCTCAGGGAGGAGCTGCTGGCCGCCCTTTCCCACGACATGCAGACGCCGCTGGCGGTGCTCCTGGGCTCGGTCAAGGCCCTCCAGCAGTTCGACGACCTGGCTCCCAAGCACCGGGCCGGGCTGTACGAGGGCATGGCCCGCCGGGGCTCACAGCTCCAGCGTCTCGTGGAGCAGTTCCTGGACTACTCGCGCCTGGAAGCGGGCCGGCCCATCGAGGCCCGTCCGAGCTCCACCGACGTCGGGGCTGCCATCGCCCGGCTCGAGACCGACCTGGGCTGGCGGCGTCCCCTGGAGCTTGCGGTGCCCAGCGACCTGCCACCCGCATTCGTGGATCCCGACCGCCTCAACCAGGTCCTCGCCAACCTCATCTCGAACGCCCTCAAGTTCTCCCCCGTGGGATCGCCGATCAGCGTGAACGCACGGGCCGACGACGACGTGGTGCAGATCGTGGTGGAGGACCGTGGGCGGGGGATGAGCCCCATCGAGCTCGAGGAGGCCTTCCTCAAGTTCCACCGAGGCTCGGGCGCCGGCGACACGCCCGGCACCGGCCTCGGGCTGTACGTGAGCCGGGCCGTAATCGAAGCCCAGGGCGGTCAGCTCACCGCCGATAGCCAGCTCGGTCGCGGCAGCCGCTTCACGTTGGTGCTGCCCCGCCGACCCCCCGGCGAGTAGCGCTGGCGAGTAGGGCCCAGCGGAATGAAGAGTCCGGGCTAGTTCCGGACGGCTCGGCGCGGTGGAGCGTCGTCGCCCTCGAAGGCGGCCAGTGCGTCGAACAGCTCGTCGAAGTCGGCCTTGCCGAGGCTCTGGATGCCGAGGATGGCGGCCTCGTCCTCCAGCTCGCGGCTCAAGTAGGCCGAGTACAGCAGTATGTGGCCCTCGTAGCCCTGCTCTCGCACCTGGCGGGCGACCTCGACGCCGGGCATGTCGGGAAGCCGCTGGTCCAGCACCATGATCTCGGGTGGGTTCTTGGCCCAAAGAGCCAGCGCCGTCTCGCCGTCCGGTGCCTCGTCCACCAGCCACTTGCGTTGTTCGAGCAGCACCCAAAGGGTGTGGCGCATGTCGTCGTCGTCCTCGACCACGAGCACCCGGCGGCGATGGCGCTTGGATCGCCGCTCCTGGTGCACCAGGCCCCGGTAGCGCTCGAGGAGACCTCCGATCGTCCGCCGCTGGTGGACCAGTCCGGGCGCGGACTGGCGCAGGTGGGCATCACCGGCGGAGGTGAGGGAGTAGACCCTCCGAGCAGGTCCTCGCTCCGGGGTGCCCCAGGACGAGGTGATGAGTCCCTCGTCCTCCATGGCTCGAAGGGCCCGGTACAAGCCGCCGAAGTCGGGTACGTCGAAGCCCAGATCGGACAACCTGCTGACCAACTCGTAGCCGTGGCTCTCCCGCTCCTTCAACAACAGGAGGATGGCCGGCCGCAGCAGGCTGCGGGCACGGAAGTCCTCGGCGCTGCCTGGCTTGTCTCCGCCAGCCTTCGGCTGCTTGGGCACGATGTCGACCTCCGGGCCCATTATGCCCCGGCTCAGGACGGCAGCTACACCACTTGCAGGTCTCGGACCATGTCAATGGTGACGTGCTCGTCGACGGCCGCAGGCGAGCGCAGCACCAGGCGGGCGGTGTGGTCCACGCCGCCCACGACGCCCCGAACCTCGCCGCTGGGCAGGAGCTGGATCTTCACCCGCCGGTTCAACTGGGCGCACCGCTGCTCGTAGGCCGTCGCCACCTCCGCCGGGCCGTCGTCGCCGTCCAGGGTCTTCGAGGCGGCGGCCAGCGAGCTCACCACGGCCTCGAGCAGATCGTCCCGCCGGTCGGAGCCCAAGCCCAGACGGGGAAGATCGAAGCGCAAGCTGACCACCGCGCTGCGCACGCTGCCCGGCCCGAGCTGGACCTCGGCCTTGACCCCCACCACCGGCTCGCCGGACTCCCGGTCCACAACGGTGTCGGGCCACCAGGCGCCCAACGACAGCCCGGAGACGGCCTCGGCCCCGTTCAAGCCGCCGACCGCCGCCACCAGCCAGGCCAGGTCGCCTTCCTCCGCGGGCACCTGCGGGCGGAGGACCATGGCGCAGGCCAGCGTGTCCTTGGCCTGCGCATGCCACATGCGCCCACGGAAGCCAAGGGGGCTCACCTCGGCGTCGGCAACCACGGTGGCGCCGGCGGGCGCTTCCTCCTGTCGAGCCCAGGCCAGGGCCTGGGTCCCGGCCGAGACGGCCACCTTGAAATGCCTGAACGGCATCCCGAACCGCTCCGTGGTCTCCACCGCTTGGGCACCGCCCGCCGGACCTTGGGGCACGCTCATGCCGACAGAGACCGGCGAGGCACCAGGCGCTCCACCCTCCAGCGCTCGCCGTCGTGGGACAGCTCGGCCGATCCCACCGGAAGGCCGCCGCCGAGCTCGGAGGGCATCCGCGCCGACAGCACCACCCGGGCATGGCTCGGGTCCGCCGACGATGATTCCAGCTCGTACTCCAGGGTGTCCACGTCGTTGCCCCTGAGATCGTTGCGAAGGCCGTAGACCAACTCCACCAGGAACCTGCTGCGCTCGCCAGCAGAGGCGCTGTCGTCCCGAATACGGTCGGACTCGGCCTGGTCCATGCCGTTGCTGACGGCCACCTTCAGAACCGTGTCCCGGCCCTCGGCACCGAGAAGCTCCCAGACCGCCTCGTGGTCGCCCCAGACCACTGCGTCCACGAACATCCGCGTGGTCTCGACCGGCTGCATGGCGGAGGACTCGGTGGCCGAGCTCTCCGTTCCCGGGACCTCTGCCTCCAGCGGGTCCCGCGGCCCATCATGGGTCGTCACGGACGCTCCCAGTCCATGGAGTACAAGAAGTCGCGCACGTAGATGCGCTGCGGGCCCTGCAGTGCCTCCCCGATCGCACGGTCGAGCGCCCGGTCGGCCTCTTCCCGCTCGGCCTCGGGCAGTCGGGCATGAGCGTCGAGGCGAGCGCGAAGGGCCAACTCGAGGTGCTCGTTGGGAAGCTCCATGAGGGTGCCCAGCTCGGCTTCCATGAAAGCGGCGGCACGAGCTCCATCCAGCTGGGCCGATGCCAGCGCCAACTCGACGAGGGCAGAGCGACGGGATGGGTCCGGCAGTGCGAGCAGGCGCAGCAGGCGCTCGCGAATCAAGCCATTGCGCTCGTCCCTCCGAGAGGCACCGATCAGCGCCGCGAAGTGATCGGCTCGCTGCATCCCGGGAGCGATGCTCTCCAGTTCCTTCTCGGTTCGCTCCAGGCTGGCGTAGGCCTGGCGCCAGGCGGCGGCATGGACCCTGGTGTCGAGCGTGGCGGCGGCGTCCTCGAAGCAGGCCAGGGCCCGACGGAGGTTCACGGCGCCGCCCAGAGCCACGTAGGCCAGTCCGAGATTGTGCTTGGCCAAGGCGTACTGGAAGGGAAACGATCCCCGAGTGAACACGGTGAGCGATTCCTTGAAGGCCTTGATGGCTTCCCCCGCCAAGGTTTCCCGCTCGGATGGGCGCATCTCTGCCAGGGCGCTGCAAGCCACGCCGATGCTGTGGCTGACCAGACCGTGGTGGTACGGCGCCTCGTCGGGATCCAGATCCGCACGCGCCTCCTCGTAGTCGGCCAGGGCGGCTTCCACCCCCTCCTCGCCGGGCTCGGCGGCGTGGGCCTGACCCCGGTTGTGCAGGGTGGCCACCCGGCCGCGGCGGCCGTCCGCAGTGGTGGTGTCGAACAGGTCCGCTGCCACGTCGAAGGCCTCCACGGCGGCCTTCAGCTCGCCGAGCTCGGTGCGCGCCAGGCCGAGGTTGTTGAGGGCTGCAGCCCGCTCGCTCTCTCGTTGGCGCCCGTCGAGCAGCTCTGCCGCCTTCTCGAACAGGCCGGCCGCCCGACGGGAATCCCCCAGGGCCCGCTGGGCGGCCCCGGCGGCGTTCAGCACGCGGGCATGCTCGACTGGTTCCGAGCGGGGGTCGAATATGGCCGCGGCCACGTCGTAACAAGCGAGCGCCTTCCGGAGGCTTTCGGAGGCGTTCCCCACCGGCGACTCGGCGTAGACCAGGCCGAGCCGATATGCGATGGCGGCGTGTTCGTACGGGCGCGAGGCGCGGGGCGTGCCCGCCAGCTGAGCCTCCAGGGCTTCAAGCGCCTGGCGCCGGTCTGTCACCTCGGGCACGGGGCAGGTCCTATCGAAGAAGCGGTCTGCCTCAAGTGGCCGGCACGTCCTCGGCGGTCAGCTCGCGCACGTGGCGGATGATCTCCGCGACGGCCACCTCGACGGCGGCCAGCACTGGCTCGGACAGGGTCTCGCCGACGGCGTGGGCGTCCTCGGGTATGCAGCCGACCTCGAGCACCCGGGCGGGGAGCACCCCAAGGGCCTTGGCGAGCATCAGGGCTCGGTCCGGTGTGGTGAGGTGCATGTCGGCCAGCAGGTCGTGGCGTTCGGCCCAGCTGAGCTGGTGCACGTCGACGACGTCCGGGTCGATGAGGACGACGTGGCCCGGGGGGCGGTCGAGGTCGACGGTGTCGACCAGCACCAGGGCGTCCCATCCCTCCTGGAGCTCCTGGACGAGGGCGATGCCTCCTATCCCCGTCTCGATCACTCGAACGCCCTCCGGAAACGTGTGGTGCTCTAGCCGCCGGGCCACCTGAACCCCGAATCCGTCGTCGGCCCGCAGCACGTTGCCCACCCCGGCGATCAAGACCCTCATCAGGCCAGGGCTCCCGTAGACATCTCGGCCACCCGAAGCGCATAGCCCTTGACGGCCCACCAGGCGATGTACTCCTCGAGCTCGGCCCAGGCGGTCTCGTCCACGCTGTCGCGCCAGTGGTCCAGGCGCCGCTCGACCTCGCCGGCGATGATGCTGTCGAGGGCGGCGATGGTCTCCTCCTCGTCGCCGAGGATGTGCCGTCCGGCGTCGGCGCCCCGGAGGTCGGCGGCCACGCGAACCGCCTCCTCGTCGAGACGGTCGAGATCGAGATCGACTCCTTCGGCGGCGGCCAGCACCAGGCCGGCAGCATGCTCCTCCACCCGGCGGAGGCAGTATCCGTTGGTGAGGGCGTAACCGGCCCATATGCCGATCTCTACGATGGGCTGGTCCAGCCTCTGCTGGGCGACGGCTCGGTCCACGTAGCGCTTCGCCAGTGGCGTGAGCGGGTGCCCTTGGGCGAGGGTTCGCGCCTCGAAGACCAGACCCCCGTCACCCAGGGGCACTGTCCCTCCCTTCGGAGCTCAACGGTTCTCGTGGCCGCGGATCTGCAGGAGCGGTGCTTGGGGCTCGGGCACGGCTTCCTGAGCCGAAGCGCCGGCGGGGACGGTGGCGCATTCCAGATCCGCCTTGGCCTCGTCGACCTCCTCGGCGGCGTCCACCTGCTCGAGACGGCGGAAGCCGGACCAGTGCTTCTTCAGGGCCTCCTCGACGCCGAATGTGAGGGTGGCCGACGAGCTGGGGCACCCATCACAGGTGCCCTTCATGCGCACCTTCACGACCCCGTCGGCGATGCTGGCCACCTCGAGCTCTCCGCCATGGGACTCCACGACGGGCCGTACCTCCTCGAGGGCAGCGGCGACGGCCTTCTGGGCCTCGGCATCCACCTCGGGATTCTCGCCCAGGTCGTAGAAGTCGAGGAGCGTGCCTGCCAAGGCGTCGCGCCCCACCGACTCGAGGAAGATCTCTCCCCGCCATGTGCGGATCATGTCGACCAGCTGACCCAGGCCGTCTCGGTGGAAGAGGTCGTACCAGTCGAGCAGCTCGCTCACCTGGGCCGCCACCGCCTCGTCGGGATGGTTCATCAGGGCTTGAGCCAACTCGCTGATGCGATAGGGGATCTCGGAGAAGGACAGCTCCTCGGCATGCGGTTGCTCGCTCATGTGGTCACCTCCTCGGGGTCGGAGACCCCACCTCCTCGCGGACCATGCCCAGGATGGCATCCACCGACGACTCGACCTCTTCGCTGAAGCCCAACCCGAACGAGCGGTCGGCCGGTTCCACCTCGATGACAACCGTATCCGGTGGGAAGGCCTTCCAGTACCGGCAGACGACGAGCGTGTGGTCCAGGTCGATGATGCCGCCCGCCGCCTCGGCGAGGCGCTCCTGGACCTCGTCGTCCGGTGGGGGTGTGAGGTCTAGCGGGTAGCGCCGGATCGTGCCCGGCGGGTCGACCTCGCGGGGCATGGCGCCCACGAGGACGACCTTCCCCGGGACCAGCTCCTGGAGACGATGGAGCACCCGGTGAGCGGCGTAGGAGAGATCCTCCACCACCACGCCTTCGGGCCATTCCATGTGCTCTGTCCGGCGGATGAACTGGGTGCCGAAGTCCAGGTCCCGCAGCCAGGGAAGACCGATGCCGCCCACC
>JALYGF010000008.1 GCA_030777325.1 Actinomycetota bacterium | reverse complement strand
GGTCTGAGCGTCGGCCTGGTGGTGCCCGAGGTGGACGACGACCTCCTCAAGCGCCAGGCCTACGAGTGCGACGTCACATACGGCACCAACACCGAGTTCGGATTCGACTACCTGCGCGACAACATGGCCCGTTCCAAGGAGGCCATGGCCCAGCGCGGCCACGTCTACGCCATAGTCGACGAGGTGGACTCCATCCTGGTCGACGAAGCCCGCACGCCGCTCATCATCAGCGGTCCGGCTGCCGAGTCGGCCCAGCTCTACTACCAGTTCGCCGGGATCGTGCGCGGGCTCACCCGCGACGTCGACTACGAGGTAGAGGAGAAGAAGCACACGGTGGTCCCCACCGACGCCGGCATCGAGAAGGTGGAGGCCCAGCTCGGCGTGGACAACATGTACGACGCGGTCTCGGTGAACTTCGTGCACCAGCTCGAGAACGCCCTGCGGGCCAAGGAGCTGTACAAGCGGGACAAGGACTACGTCGTCATGGACGGCGAGGTCAAGATCGTCGACGAGTTCACGGGCCGGTTCCTCGAGGGCCGGCGATGGTCGGACGGTCTGCACCAGGCGGTCGAGGCCAAGGAGCGGGTGAAGATCAAGGAGGAGAACCACACCTGGGCCACCGTCACCCTCCAGAACTACTTCCGGCTGTACGAGAAACTGGCCGGCATGACCGGTACGGCCGAGACCGAGGCCTCGGAGTTCGCCAACACCTACGGCCTGCCCGTGGTGCCCATTCCCACGCACAGGCCGATGATCCGCATCGACGCCGGCGACGTGATCTACAAGACGGAGCAGGCCAAGTTCGACGCCGTGGTCGCCGACGTCCTCGAACGACACGACAAGGGCCAGCCCGTGCTCATCGGGACGGCATCGGTGGAGAAGTCCGAGGTCCTCTCCCGCATGCTCGAGAAGAAGGGGATCACCCACACCGTCCTCAACGCCAAGCAGCACGCCCGGGAGGCCAACGTGGTCGCCCAGGCGGGCCGGGTCGGGGGTGTGACCGTGGCCACCAACATGGCCGGCCGCGGCGTCGACATCATCCTGGGCGGCAACCCCGAGGGGCTGGCCCACCAGGAGGTGGTGGCCGAGGGCCTGGACCCCGAGAGCGAGGAGGGCCAGGCTCGCTACCAGGAGCTGCTCACCAAGTTCGCCGAGGAGTGCTCGGCCGAGGGCGAGAAGATCAGAGAGGTGGGCGGGCTGTACGTGCTGGGAAGCGAGCGCCACGAGAGCAGGCGCATCGACAACCAGCTCCGCGGCCGCACGGGGCGCCAGGGGGATCCGGGGGAGAGCCGCTTCTTCCTCTCGCTCGAGGACGAGCTCATGCGCCTGTTCGCCACCGGCGCCATGAGCTGGGTGATGGGCAAGGCCCTCCCCGACGACGTGCCCATCGAGGCCCGCATGGTTACCAAGGCCATCGAGCGAGCGCAGAACACGGTCGAGCAGCGCAACGCTGAGACCCGCAAGGACGTCCTCAAGTACGACGAGGTCATGAACGAGCAGCGCAAGGTGATCTACGCCCGGCGCCTGCAGGTCATAGAGGGCGAGGACCTACGCGAGCGGACCATCGAGGTCCTCACCAGCGCCGTCGAGGGCCTGGTCCAGGCCTACCTCCCCTCGGACTACGAGGAGGACTGGGACCTCGACGGCCTCCTCACCGAGGTCCGGCTGTACTACCCGACGGAGTTCACCACCGAGGACCTCGGGCAGGCCAGCTCCAAGGAACAGGTGCTCGAGAGCATCCTCACCGAGGCGGTCGATCACTACGACCGGCGCGAGCAGTCCATGCCGGGCGGGGCTGAGACCATGCGCGAGCTGGAGCGCGAGATCATGCTGCAGATCATCGACCAGAAGTGGCGGGAGCACTTGGCGGAGATGGACTACCTGCGGGAGGGCATCAACCTCCGGGCCATGGGCCAGCAGGACCCGCTGGTGGCATGGCAGCGCGAGGGTTACGACATGTTCGGACGCATGATCGCCGGGCTCGACGACGACTACGTCAAGTACGTGATGCATGCCGAGTTCGTGGCGGACCAGCCCGACGTGCCCGATCTCGATCGTGCTGAGTACGTGGCCGCCGACGAGCCCGTGCAGGACCTGTCACAGGCCGCCCCCCGAGACGCCGTCGGGCCGGCGTCTGCTGCCGAGGAGGTCACTCAGGAGCCCGTGGTCAAGTCCTCGGAGGAGAAGATCGGGCGCAACCAGCCCTGCTACTGCGGCAGCGGCAAGAAGTACAAGCTCTGCCACGGTCGATGAGGCGCGTTCGCCGGTGGGGGGACGCCGTGATGTCGGCTCCCCCGGAAACTTGACCCTCCTCCGCCGACATCACGGCGTCCCTCATGCGTGACTTATCTCCTGAGCTGGCTGCGCTGAGGCAACGGCTGCTCGACGCCGAGAAATACCTGGATGTGGAGGGGAAGAGGAAGCGGTTGGCCGAGCTGGAGAGTGAGGTGGGGCGGCCGGGTCTCTGGGACGACCCTGACCAGGCCCGGTCGCTGACCACCGAGTTCGGCCGCCTGGGCGACGACGTCGCCATGTTCGACGACCTCGGGGGGCGCCTGGCCGACGCGGAGACGCTCTACGAGCTGGCCGTAGCGGAGACCGACGACAGCGTGGGGCCCGAGCTGGACGCGGCACTGGCCGATCTGGCCCGTCGCCTCGACGACCTCGACCTGCGCTCGCTCTTCAGCGGCGAGCACGACGAAGGCGATGCGGTGTGTGAGATCCACGCCGGCGAGGGTGGCACCGACGCCCAGGACTGGGCCCAAATGATGCTGCGCATGTACCTGCGCTGGGCCGAGAACAGGGGCTTCACGGTGGAGGTGGACGAGGAGACCGCGGGACAAGAAGCGGGCATCCTGTCGGCCACGTTCATAGTCAGGGGGCGCTATTCCTACGGGCTCTTGTCGGGCGAGCGAGGAGTCCATCGGCTCTACCGCATCTCGCCGTTCGATGCTCAGGCCCGGCGCCAGACCAGCTACGCCGCCCTCGAGGTGACGCCCTTCCTGGAGGACCTCTCCGGGGAGGTGGAGATCGACGAGAAGGATCTGCGCATCGACACCTACCGCTCCTCCGGCGCGGGGGGCCAGCATGTGAACGTCACCGACTCGGCAGTGAGGATCACCCACCTGCCCACCGGGGTCGTGGTGTCCTGCCAGAACGAGCGCAGCCAGTTCCAGAACAAGGCCAGGGCCATGCAGATCCTCGCCGCCAAGCTGGCCGAGCGCCAGCGTGAGGAGCGCCGAGCCCAGCTCACGGCTCTCTCCGGGCCCCAGGGCAAGGTGTCCCGCGCCGGCAGCTTCATCAGGGGTTACGTCCTGGCGCCGTACCAGAAGGTCAAGGACGAGCGCACCGAACACGAGACCGGCAACGTGGCGGCGGTGCTCGACGGGGACCTCGACGCCTTCATGGAGTCCTACCTGCGTTGGCGCCGGGTGCAGGAAGGGTCCTAGCCTGGCTGGTAGCCTGATCGGCGGGCGGAGCACCCGGAGCGTCTGGCGCATCCGGCGCATCCGGTGGTCGAGATCGCAGCCACCTCTCTCATGATCCTCCTCGAGAACGTCACCAAGACCTACAAGGGCAGCACCGTCGCCCTCCGAGACTGCAGCGTCGACATCCAGAAGGGCGAGTTCGTCTTCCTCGTCGGCCCGTCTGGCTCGGGGAAGTCCACGTTCCTGCGCCTGCTCACCAAGGAGGAGCACCCCGACGACGGTCGCATATACGTGGCGGGCAAGGACATCGCCCAGCTCAACAACTGGAAGGTGCCCTACCTCAGGCGCAACATCGGCTCCGTCTTCCAGGACTTCAAGCTCCTGCCCACCAAGTCGGTCTACGAGAACGTGGCCTTCGCCCTGGAGGTCATCGGGCGGCCCAAGCACGTGATCTCCTCGCAGGTGAACCAGATCCTCGACCTGGTGGGCCTGGCCAAGAAGCACAGCAACCGTCCCCACGAGCTGTCCGGCGGTGAGCAGCAGCGCGTCTCCATCGCCCGCGCCTTCGTCAACCGCCCGCTCATCCTGCTGGCCGACGAGCCCACCGGAAACCTGGACCCGAACACCACTGTGGGCATCATGCGCCTGCTCGATCGCATCAACCGCACGGGGACCACCGTGGTGATGGCCACCCACTCCCAGGCCATCGTCGACACCATGCGGCGCCGGGTCATCGAGCTCGACCGGGGCACGGTCGTGCGTGACCAGGCCCGGGGCGTGTACGGGTACGGCGCTTGAGGGCCGGCACTCCGTCGACCCAGTCTGCGCCCACGGTCGACGTCCTCATCCGCCGCCAGCTGGTCATGGCCCTGGTGGCAGCCGCCGTCGTGCTGGTGGCCGTCTTCATGGTGGTGTGGGCCGTCCCCGACGACGCCGGCCGCGCCGTGCTGCGGGTGGCTCCCGACGGGTCCCGGGTGGTCACCGCCTCACCGGCCGAGTCCTCCCGGTGGGCCATGTGGGTGGCGGTGGCGGCTCTGGTAGCCGTGGGCGGCGTCCTCCTCATGCTCCTCCATCACACCGTCCGTGTCTTCCGGTCGGCCCTGGCAACTTCCACGTCGCGGGAGATGCGCTAGCCAATGGGACTGTCCTTCGACTACGTGGTCCGCGAGACGGTCAGCAACCTCCGCCGCAACTTCCTCATGACCTGTGCCGCCGTGCTCACCGTGGCCGTGTCGCTGTCGCTGGTGGGTGGGGCGCTCCTGCTCAAGCAGGGCGTATCCAAGGCCAGCCTTCAATGGCGAGGCGGCGTCGAGCTGTCGGTGTTCATGCTGCCCGACGCATCGCCGACCCAGAGCCAGGCCATCGAACGCGAGCTGGCCCAGATGCCGGAGGTGAAGAGGTTCAACTACGTCGACCAGCAGGCGGCTTTCAGCGAGTTCCAGCGCATGTTCGCCAACTCGCCTGACCTGGTGGAAAGCGTCGAGGCAAAGGATCTGCCGCCGTCGTACCGGATCGTTCCCAAGAAGGCCGAGTTCGTCGACTCGGTCGGTGAGCGCTTCAAGAACCAGCCCGGAGTGAAGGAGGTCGTCTTCGCCCGGGACGTGGTGGAGACGCTGCTCAAGGTCACCCGTGCCCTCCAGATCGGGATCATCGCCGTGGCCGGCGTCCTGCTCCTCTCGGCGGTCCTCCTCATCCTGAACACCATCCAGCTGGCCATCTTCGCCCGCCGCCGCGAGGTGGCGGTCATGAAGCTGGTTGGTGCCACCAACTGGTTCATCCGGGTGCCCTTCATGCTGGAGGGCATGGTCGAGGGCCTCATCGGCGCCGGCACCGCCTTCGCGGTGGTGGCAGTGGTGCGCAACCTCCTGGCCGGGGCGGTGGGCGACAACACCCTCGGCAACCAGCTCCTCCCGCCCAGCGGTGACGTGATCGGCACCGGCATCTTCGTCCTGCTGGCGGGGATGGTGCTGGGCACGGTGGGCTCGGCGTTCGCCGTCCGCCGATTCCTGGACGTTTAGTCGCCTCCTGCGCCATCGGCCCGTGCCGCCTCCTCGGCTGGCGGCCATTGGCTTGACTCAAGGTCGGTCCTCATAGGTCGATCCCTTCTGGGTGCCTCGGCGCTTCTCGACCTCAGTTCTCGGTGCCCTGCTCCTGCTGGTCTCGGCCTCGCCGGCCTTGGCGGCTCCGGCTCGAAAGGCGCCGTCCCCTCGGGCCGCGGAGGAGATCCGGTCCCTGCGGGAGCAGGTCTCGGAGGCTTCCGCCGAGGAGGCGTCGGTGCTGGACCAGCTGGACGGGGCCGAGGGTCGCCGTCGCCAGCTGGATGCCAGGGTGGGGGAGCTCGACGGGCAGCTGGCAGCCGTGCGCAGTCAGGCCGAGGCGGCCGAGGCCCGCCTGGACGCGGTGCAGGCGGACTTCGTCCGGACCCAGATGGAACTGGGCGATGCGAGGGAACGGCTCACGACGGCGCAGGCGGATCTCCGGGCACGGGCGGTCTCGGCGTACCTGGGCAACCCGTCGGCCAGCGCCGCGGACTCCCTGCTCCGCTCCGCCAACTTGAGGGAATTGGCCGCCACGAGCAGCTACCTGGAGTCGGTGGCCGAAGCCCGCGGCAGGGTGGTCGAGCGCTTCCGCACCCTTCGTGACACGACGGCGGGCTTGCAGGTGTCGGTGGAGGCACGCAAGGACGAGGCCAAAGGCCAGCGCGACGTAGTGGTGGCCCGCCGGTCGGCGCTCGAAGCGGTTCACTCGGAGCTGGTCGCCACCCGAAGTGAGGTGGCCCGTGAGGAGGCCGGCCGGCAGGCGGTGCTGGATGGAGTTCGAGCCCGTGTCGGCGAGTTCGAGGCCCAGATCGCCACCCTGCAAGGGGACTCGGACTCGGTGACGGGCCTGCTGCAGGGCGCTCAGACCGGTCGTGCCGGGAACGCCAGCGCGGCCCCCACGGGCAGCGGGGTCCTGCGCCGTCCCCTCCCCGGCGCCGCCCTCAGCTCGATGTTCGGCCCCCGGGTGCATCCCATCTTCGGAACGGTACGCATGCACAACGGCGTGGACTTCCGTGGTGGCACGGGAACGCCCATCATGGCGGCCGGAGGGGGGACGGTGGTCTACGCCGGCCCCCGAGGCGGCTACGGGAACACCGTGGTGATCGACCACGGCAACTCGCTGGCCACGCTCTACGCGCACCAGAGCGCGATCTACGTCTCCGTGGGCGCCACCGTCAGCTCGGGCCAGGTCATAGGCGCCGTGGGATCCACGGGCTTCTCCACCGGTCCCCACCTGCACTTCGAGGTCCGGCTGGGCGGCACGCCCGTCAACCCCCTGGGTTACCTCTGACGCACCGGTCAGCTTGGTGTCTCACCGCCGCCCGTGCGGCGCGCCAGAATCGGAGGATGAGCACGGCGCGCGAGTTGATCCCGGAGGGCGCCTCGCTGGAGCAGCTACGGTCGCTGGCCTCCGGTTGCGAGGCCTGTGACCTCTACCGCAACGCCACGCAGACGGTGTTCGGTGAGGGTTCGGCCGGTGCCACCGTCATGCTGGTGGGAGAGCAGCCCGGTGACCGGGAGGACCTCGAAGGCGAGCCGTTCGTGGGGCCGGCGGGTGCCCTGCTGGATCGTGCTCTGCACGAGGCGGGGATCGACCGGCACCAGGCCTATGTGACCAACGTGGTCAAGCACTTCAAGTGGCGTCCGGCGGGTAAGCGCCGCCTGCACCAGAAGCCCGGTGCCGAGGAGATCAGGGCCTGTCGGCCCTGGCTGGAGAGCGAGATCGACCTGGTCGGACCGGCGGTGGTGGTGTGCCTCGGTGCCACCGCGGCCCAGGCGCTCCTCGGGCCCAGCTTTCGCGTCACCCGCCAGCGCGGGCAGTTCATGGCGTGGGAACGAGCTCCGAGGATCCTGGCCACGGTGCACCCGTCGTCGATCCTGCGGGCACCAGACGAGGAGACCCGCGCCAAGGAGATGGAGGCCTTCGTGGCCGACCTGGCGGTGGTGACCTCGCATCTCCGGGATCTCGGGGAATCGCCGTAGTCGCCGTGTGGGCCGGGTTTGCCGCTCCTCGTTAATGGGCACCATCACCCCGAACCGGCCTCGAAGGGAGGTGAAGTTATGGGCATAGGTGTCAGCATCTTCCTCATCGCGTTGGGCGCCATCCTCGCCTTTGCCGTCGAGGTGACCTTCAGTGGTCTGGACCTCCAGACCGTCGGGGTGATCCTCATGATCGTGGGGGCCATCGGGCTCGTGGCGTCGCTCCTGTTCTGGAGCAGCTTCAGCCCTTACGGCCGCCGCGGCGGGGCGGCTGGCGATCGCGTGGTGGTACGCGACCGCGAGATCCTCTAGCAGTCGGTCCACAGCTGTGCGCACGAGCCGCTCCCATGGGAGCGGCTTTGTCGCGTCCGGTCAGGTCCACGCCTTCGGCCGTCTGGAGAAATGAGCGAGATGCGCGGTTTGAGACCGCGGAGGGTGGGAACCCTCGATCCGTGAAGGTGCGCAGGAAGATCCGCCGAAGGCTTCGCCGCCAAGGTGGCGGAGTGAACGTGGTTGGCGACGTCAATGGCGTCGTCGAGGTAAACGCTGGCGCGGCGGGCGTGGGGGAGAGGTCCTCCGTGTTGAGCGTCTCTTCACGGAGTCGCACGCGCATCGTTCAACGCTCGGGATCATCGAGTGTGACAACGGCGGCTCACGAAGGACAAACAACCAAACAGCGAAAGGAGAGCCAATGACCGATCAGGAGCATCCCACCCCGGAGAGCCCGGTCCCCCTCAGCGACGAGGAGCTGGAGCTCGAGACAGGCGAGGAGCTGCCCGACCGCGAGGCCATGTCGCTCATCAACGCCAACGTCGCCGCACCGGTCAACGCCGCGGTGGCCTTGAACGCATTGAGCGACGACTCCACCGCCATTGCCAACGCCGAGCAGTCCGGCACCATCACCCAGTCGAACTGAGGAGAAGCAGACCCATGGCAGACGAAACCCCCATCGAGGCCCCCACCGAGGCCCTGAGCGCCGAGGAGCTCGAGGCAGAGACGGGCGAGGAGCTCCCCGACCGCGAGGCCATGTCCCTCGTGAACGCCAACCTGGCCATACCCGTCAACGCCGCCGTGGCCGCCAACGTGCTCTCCGACGGCAGCATCGCCTACGCCGACGCCACGCAGCAGCCGGACATCGACCAGGCCACTTAGCAGGCCGGGCGTCACCGGCAAGCCGACCCAGACCAATCGAACGAGACGATCGAACGACGAAGGAGTACGAGAATGGCCGAAGAGATGGAGATCCGCGAGGACGTCGCCCCCGAGGTGCTCACCGCTGAGGAGCTCGACGCCCAGTCGGGCGAGGAGCTTCCCGACCGGGAGGCCATGTCGCTCATCAACGCCAACCTGGCGGCACCCATCAACGCCGCCGTGGCAGCCAACGTGCTGTCCGACGACTCGGTTGCCTACGCCAACGCCGAGCAGGACGTGGACATCACCCAGACCAACTGAGCAGCTCTTCCGCCGAAGAGTGCGGGTAACAGGCGGCCTCCCTCCGGGGGCCGCCTGTTCATGTCAGAGGGAAAGGCGCGAGGTTGGCAGTCACCGGACAGGACAGCTCTGAGCAGACGGCACCGCGCCAGGGGGCACCGCGGCTGGCCGAGGGCGTGCAGCTGATCGGTGAGTACGAAGGCTCCGGGTTCAAGGAGCCACCTTCGCTCGTTCGCCGGCCTGACGGCCAGGTGATCCAGCTCTCGCCGCTGCTCTACCTGGTGGCGAAGCACGCCGACGGGACCAACGACTACGGGGCCATCGCCGAGCTGGTCGGAACCGAGATCCAGCGACAGGTCAGCGCCGACAACGTGAAGCTCCTGGTGGAGGACAAGCTGCGGCCGCTCGGAGTGATGGTGGCGGCCGACGGCACCGGCGTGGAGGTCAAGAAGCTCGATCCGCTGCTGGCCCTCAAGTTCCGGGCCGCGGTGATCCCCGAGGGAGCGTCCAAGGCGGTGGCCGCCCTCTTCAAGCCTCTGTTCCTGCCGCCGGTGGTGCTGGCCGCCCTGGTCGGGCTGGCGCTGGTGGACGCGTGGCTCTTCCTACATCACGGCATCGCCCAGGGCCTGCGGGAGACGCTGTACCAGCCGGGCATGATCCTCCTCGTCTTCGGCGTGGTGGTGCTGTCGGCGGCCTTCCACGAGATCGGCCACGCCACCGGCTGCTCCTATGGCGGCGGCGAGCCGGGGAAGATGGGTTGTGGTCTGTACCTGGCCTGGCCCGCGTTCTACACCGACGTCACCGACGCCTACCGGCTGGGGCGCATGGCCCGGCTGCGGACCGACCTCGGGGGCGTCTACTTCAACGTGTTGATCATCCTGGCCATCACTGGGCTGTACGCCCTCACTGGGTTCGAGGCGTTGTTGCTGATCGTCGTCTTCCAGCACGCCGAGATCGTGCACCAGCTGCTGCCCCTCGTCCGCCTAGACGGGTACTACGTCGTGGCCGATCTCACGGGCGTCCCGGACCTGTTCAGTCGCATCAAGCCCATACTCGTGAGCGTCGTACCGGGCAAGAAGGCGGACGAGCGAGTGACCGTGCTCAAGCCATGGGTGCGGGTGGCGGTGACGGTCTGGGTCCTGGTCGTCGTCCCCCTCCTCCTCTTCCAGCTGTTCATGCTCCTCATCCACCTGCCCCGCATCCTGGGGACCGGATGGGACTCGCTGCGCCAGCAGTGGGACGCCACCAGCCGGGCCTTCGGATCGGGTGCGGTCCTCGGAGGCGTGGCCGGAGTTGTGCAGCTCCTGGTGGTCGCCCTCCCGCTGGTGGCCATCGTGCTGCTGGTGCTGCGGCTGCTGCAGACGGTCGCCAAGAAGCTCTGGACCGGAACCGAGGACAAGCCGGTGCAACGTGTGGGAGGCGTGGCCCTGGCGCTGGGCGCGGCCGCCCTGCTGGCCATGGCGTGGATCCCGTCCGACAACTACGAACCCATCCGCAAGGGCGAGCGGGGGACGTTCTCCGATGGCTTGGCAGCCGTGCGGTCGGTCGGCGGCGGCCGCGGTCCCCTTGCCGCCAGTCGCGCCGCCGAGC